>CACOIV010000011.1 GCA_902627335.1 uncultured Prochlorococcus sp.
CTCCGTCCTTCATCAGTACCATCATTTGGATAAAGAACTTTTGATAATGTCTCAGAAGCAACTTTTTCTTCAACGGCACCATAATAATCACCAATATTAAAAGCGTAAAAATCAAAACTTTCAGTAGCATCAGCTCTCCATAAACGTAGCCTATCGCATGTATTGACTCTATAACCTAAAACAGGGACATCATGTGGAACCCCAATAGCATGTTCATAAGGAATCCATCTTGATCTATAGTTCCCTTTATCATCTCTGTAACTCTCGGTTCTTCCTCCGAATCCAACAAAACAAGATTCATCAGGTTGAGGAAGTTCCCACGGCCAGCCACCCTTTAACCATTTGTCAGTAACTTCCACTTGCCATCCATCTCTAATGATTTGATTGAAAATCCCAAATTCGTACCTTATCCCATATCCTACTGCTGGAACTTGTAGTGAAGCTAGTGACTCCATATAACAAGCAGCAAGTCTACCTAAACCTCCATTGCCAAGGCCTGGCTCCTCTTCGACCTCTAATATTTCAGTTAATGATTCTATCCCAAATCTTGTTAAAGCCTCTTCAGCTTCTTTAGTAATTCCTAGGTTTAATAAATTATTACTTAGTTGGGGACCTATTAAAAATTCTGCAGATAAATAAGCAACTGTTTTTTGTGGTTTCTTTCTTATAGCTTCTTGGCTAGCTAAATATCTGGTCATCAGTCGATCTTTTACAGCATAACTCAAAGCCATATAAAGATCATGGTGACTAGCCGATGTTGCTAATTTTCCAAGAGTAAAGAAAAGGTGAGAAGTCATACCTTTAAATACCGCATCTGAATCCATTCCAGCTTTTTCTGAATCCAAGTAACAGCCAGGAGTAGGCAGTCTTAGATCAAGAGGTTCATTGGTATTCATAGGATTTCTCATATATTTGACATTAGCTACATTTGTAAATAATTCTGCTTTGTAACTGCAGATCCACACTTGTTTATTTTTTTTTTACATAATTCCTAAAGATGGTACCTGATAAACTAGGGTCCATATAGTTAGATTTTTTGAATTCTTTAGATGTATTATTTTCTGGCAGAACTAAGTGCGCATGATTTAGAAGTTGCTGAAACTCTCATAGGAGTTATAAGATTTCTATTAATATTTTTAGCAGCAAGAACTCTTGCTGAAGTTTTGGTAAGACTCAGCTTGCCGACGATTGTTGGAGAGCTTCTAGCAGGAGTTGTGATAGGAGCTTCTGGTTTTCATCTATTAATACCTCCGTCTGCGCAGACCAACTTGAATGAGGGCTTAGTCAATTTAATCAGCTCGCTGGCTTCAATTCCTCCAGAGGCGGTCCCAGATGTGTACTTTGAGACATTTCCTTCTTTACAAGCAGTTGCGACTTTGGGATTATATGCTTTGTTATTTCTTACTGGTTTGGAGAGCGAATTAGAAGAATTAGTTGCGGTCGGAACTCAAGCTTTTACAGTAGCTATGGCTGGGGTTATTTTACCTTTTGCTTTTGGTACTTTTGGATTAATGTTTATTTTTCATGTGGAGTTGATACCTGCAGTATTTGCGGGAGCATCAATGACCGCTACAAGTATTGGAATTACAGCAAGTGTATTTGGTGAATTGGGATATCTAAAAACTCGCGAGGGACAGATTGTTATTGGTGCAGCAGTTCTTGATGATATTTTGGGCATTGTAATACTTGCAGTTGTAGTTGCTTTGGCTGCTGGAGGTTCACTGGAAATTGCTCCAATCATAAAATTAGTGGCAGCTGCAGTTGTATTTGTAATTGCTGCAATAGCTCTTAGCCGCACTGCAGCCCCAGGTTTTGATTGGCTTTTGGATAGATTGAAAGCTCCTGGCGCAGTTGTAGTTGCATCTTTTGTAATTTTAGTATTGTGTTGTTTTGTTGCAACTGCTATTGGACTTGAGGCGGCCTTAGGTGCATTTGCTGCAGGACTTATTTTAAGTAGTTCCAAAAATAATCATGCAATTCAACAATCTGTACTCCCTTTGGTTTCTTTATTCGCAACGATATTCTTTGTATTAGTTGGAGCAGGGATGGATTTATCTGTGATCAATCCTTTAGATCCTGCAAGCAGGTCTGCTCTTATAGTTGCTGGTTTTTTATTGGTAGTAGCAATCATAGGGAAAATTGCTGCGGGTTGGTCCTTTATTATTGATAAACCAACTGATAGATTAGTAGTTGGTCTTGGAATGATGCCTCGAGGTGAAGTTGGTTTAATCTTCCTTGGGTTAGGAACAAGTGCTGGTTTGTTAACCCCTTCATTAGAAGCAGCAATATTATTGATGGTGATTGGAACAACTTTTCTTGCTCCAGTACTTTTAAGAATCGTTTTGAGGGATAAAAATCCTGGTGATGGGAACAAAATTTCAGATGATGTTGCAGCTGATCCTGTAGGACTTCGTTAATAAATAATTCTATTAATATAAATCTAAATGTATCACTCTAATGACAAAATCATCTGTACTAAACCCTAATGGAAACTATACTTGGAATTTTTTAAATTATCCAATACATACTATTCTGGCAAAATCAAAAGAGAATTCAGCTAACACAGCTATTTTGTTGATTCATGGTTTTGGGGCTTCAACAGATCATTGGAGATTTAATGTTCCAGAATTATCTAAACAATTTGATGTTCACGCTATAGATCTTTTGGGTTTTGGTAAAAGTCCAAAGCCTAATGATATAGATTATTCAGGTGCTTTATGGAAAGATCAAGTCATTGCATATGTTAAAGAGGTAATAAAAAAACCAACTGTTATTGTAGGTAATTCTCTAGGGGGTTATGCTGCGCTCGCTGCAGGAGCAAGCCTTAAAGACTTATCAGCAGGAGTAATCTTACTTAATGCGGCTGGTTATTTTAGTGAAGAGAAATTAACAAAAAAAAATATGCTGCAAACCTCATTGGAGACTGTTGCAGGTATTTTCCTGAAAAATATTGTTTTACAAAGATTAATCTTTGAGAACATGAGAAAACCAAACAACATTAGAAAAACATTAAAACAAGTTTACGTTGATAAAAAAAATGTGGATGATTTTTTAGTAGAGTCAATACGAAATCCCTCCCTTGATGTGGGAGCATTTAATGTTTTTCGTAGTGTATTTAATCCTTCGGGCCCACAAGGAGAACCTTTAGATAAACTTTTTAATCAATTAAAGTCTCCTCTTCTCTTGCTTTGGGGTAGTAAAGATCCATGGATGAATACACCCAAGAAAAGAAATTTATATAAAAAATTTACTCCAGAAAAAACAACTGAAATTATCCTAGATGCAGGACATTGTCCCCATGATGAGATACCAGAATCAGTAAATAAACATATTCTAGATTGGATGAAATCCTTATAAATTACTTGCTTTAAAATGAATTTAATTGCTCAAGATAATGGGATTTATATTTTTAAACAAGATGAGGATAACTTTATAAATTTCTGCCCTTCAAGAGGAGGAATAATAACAAAATGGGTTAATAATTCTGAAAATATTTTATATTTTGATGAAGATAGATTCTTAAATAAATCTCAAAGTATTAGGGGAGGAATACCAATTTTATTCCCTATTTGCGGTAGTCTTAGCAAACGTGCATTTTTTGGAGATAATTATATCGATCTTAATCAGCATGGTTTTGCAAGAGATATAGTTTGGCAATTTGCAATAGATAACGAAAAAAGAACACTAATTTTAAGTTTAGTTAGTAATCAATTAACAAAACAATACTATCCTTTTGATTTTAAGTTAAAGATTCAATTAAGCTTTGGAATTGATTCTTTAGAATTCAAAATTGTAATAGAAAATTTTTCAAGAAAAAAAATGCCTATAAATTTTGGGTTGCATCCATACTTTAATATCTCAACATTTAAAAAAATTGAATTTATAAATTACCCATTAAATTGTCAGAATCAAAAAAATAATATACTTGAATTATCAGATAATTTACTTAAAAAAATTTCAAATGGAGTAGATTTATTGATGTATTCTTGTGGTGAGATATCTTTCAAGGATTTTGGCTTTAATAGGCAAATCACTTTAATTAATCCTTATCCTTTTGATCTAAGTGTAATATGGACTGATCCACCAAGAAAAATGATTTGTTTAGAACCTTGGACTAGCCCAAGAAATTCTTTTATTGATGGATATAGAAATATAAATTTACTTCCTAGTCAGAGTCAAATATTAAAGGCATCCATAAAAGTAAATAATTTATAAAAGATAAAAAGCATATGAAAATAATTGTTATTGATGATGATCCAACGGGCTCTCAATTAGTTCATGATTGTTTATTATTATTGAATTGGAATTATGAAACTCTACTAAAGGGCTTACTGAGTAAGTCAAGTTTATTATTTGTTTTAGCAAATACTCGCTCCTTAACGGAAAAAGAAGTAAAAAAAAGATTACAAGAAATTTGCAATAATCTCAATAAAGTATCAATTGAAAATAACATACAACATAATTTGCTTTTTGTAAGCAGAGGAGATTCTACTCTTAGAGGTCATAATTTCTTAGAACCTTATCTTATAAATGAATATCTTGGTCCTTTTGATGCAACCTTTCATATTCCAGCTTTTTTAGAGGGTAATAGAGTAACTATTAATGGAAAACATTTTGTTAATGGTGTCCCAGCTCATAAGACTAATTTTGCTAAAGATATTATTTTCGGGTACGAAACAAATGATTTAAAAAAATTACTACATAAAAAAAGTAGATCTAAGATTGAACTGAAAAATATAGAGAATTTAAATTGTATTGATCAAAAGCCTCTTCATGAGCTTAAAAAATATATGGCAAATTTAAAAAATAATACACATGTAATAGTCGATATTGATAAATTTTCTCAATTAGAGAAATTTTCAAAAATAATAAGCGAGCTAATCAAAAATAAGAAATTTTTATTTAGAACAGCTGCAAGTTTCTTGAAAGCAATTTCTAATACTAAAAATCCTAAAAAAAGTAATTCTTATTACTCTCAATTAAGAGCAAGAAATACTCTAAATCAGTTTTTGCCAGGATTAATAATCATTGGCTCTTATACTGATATTTCAACAAACCAATTTAAAAAGTTATTAGAGTTTGATTTTTTTAATGCCATTGAAATTGATGTTGAAAAGTTTTACAAGATACATGTTTCGAAAGATAAAGAAATTCAAATTTATAAATTAAAAAATTTCATTTTGGAAAAAATAAGAATAACTTTAAAGAACTCCTTTATACCCATAATTTATACATCTAGAAAAGAAAAAATTCTTGCAAATAATCTTGATCAAATGGATTTTTACAATTCACTATCTTTTTTTGTAGCTGAAATTGTAGCAGATATTAAACATGAAATTGGTTACCTTATATCTAAAGGTGGAATTACTTCAAATACTATTTTAAATTCTAGTTTTAATGTAGATTATGTTTATTTAGAAGGTCAAATTTGTAGCGGTATCTCTTTAGTAAAAGTCAAACTAATTAATAATAATTATTTACCAGTGATCACATTTCCAGGTAATTTAGGCGATGATTATTCTTTAAAGGATGTTTGGCAAGCAATAGAAAATAAATAGAATTATTTTAAAAATTTGATATTATTGCCTCGGCAAACTCACTGCAAGAGAGAGGACTAACTTTAGGTTCCATTAATCTTGCCAAATCGTAAGTAACTTGTTTATTTTTTATGGAGTTACTTAATCCCTTGGTTATCAAATCAGCAGCTTCATTCCAACCAAAATATTCAAGCATCATAACTCCGCTCAATATAACGGAACCGGGGTTGATCTTATCTAACCCTGCATGTTTTGGTGCGGTTCCATGAGTCGCTTCAAAAATTGCTGCATTATCTCCTATATTTGCTCCAGGTGCCATTCCTAATCCACCAACAATTGCCGCAGCCGCATCAGATAAATAATCTCCATTAAGATTTAAAGTGGCAAGTATAGAGTATTCTTGAGGCCTCGTTTGGATTTGTTGAAATATACTATCTGCTATTCGATCATCAATTAAAACAAGTTCCTTCCATTTGTTATTTCCATGAGATTGAGAAATAGATGAGATTACGTGGCTGATTTCTTCGCATATAATGTTTTGTTTCTCGATGGTAAGTTTATTAAAACCTGGCTCAATAAGTCTTGCATTGTTTTCAATATTTATATCTGGATTATTTTTTATATTATCTAGGATCCAACTTTCTCTTTCAGTAATACAATCTCTTCGGAACTCATTTATGGCTAAATCATAACCCCAATCTCTAAAGGCTCCCTCAGTGAATTTCATGATATTACCTTTGTGAACAAGAGTTACATGTTTTTTATCTCCTTTTAATTTTTTTGCATGTTCAATCGCTTTACGAATGTGTCTCTGACTTCCTTCTTTGCTGACTGGCTTTATTCCTATACCTGCTGATGCTGGAAGTTTTCTATTTTTTAATTTTTCACTATTTGGAATTACAAAATCATTTAAATGATTGATCAAATCTTTACAAATTTGATCATCCGCCTCCCATTCAATGCCCATATAAATATCCTCTGTATTTTCTCGATAAACAATGATGTCTAGATCCTGTGGTTTTTTATGAGGACTTGGAGTACCAGAATAATATTTACAAGGTCTTACACAACTATATAAATCAAATATTTGTCTTAAGGCTACGTTTAATGATCTTATTCCGCCACCGATTGGAGTTGTTAATGGTCCTTTTATCGCTACACCATAAAATTTTATTGCTTCAATTGTATCTTCAGGTAGGTAATTATAAGTACCATAATTTTCACAAGCTTCGTCACCAGCATAGATTTTAAACCAATTAATTTTTCTTTTTTTTCCATAACTGAAAGCAATAGCAGAATCAAGCACTTTTTGTGTCGCTGGCCAAATATCAACTCCCGTTCCATCACCTCTTATGAAGGGTACAATTGGATTATGAGGTACAATTGGTTTGCCTTTTTTAAAGGTTATCCTTTCTCCAGTAGTTGGGATTGTTAATTTTTTAAATGAAGGCATAAATAATAATTTTTAAAAAGATTAAACTAGATCTGCAAAATTTTAATCTTGGAGTGGAATGATTTATCGAACTTTTTAATCATTCTCCAGCAGAAAGATTTAATTAATAATGTTCATTTCAACATTTAGATTAAAATAAAAAGCTTTTAAATAGCAAATTTTTATAAGTTATGTCATTTTCAGTCAAAGATTAAAATTATTATGAATGCAAGCGCAAATGTAAGAAATTTAGATATTGCAAATAAAATTGCCTCTACAGCCACCTTATTTCGCAGATACTTTCCAGAAGCTAAAGTAGATTTTAGTCCATGGGATAATTCAAATCAGAATGAATGGTTAGATACACTTGATTTTTCATTTCATTTCCCAGGATGGAGTCCTTGCATGGAGTGTAGAGCAATTTTACTCCAATTACGCATTGATAATATTGATCAAGAAGGTAAGCCTAAATTGTTAGGAATTATTATGAGAGGCATGATCTTGCCAAAAGAAAGATGGAGAGTTGCAACAGTTGGAGAATGGGAAATGACTGGAAGTCATCCTCCTCAAAACGTACAAAAAGATAATTTGTTTCAAGTCTGCAAAGAACTTTATAAGTTATTCTCTACAACATCTTCTAGTAACAAAAAATAGCTGTTTCTTGCATTTTATTAGTAGATTAAATATATATTTAATAACTTTTTGAATTTATAAATGGCAGTTGCATTAGCAGGTCAATTAAGAGAAGGGACTAAAAAATCCCATACAATGGCAGAAAATACAGGTTTTGTCGCTTGTTTTTTAAAAGGTGTTGTAGAAAAAACATCTTATAGAAAGTTGATCAGTGATTTATATTTTGTTTATAAAGCTATGGAAGAAGAGATAGATAGATTAGTTCAACAGGATCATCCAGTTATTAAGCATATTGGTTTTAAAGAATTATTTAGAAGACAAACATTGGAAAAAGATCTTAAATTTTATTATGGAAACAATTGGTTAGATCAAATTAAAATTTCTGAATCTGCTCAATCCTATGTTAATCGAATAAGGTTAGTAGCTAATGAATCGCCCGAGTTATTAGTTGGCCATCACTATACAAGGTATATAGGAGATTTATCTGGTGGACAGATTCTCAAGAAAATCGCAAAAAAGGCTTTAAATTTAAAAGGTGATGATGGATTAAATTTTTATGAATTTAAATTAATTGAGGATGAAAAATTATTTAAAAAATCTTATTCAGAAACTCTTAATAAACTCCCTATTGATCAGAAAATTGCTGATAAAATAATTGAGGAAGCTAATGAAGCTTTTGCTTATAATATGAATATGTTCAGGGAACTTGAAGGTAATTTAATTTCTGTATTAGGGAGAATTGTATTTAACTTTCTTACAAAAAAAGTCAGAAAAGGAAGCACTGAAGACTAACTTTTATGTTGAATTCCTTACTTGATGTTTTAAATATTAGTCTTCAAGAAAGAAATTTTTCACAAAAAAAACTTCCATCAGATTTTCAAGAGTTCCATAATAAAGACTCTAAATATATTATTAAAAATTATCTTTTTGAATCCTCAAAATATAGAAGATGGCGTGTTACAACGTTAAATGGAGGAGATAAATTACAAGTATTTAATACCGTAGCTTATCCTAATCACAGTAGTGAAAAACCGATATTGGGGGTTGATATTTTATGGTTTGGTGTATCTAATAAATTACTTGCAGTTTTAGATTTCCAACCTTTGATTCAAAATAAAAATTATCTTGATCAATATTGTTCAAGATTAAATTTAATCAAAGAAAAATATTCAAATTTTGACAATGAAAGAATGAAGGAGATATACGATTCAAATAAATATTTTTCGCCATGGGTAATAATATGCAGAGGAAATAAATTACATCTTGATAGAGAATTAAATAAAGTATTTAAGATGTTTTTAAAAGAGTATCTGAGTATGGATGATATAGTAATTGATAATCAATTTTTAAATAATAAAGAAATTAGATCTAAACATATTGAATATGATAAATATAGTTCTGAAAAAGATCCTGCTGAAAAGTTATTTAAATCTTTTTTTGGTAAATCTTGGACTGAAAAATTTGTAAAAGAATTCTTATTCACTCTTAGTTAGATAATTATTTACCATGATTTTAAAAAATACAGTTTTTAATACTAGTGAATGGAGATGGTCTAAATATTTAAAATATTTATTAGCAAAATCAAATGAATATAAATTGACTGAAAAAGAGATTTTGCCAAAGTTTTCTTATTTGGAATCATTATATGGATCTAAGAAAAATAAAAAAATTGTTAATTTATTTAATTGGGCAGCATGCAGTGAAAAAATAACTCTTTCTAGAGCTTTATGTATCAATAGTCCTGATTATGCTGTTTTAAATTTCCTGATAATTCCAGAATCAATTTTTAATATGCCTTTTTTAGGATTAGATTTTGTATCGTTGCCAGGATATCATTTATTGGTTCTAGACTTTCAGCCATCAATTGAGTTCGAACGACAATTTAAAAAAGAATGGTTGGATAAATTATTGAAAATAAAGAATAATTTTTATCATCAATTTCCATTTAATCAAGAAATGTCTCAAGAATTTTCTAAGTTTTTTTCTCCTGCTTTGATATGTATGAAATTACCAAAACAAACTGAAAGTGATTATTTGATATCAAATCAATTATTTGATGTTTTTAAAGAATACTTTAATTTATATTTTGATGTTCTTTATAAAACTAAAAAAGTTGATGAAGATTTGAATTCGGAAATTGTTAAAGGCCAGAATTTTTACTTAAGATTTAGAAAAGAAAAAGATCCTGCGAGACCAATGCTAAATACTTTATTTGGATCTGATTTTACAGAAACTTTATTAAGTGATATTTTATTTAAATTTGAGTAAATTCATCTGATTATTATGAAAAAAATTTCAGTTTTGTTTGTTTGCTTAGGAAATATTTGTAGATCACCTGCTGCAGAAGCATTATTTATAAAAAAAATAAAAGAAAAGCAAATTGAAGATAGATTCTTAGTTGATTCTGCAGGCACTGGTAGCTGGCATGTTGGCAAAAAATCTGATTTAAGAATGAGACTTGCCGCAAAAAATAGAAAAATTGATATTACCTCTATAGCGAGACAGATCAATAAAAATGATTTTCAAAAATTCAACTATATTCTTACTATGGATGATTCAAATTATAAAAATGTAATGAGTCTGAAAAATAGAGAGCCATATTCAGATAATTGTGAAGTACGGAAAATCCAGGAATACGCAAATAGTTTCCATGAGAAAGAAGTACCTGATCCTTACTTTGGAGGAGAAGAAGGATTTGATTATGTGCTGGATATTTTGACTGATTCTATAAGTGGTTTTTTAGACCATATCTTTAAAAATCATTTTTAATTTCTTTTGGGAGTTTTTCATAGAATATCTGTATAATTTTATTTGCAATCTGCTCAGCTGTATAATTATCCGTGATAATTTCTATAGCATCTTCTGCTTTTATAAGTGGCGAGATATTTCTAGTAGAATCATTCAAATCTCTCTGTTTTATTTGCTCTTTGAGTTTGTCAAAGTTAATATATTGGCCTTTTATTTCTAGTTCAAGTTTTCTTCTCGTTGCTCTTTCATCAATACTTGCATTAAGGTAGATTTTTATTTCTGCTGTTGGAAATACTGTAGTGCCAATATCTCGACCTTCGGCTACTATTCCTCCTTTATCTCCAATTTTTCTTTGTTCTTTAACTAAAAATTCTCTTACTTTACCTATGGAGGCAATAGTAGAAACAATAGAACTTATCTTTTGTGATCTTATTTTATTTGTAACGCAAATATCATTTATAAATATATCTTGATGAGAATTTAAATTTGTCTTGAAAACTATGTTTAATTTTTTTAAACATTCTTCTAGGATATTATCATTCTCATAACTTAATTTCTGGTCAATGAAAAACCAACTTAAAGCCCTGTACATTGCTCCTGTATCGAGATAAATAAAGCCTAATTTTTTTGCAATTAATTTTGTAACTGTACTTTTGCCAGAACCAGCTGGCCCATCAATTGCAATAATAGGTTTTCGCTTCATTAGAAAAACATGATCAATTAATCTTGTACTGCCGCACAAAATCGCACCTGCAAGTATTGTAATATTTTCTTTGTCAATTGATTCATTTAAAGAAAATGCACTTAAGTGTTGTAAGTATTCAACGTTTAAATTCTTATTTTTAAAGGAGTTATTTATCTCCTCTAAATCAATAACTTTATTGACTAAAAAATTTTTCTTGGCTTTTTTTAACTCTTTAGAAAAGATTTGAAGATCTTTTCTTTCTGCAGTGGTTAATAGATTATTCCTAGAGCTAAATGGAACTCCATCTACATCCCTTTGTGTATTTATTGATTTTATTTCAACTTTTAAATTTAATTTCTTAATCATGTTTTTTAAAATTATTACTTGTTGCCAATCTTTTTCTCCTAAAAACATTTTTTGAGGATTTATGATTTTTAACATTCTCAATACAATAGTGCACACTCCATCAAAATGTCCTTCTCTACTTTTGCCACATAAATTAGAAGATAATTTTTTGCATGCTTTCTGATAAATTAAACTATTAATATTTAATATTTCTTTTTCACTTGGCACAAAAATTGCATTTGCGCCTGAGCAAAAAGCAAGCCTAATATCTTTTTCGATTGTTTTAGGATAGTTTTTAAAATCTCTCTTGTCATTAAATTGGAGTGGATTAATAAAAATACTCACAAGAGTATCATTAGATCCATCTTTATTAGATTGATTAATTAATTCAAGATGCCCTTTATGTAAGTTACCCATAGTAGGCACAAAATTAATTTTGTCCTCTAGGTTATTTTTCCATTTATTTATATCATTTATTGTTTTGAGGATGGTTTGCTGCACTTTTGGTTTTACAAAATAAATCTATTTAACAAATAATTACTGGACAAAGTTAATCTTCAGAGGAATATCTATATAGGTAAAGTTTATCATTTAATTATTATGGATTACAAAAAATCCGGTGTTGATATAGTGGCAGGAAGAAAATTTGTATTTGATATTAAAAAAACTGTTGAAGCAACGCATTCTGAGAATGTTATGAAAGGCATAGGAGGTTTTGGTGGTTTATTTAAATTACCTTTGGCAGATTTTAAATCTCCAATCTTGGTTTCTGGTACTGATGGAGTGGGTACAAAACTTGAGTTGGCTCAAAAAAATAACTTTCATTATCAAGTAGGAATTGATTTAGTAGCGATGTGCATAAACGATATAATAACCTCAGGTGCTAAGCCATTATTTTTTCTTGACTATATAGCTACAGGAAAACTTGACAAGGAAAATCTTCAAAAAGTGATTGAGGGTATATCTCAAGGTTGTAAAGACAATAATTGTTCATTGCTTGGTGGGGAAACAGCAGAAATGCCCGGTTTCTATGCAAATAATAAGTATGATTTAGCTGGATTTTGTGTTGGTATAGTAGAAGAAGAAAATTTAATTAGTGGTGATAATATTTGCGAAAATGATTTGATAATTGGAATAGGAAGTAGTGGCATTCATAGTAATGGTTATAGTTTGGTCAGAAAAATCATTGAAGGATGTTCGAATATAGAAGAAAAATTTGAATCTTTAACTAAATTAAAATTTTATGATGAATTATTAAAGCCTACAACAATTTACTTTAATCTAATAAAAAAAATATGCTCTGAAAATATTGAAATAAAAGGTATGGCTCATATAACGGGAGGAGGTATTCCAGAGAATTTACCAAGATGTATTCCTAACGATTTTTCGCCATGTATTGATAATCAATCTTGGGAAATACCTTTTATATTTAGATTTTTACAAGATGTTGGTGAAATACCTGAAGATGATTTATGGAATACCTTTAATCTTGGTATTGGCTTTTGTTTGATAGTAGAGCCAAAATATAAAGATCTGATTTTAAAAATATGTAACTCACAAAATATGCCTTCATGGGTAATAGGAAAAATCAAGAAAAAAGTTAAGTCAGATACAAATTTAATTATTGAAGGATTATCAATTTAAATAGTATTAAATTATTTATATTTAAAAGTTTAAGAAGAAAATAATATATACAAAAAAAAAGTTAGATGTAATATAATATGTGAATTAATGTTTTTTCAAGCAGAATTAATTAGATTTAATTAACCTTATGCCTTTTGAAAGTAATAAGCGAATAACTCGTAGAAGGAGTTCAGCTGGCCCCACTCCTCCAAAAAGACCTTTAGGAAATACTTCGGATTTTAATAGACAAAATCAGGGGCCAAGGCCTACATTTCTTACTTTGAGAGATCATGGTAAGGTTTTTGTCGCTGATTTGCCAAATTTATCTGATGGTCAATTAGCTCATATCAGTAAAGAGGCTAATGAGGTTCTTAGTAGTCTTGATAAAAGATTAAGTGATCTTGAAATTGAGACTAATATCGCAAACCCTGAAAATGACACTTTAATAAAGGCTTCAACAAAAAGAGATGTTACTTTAAGGTTTATTAAATCTATAGAGGAAGAGCAAGAACATAGAAGAAATAATCCTGCCTTGCGGGATGCTGCCTCTGAATCTTTACCTAGGACTTTTTTAGAAGTTGCAAGACATAGATTACCAGGAGCGACATTTGATTCTCTTTTGAGAGAGGCTTTAGAAGCATGTTCTGTTGAAGAGCAACCAGAGGATAACTCGGCAAGAGAGAGAGTTAAGGAAACCGTTAAGATCATGGATATTCCTTCATCTAACACAAAAGCGTCACTCGTTGTTAGTATCGATTCAGATAATAATAATGGAGATGAAAATTAAGCCAAAAGATTCAATAATTGAGAAAGATATTAGCTTTAGTAACTGTTCATTAATTAAAGAAGAAGATCCGATTTTGTGTGATCATTGCCTGAGAACTGCCTCTAATGGAATAAGATGTATGGGGATTTGTGTTGCCGATAATGAATATTAAATAAATTGCTGAATAATTTAAAAATATTGTTTGATCCAATTTCATATTTTTTCTAATAAATTTATAATTTTAATTTCTTTTTTACTAAAGTTTTCAAATCAATCCTAAGAAAGACTATCATATAAATATATCTATGTATTGAGTTTTATAATCAAAGAATTTTGTTGAGACAGAATTCATAGAACAAAATATTCTTTATTAGAAGATTTAATGATATGGTTTAATCAATATTTTATGCGTTTCTATTCTGTTTCAGATGAAAAGATTCCCAAAAATAACTTTAAAGAATTAGATTTTAAATCCATTGGAATTGAGACCCCAAATCAATACTATAATATTGTGATAAGGGTTAAATGAAGGTCGATTCACCTACCATTCACCTACCACTCACCTACTGTTTTTTGAGATTTGAAGTATAGAAATCGTTACTCAAAACTCCTTTTCCTGCAGAGGTTTATAGAGAAATATGTTTCAAAATTCAAAAAGGCGGCACCCAGATTCGAACTGGGGATAAAGGATTTGCAATCCTCTGCCTTACCACTTGGCCATGCCGCCGCGCAAAATTCAAAATACTCACTAAAACATTTTAACAGTAGACCGTCTATTTATTTACTAATTATATGTAATGGACATGGAGAGGATTTAATCGCTTTAGAAATTATTAAAAAATTATTATCTTTAAAGCGAATTAAAAAAATTGAAGTTTTGCCTTTGGTAGGAAATGGTTATATTTTTGACTCTATTGCTTCCGATGCATTTAGTAAAATTGGAACTCAAATATATTTACCAAGCGGAGGATTTAGTAACCAAAGCTTAAAAGGTTTATTTAGGGATTTAAGAGTTGGATTATTAGAAAATCTTTTCAGTAATTGGTTATTAGTTAAAAAAAAACATAAGGAAAATTATAAGATTATTGCTATTGGTGATTTATTACCACTTTATTTTGCTTGGAGTTCAAAATGTATATTTGGATTTATAGGAACTCCAAAAAGTGACTATACCTGGAGTAGTGGACCAGGAAAAGCTATATCTGATTTTTATCATAAGTTAAAAGGCTCAGAGTGGGATCCATGGGAATTGTTTTTAATGCGTAGTCATAAATGTAAATTCGTAATTATGAGAGATGAACTAACTGCGAATAATTTAAATTTAAAAAATATTAATGCTAAATATTTTGGTAATCCTATGATGGACTTTATAAAAGAAAAAAAATTAGAGCATAAAAATATTAAATCATTTCAGAAATTGATAATGTTAATAGGAAGTAGGTCCCCTGAAGCGTTTGATAATCTTGATATATTTTTATCATCTTTATCTACAGTAGATTTGCCTTTAAAAACTTTAATTTTTGTCCCATTAAGTTCCAATATAGATGTAAATATTGTTGAAGATTATTTCTTAAAATATAAATTCTCAAAAGAAATTAATAAAGAATATTATCTTGGTGAGGACTCTATCTGGATGAAAAATAATATTATTTTTTTAATTGGTAAAAATACTTTTGATGATTGGGCTAATTTATCTCAGGTCGGCTTAGCAAATGCTGGCACAGCCACTGAACAATTAGCAGGTTTAGGAGTGCCATCATTATCGCTACCAGGAAGAGGTCCTCAGTTCACTAAGAAATTTGCCAATAGACAACAAAGATTATTAGGTGGAAGCGTTAGAGTTTGTTCAGATAAACAAACTCTAATGGAAAAATTAATTTATCTTTTATTAGATGAGAAGATGAGACAAAAGCAAGCCATTATGGGTTTAGAAAGAATGGGTCCAAAAGGCGCAAGTAAAAGGATAGTCGAGTATATAAATTTTAATTTTTTGTCTCAATAAAGTAGAATCTAAAGGTTATTTGTTTGACATGTATCCAATTAATGATCGAGAGTTTTTAAAAATATGTGCAGATATTGCCAGTTTAATGAGTATTAGTCTGGCATCTGCAAAGAAAAAAGTGGAAATTCAGATTTCTAATAAAGCATGTAAAACTATAGATGAAAAAAGAAAAGTGGCAAAAGAAGTTTATGAGACCTGTAAGAAAGATAGTGTTAATGATCAAAATTCCATTAAGCTTTTAGATGATCTTATGCAATCATTGGATGGGCAAGATAATTTCTTAGTTGAAGATTAAATTTAATGTTCAAAAATATTTGAATAATGATTAATATCTAATTCTGAATGTACTTCAATGGTATCAAAACATTTTTGTGCTAAATCATATCTATCTTCTCTTTTTAATATAATATTTAATTTTTGCATCGCATCGATTAAATATCTAACATCATTTGCTGCATAATTAATTTGTTCTCGAGATAAGTTGTCTTGATTACCCCAGTCGCTACTCTGGGAAGTTTTGTCTAATTCAACACCTAACATTTCGTAAATTAAATCTTTCAATCCATGCTTATTTGTATAAGTTCTAGCTAATTTACTTGCTATTTTAGTACAAAAGATATTTTGAGTATTGATTGTTAGATTGGCTTTTAATGCAGCAACATCAAATCTTGCGAAGTGAAAAATTTTGAGGATGTTTTTATTTTCGAATAAATTTTTTAAATTCGATGCCTCACATATGCCTTTGTCAATTTTGATACAGGATGTGAGTTTAGATTCATTACAAATTTGTATTAGGCATAATCTATCTCGTCCATGAACTAAGCCCATTGCTTCAGTATCTGCAGCTAAGTATTGAGAACTTTTGTATTGTTCATAAAGATTATCTGATAAATCATTATTGCAAAATATAATTTCATCTCTACTGGTTCTTTCAGTCATATAGTTTCACTAAAACTCTATCTATAGTAACTAATATTATTTATAAAAATTATTAGTTTAAGATTTTCTAATTAAAACTTATAAGTTTATGATTTAATCTATTATATATGAATTTGGAAATTTCTTATTAAAGAGAAGAATTTAAATAAATGAATTATTCATTGAAATCAACTTTCTTATTAACAATTCTTCTCTCTATTGGATTGTTTTTCTTCCTTAGAGCGTCCAGTAAAGATAGGACTACCACTATAGATATTTCTACAGAAACAGATCAAATTGAGACACTTAATATTCTTTGTAGTTGGCTTAGATTAAGAGGATGGAATCAGGTAGGAGGCAATAGTGATCAAAAAACTTTAACTTTTACAGGTCAAGTTACATCAAGCAATTCGTTTGCAATTTTCTTATCTATTTTAGGGGGTTTGGGTTCATGTTCATTAGGTTTGGTTATTAGACAAATTTACCCAAATTTAAGTTGGTGGCCTATCCTTTTAGGATTGATTGGTGGGCCAATATCGGGAATTATCTATTCAAAAAAATCTAAAAGAGAAGAAACCTTTGAATTCAGATTACTTGATACGCTTGATAAATCAACTAAATTAAGATTGCGAGCTCATAGAGATGAGTTAATAAGTTTAGAGAAAGAGCTTCAAGATAAACTTCAATTGGAGAGTGATGGTTCATTATTTAAAACGCCAATTTAAATAAAAATATCTACTCAAATATATTATGCTTTTTACAATATTGTTCTAAATCTTTGTCATATAACCAATCTTGAGGTTTGGTAAAGATTTTGGTTAATAAATCTTCCCTCGAATTATCTTTTGTTTTGAATCCATATTCCCATTTAGCTAATGGTGGTAGGGACATCAATATTGATTCAGTTCTCCCATTGGTTTGAAGCCCAAATATGGTTCCACGGTCCCAAACCAAATTAAATTCTACATATCTGCCTCTTCTGTAAAGCTGAAATTCTCTCTCTTTTTCAGAATAAATTTGGTTCATTCTTTTATGAATAATTGGTTCATATGCAGGAAGAAATGCATTTCCACAATTCTCTGCTAATGAAAATAGATTTTCCCAACTAAGGTTTAATGCCCCAATACTTTTAGATGTCTCATAAGCCTTTCCTTTCTTATTATTACCTTTATACAGATTTCCAGTCCCATCTTGATAATCATAAAAAATCCCCCCAATACCTCTAGATTCTTTTCTATGTCTTAAATAAAAATATTCATCACACCAGGGTTTAAAGACTTTATGTAAATTAGAATCAATTTTTTGACATGCTTTGCGATGTTCTTGATGAAAATGTCTTACATCAGATAAGTATGGGTAGTACGGGGTAAGATCTGCACCTCCACCAAACCACCAAACAGGCCCTGCTTCAAAATATCGATAGTTTAAATGAACAGTTGGTATAAATGGATTTTTAGGATGTAAGACCAATGATGTACCAGTTGCAAACCAATCGTGTCCTTTTGCTTCTGGACGCTGAGAAATAATTGATTCAGGTAATTCTTTTCCATATACTTCAGAAAAATTTACCCCTGCTTGTTCAAAAATTTTGCCATTTTTTAAAACTCTTGACTTTCCCCCTCCTCCTTCAGGTCTAAGCCAGGACTCTTCAATGAATTTACCTTTGCCATCAATCTTTTCTAAGTTGTTGCATATTTTTTCTTGTAGTTTAATTAAGAGACTTTTTGTTTTTTCTCTTGAATCTAAGGGTGGTTTATTAGACATTTCTTTTTAGCTTGATAAAGAGGAATTTGTTTGGTCAATTAAGATTTTGCACTTATAATTTCCCTTAAGGGGGTAAATTTCTTATTATTTGATAGTTCGACATAGTTCTTAATCTTCTAGCAAGTCGGCTAACTTATAAAAAAGTATCAAAAATTTTGATGACCACTGTTGAAGAAGCTAGTTATGCCTTATCAAAGATAGTTGATGCTGGTTCCAAGAAAAGTGTGATTGATTTAGGTTGGATTAAAAATGTTAGGATCACATCACCTAGATCAATCATAACTTTAGCATTACCATCTTATGCAAATTCTCAAAGGGATAGGATAGTTAAAGAAGTTAGAGAAATCTTACTTAACTTTAATGATATTGATGACGTACAAATTGAGTTAGATAATAGTTCTCCAGAGGCTAATAATAGTGAAGCTAATACTCCCCAACTCCAAGACATTAAGGGTATAAAAAAAATTATTGCTGTTAGTAGTGGTAAAGGTGGAGTAGGTAAAAGTACGATTGCTGTAAATCTAGCTTGCTCTCTTTCAAAAATGGGTTTAAGAACTGGATTATTAGATGCAGATATTTACGGGCCTAATACTCCTTCAATGCTTGGGGTTTCAGAAGAAAATCCGAAAGTATACGGAAGTGGTAATGAACAAAGACTGATACCAATAGAAAAACATGGAATTTCAATAGTTTCAATGGGTTTCTTAATAGAAGAGGGGCAGCCTGTGATTTGGAGGGGGCCAATGTTAAATAGTATTATTCGACAATTCCTTTATCAAGTTGAATGGAATAATTTAGATTTTTTAGTTATTGATTTACCTCCTGGAACAGGAGATGCTCAAATTTCTTTGGCTCAATCTGTACCTATAGCGGGAGCTATTATTGTTACAACTCCTCAAAAAGTTTCACTACAAGACTCCAGGCGAGGATTAGCTATGTTTAAACAGTTAGGAGTTCCTCTATTAGGAGTTGTAGAAAATATGTCGGTTTTTATACCTCCTGATCAACCGAATAAAAAATATGAAATATTTGGTAATGGCGGAGGCGAGCTTTTGGCTTATGAAAATAATTTACCTCTACTTGCAAAAATCCCTATCGAGATGCCTGTAGTAACTGAAAGTAATCTTGGAGTACCCATTTCTATATCTGAACCTAATGCAAAAAGCTCTATTAAATTTCAAGAGCTTGCAACACTAATTAAATCTAAATATTTGAGCTAATGATAGGTAATATTCCATTGTTAAAAAAAAGGATAATCAATTATAAAAAAAAAAATTATTTCGATCGATTTCTTTCTCCCTTGCTCTTGTTACCTTTCAGTCTTGTAATAATTTCAAGTTTTTTAATTCAAAGTGTTCAAAGACAGCTTGAGAGAAATGATGCTTTCAATCATTTTTTTATGGGGATCTTAGGCTACTTAGTTGCAATATTAATTTCATATATTCCATTACAAAAAATAAAAGGTTTTATTTTACCTTTTTATCTATTGACTTTATTCTCTTTAATCTTAATTTATTTTTTTGGGATTTCGATGTATGGTGCTCAAAGGTGGTTAAGTCTAGGTTTTATTACATATCAACCTTCAGAAGTCGCTAAATTAAGCACATTATTAGCTCTTGCAGCTGTTTTTGAGAGATCTTATTTTAAATCTTTCAAAGATCTTTTCCTCCCATTTGTCATCGCGCTTATTCCTTGGCTATTAATATTTTTTCAACCAGATTTAGGGACTTCTTTAGTATTAATTTTTTTATTTTTAACATTTCTCTATTGGGTACAAGTTCCTGTGGAAGCGATACTAATAGTTCTTTTTTGTTTAATAACAGGCATTTTATCTATGATTTCATTTCAACTTATATTTTTATGGATTCCTTTAATTTGTTTTTGGGCTTATAAAACATTTAAGAACCAAAAGATATTGACATTATTGACTTTAATTCTTCACGGGTTGGCAGCAAAACTTACTCCATTATTATGGAATATAGGACTCAAGGATTATCAGAAAGATAGATTAATATTATTTCTTGAGCCTGGAAAAGATCCTTTGGGTGGAGGATACCATCTTTTGCAAAGTAAAATTGCTATTGGGTCTGGGGGATTACTAGGAACAGGTTTAATGCAAGGCAAGTTAACTAATTTACAATTTATACCTGAACAACATACTGATTTTATTTTTAGTGCGTTAGGTGAGGAAGTTGGATTTTTTGGTTCAATCTTAGTAGTCTCAATTTTTTTCTTGCTGATATTTAAATTAATAAAGATCGCAAAGAATGCCAGAACTGATTTTGAATCATTGCTTGTGATTGGAATTGCATCTATTTTTTTATTTCAAATAATTATTAATATTTATATGACAATTGGACTTGGACCTGTAACTGGTATTCCTCTTCCTTTCATGAGCTATGGAAGAACTTCTTTGATAATAAATTTTGTTTTTATAGGATTTGCTTTGTCTACATATAAAAGATGTATTTCAGTAAGATGATCATTAATGAACCAATTACTTTTGAATTTATTAAGAGTGTTCTCCTTAATGATTTCCAATCCTCTCTAAAAGTTGATGATGAAACGTCAAGAAGAATGTGGTGGAACTCGTTGGAGGTAATACAAAAAGATTTTCTCTCTAATAACTATAGTAATGGTGGTTTGTGGGTTGCTTCACCTCTGCCTGCAATAAATGAGAAGAAATTCATTGAAGCAATGAAAGGATGGCTTTGGGCTCCAAATGGTTTTTCTAGATTTGATTTTGAAAAAACTAAGTTTCTTCCATATCATCAATCCAGATGTGGATCTGAAGATTTTAATTACTCAAATAACTATGAAATATTACAGTTACATGCAAATGAGGGATATGATCCGTTTTTGTTGATAATTACTTCAAAATTCCAATGTGTTTTGACAATAACTGGAGAAAAAAATAAAAAAAATTTAATAATGAGAAATGATGAAAATAGTTTAAAAAAAGTAATTGAATTAGTAGATTTAAAATTAGGTCAGGAGAATATAAAAGCATCAAAAGAGTTTAAAAATCATTTACATACATTGGGAGAACTTTCATTTAATAATGATTTTTCAAATAACTTTTGGCCAATTTTATCTAGTAGACTTGCGAATATTGTTCCAAATATAAACTTTAAAGCACCAAATAAAGAAGAGAAGAATGAGACAATTCACATAACTGAGGCAAAGCTTTTGGAAGCAATTTCTCATGAGGTTAGAACGCCTTTAGCAACAATAAAAACTTTAATAAGTTCTACCCTTAAGAAATATAATATGGATGAAAAGATCAAGAGTCGATTAATTCAAATAGATAATGAATGTACTGAGCAAATTGATCGATTTGGTTTGATATTTAATGCGGCTGAACTGGTTAGTGGAGAACCCTCTCCACCTCAATCACTAGCTAGCATAAATTTAGGTGAAATATTAAGGAATTTATCTCCATATTGGGAAGCACAATTGGAAAGAAAAGGAATTTCTCTTAAGATGAGTATTCCAAACGAATTACCTGAAATACTTAGTAACTCTGAAAAAATTGAATTAATGTTGGGAGGTTTAATTGATAAAAATACTAGAGGATTGAAAGAGGGAAGTACCTTAATATTGGAATTACGTCCCGCTGGACAAAAGGTTAAGTTACAACTTTATGTACAAAAAGAGAATTCGGATGTTAAAGAAAAAACTTATAAACCAGATGGATCAGATCTTGGCCCTGTATTAAATTGGAATCCTCAGACTGGTAGCTTACAGATAAGTCAAGCGGCCACTCAAAAATTACTAGCAAGTTTGGGTGGTCATGTAACTCAAAGAAGAGATACTGGTCTTACAGTTTTTTTTCCAATTTCAAATTTGAATTAACTATTAATCTTTTATTAAATAATGTAGATACTTCAATAAATATTCAATAAATATAAAATCTAGATGTTAGTTTTTTATTACTAACGAATTTTAAGAAGGATGACTGAAGCATTAGTTGGTCAATTTCCAAAACATATAGGAAGTACAGGTGGTTTACTTAATTCTGCAGAAACAGAAGAAAAGTACGCTATCTGTTGGAATAGTTCTAAAGAACAACCTTTTGAATTACCAACTGGTGGAGCTGCCATTATGAATGAGGGTGATAATCTAATGTACTTTGCCAGAAAAGAACAATGTTTGGCTCTTGGAACTCAATTAAGAGGTTTTAAACCAAGGATTGAGAATTTTAAGATATATAGAATTTTCCCAGGCGGTGATATAGAATTTCTGCATCCTAAGGATGGTGTATTTCCAGAAAAAGTAAATGAAGGACGTGAACAAGTAGGGCATAATCCCCGGAGAATTGGAGAAAATCTTAGTCCTGCAAAATTTAAATTTACGACAAAAAAAACTTATGATTAAACGCAGAAATTTGATATAGGAAAGACTTTATTTATAATTTGAACTATCTTTGTTAGTATGATTAGCTCAAAAAAAAGTAGTTTTGTGCAAGCATATAAAGATGGGAAGAATTTTATACCCATTTACGAGACTTGGCCTGCTGACCTAGAGACTCCACTAACTACTTGGCTTAAATTACATAAAAAAAATGCGCATGGCGTATTTCTTGAGTCAGTTGAAGGAGGAGAGAACATAGGGAGATGGAGTATAGTCGCTAACAACCCTCTTTGGGAAGCTGTTTGTTATGGGAAAAAAACTACTAGAACATTTAGAGATGGTAAGAAAGAGGTGAAAGAAGGAGATGTATTTAATTTACTGAGGGATTGGACTAATGAATATTATTCTCATAGCTTAGAAGAATTTCCTTTTTTAGGGCAATTATATGGATCTTGGGGGTATGAGTTAATTAACTATATAGAACCGACTGTTCCCGCTCATAAAGTTACAAATAAAGAAGTTCCAAATGGTGCTTGGATGTTTTTTGATCAAATTATTATCTTTGATCAATTGAAAAGATGTATAACTGCTTTAGTCTATGCAGATTTCTCACAAACAAAAAAATTATCTATTGAAAAGGTTTATGAAAATTCAATGAAAGAAATTCGTGCAATAAAGAGTGCAATGTTAATGCCATTGAAAGAAGTTGATATTTTAAAATGGAACCAGAAAAAAGATTTAAATGTTGATTTTACTAGTAATTGGTCACAAAAGGATTTTCAAGGTGCTGTTTCGAAGGCAAAAGAATTTATTAGAAATGGAGACATATTCCAGATTGTAATTAGCCAAAAATTTAAAACAAAGGTAAAAAGTAAACCATTTGATTTATATAGAAGTTTGCGAATGATAAATCCATCACCATATATGGCTTTTTTTGATTTTGGATCATGGTATTTAATAGGTTCTAGTCCGGAGGTAATGGTAAAAGCAGAGCAAGATAAAAAGGACAGGATTATTGCAAGCTTGAGACCAATTGCTGGTACGAGGCCTAGAGGTATAGATCTTGATGAAGACAATCAATTAGCCACCGACCTTCTTAATGATCCTAAAGAGATATCTGAACATGTAATGTTGGTTGATCTAGGAAGAAATGATCTCGGCAGAGTATGTGAGATTGGTAGCGTTAATGTTAAAGACTTAATGATTATTGAAAAATATTCACATGTAATGCATATAGTTAGCGAAGTCCAGGGTATATTACGAAAAGATAAAGATGTCTGGGATTTATTAAAAGCCTCCTTTCCCGCGGGTACGGTTAGTGGAGCCCCAAAAATAAGAGCTATGCAGTTAATTCAATCTTTTGAGAAAGAAGCAAGAGGGCCTTATGCTGGTGTTTATGGTTCTGTTGATATTAATGGATCACTTAATACAGCAATAACTATTAGATCTATGGTAGCTGTACCTTCTAAAGATGGGAGTCTAATAGTAACTATTCAAGCAGGAGCTGGGATTGTAGCTGATTCCTCTCCATTAAATGAATATCAAGAAACCATTAATAAAGCAAAAGGTATCTTAATAGCAATTTCATCTTTGGATTAGAGTGAATGTACGAAGATAAATTATATAAAGGCTTTGAAGTAGAGCTTTTCACTGGAACTTATAAATCACATGTAGGTATATCGGATGAAGTTGAGAAAAATTTTAGTAATTTTGTTAAGGAGCCAGATAACAGAAATGTTGAGTACATAACTGACCCTAGTAAAGACTACAAAGAATTATATAGCTTTCTTCTTCAACCAAGACAAAATTTAAGGAAATGGCTTTCCGAAAGGCAATTGACAATTATTCCCTCCTCAACACTTTGTTTTAAGCATGATTCCAAATTTAAAAGGTCTGATAATTTAAATAATTATCATAATTTTATTGAATCAAATTATGGGATCTCAATTGCTACATCTAGTGTCCATATCAATTTAGGAATTGATAAAGTAGATCAACTTTTCGCAGCAATACGCTTAGTTAGGTGTGAGGCATCAATATATCTAGCATTAAGCGCTAGTTCCCCTTTTTTAAATGGAGAATTTACAGGTAATCATTCACAGAGATGGTTGCAGTTCCCAAAAACACCAGCAGAAGTTCCATTCTTTGAAGATCACAAACAATATATAAATTGGGTAGATAAAAATTTGAAAATTGGAAAGATGCAAAATATCAGACATTTTTGGTCATCTATTAGACCAAATGGACCGCAAAGACCATTTAAATTGGATCGTTTGGAATTAAGAATCTGCGACTTTATTTCAGATATTGACTTGTTGTTGGCTATCACTGCTTTATTAGAGTTAAGAGTTCTTTTTTTGTTTGAAAATATTGATTATTTAGATCCTTCCTTATCAAGTAATTTTTCCTTGAAAGAGTTGCAGTATATTTGCGACAAAAATGAAATAGAAGTTGCTAAAAATAGTCTGAATGCAGAATTGATACATTGGAAAGATGGTAAAAAATGTATTTGCCATGAATGGATTAAAAATTTATTGGATGAAGTAACTTTTCTTGCGAAGAAATTTAATATGGATGCCCAATTAGATCCAATTCGTATAGTGCTTCAAGAGGGTAATCAATCTATGAAGTGGATTAAAAATTATAAAGAAGGAAGTTCTATAGAAGAAATCATGAAATGCGCAATAAACGATATGATTAAATCTGAATGAATTATTTCATGGTTTAAATAAATAAAAATATATGATTATCTTACTTTTTGTGTGTAGCATATTAAATATATGGAGTCTTTCAAAAATTTAAAAGAAAATAGAATGGATCTTATAAGTAATAGCGATCCATCAAAAGCAAATCGTGATTTGATAGAAGAATTATGGGAATTAGTGTTACGACAAGAATGCCCTCAAGATCAGGCAGATCGTTTGATTAAATTAAAACAATTAAGTTATTCAAAGCAAAGTAATGCGACTGAATCTAAAACCTTCAAGAATGAGATAGTAAAAATTATTAATAAAATGGATTTAGCAGAATCAATATCTGCGGCAAGAGCCTTTTCGTTATATTTTCAACTAGTGAATATCTTGGAACAAAGAGTTGAAGAGGATCGTTACATATATAGTTTTACTAATCAAAAGAAGGAAAAATCTCAAGATAATTTAGATCCTTTTGCTCCTCCTTTAGCTAGACAAAATGCTCCAGTTACTTTTAAAGAATTATTTCATAGATTAAGAAAATTGAATGTTCCACCAGGGAGGTTGGAGGACTTATTGCAAGAAATGGATATAAGACTTGTTTTTACAGCTCATCCGACTGAGATTGTTAGGCACACAATTAGGCATAAACAAAGAAGGGTGGCAAATTTGCTTCAAAAAATACAATCCGAAACTTTTTTGACTAAAGATGAAATATATTCTTTGAAATTACAGTTAAAAGAGGAAATCCGTCTTTGGTGGAGAACGGATGAATTACATCAATTTAAACCGTCTGTTCTAGATGAAGTGGATTACGCATTGCATTATTTTCAGCAAATTCTGTTTAATGCAATGCCACAGTTGAGAAGAAGGATCTCATCTGCATTAGTTGATAATTATCCTGATGTGCAAATCCCCGTAGAATCATTTTGTACTTTTGGGTCATGGGTTGGATCTGATAGAGATGGAAATCCATCTGTAACTCCTGAAATCACATGGAGAACAGCCTGTTATCAAAGACAGCTTATGTTAGAAAGATATATTAGTGCTATTTCTAATTTGCGAGATCAGTTGAGTGTTTCAATGCAATGGAGTCAAGTTAGCCCATCGCTTTTAGAATCATTAGAAACTGATAGAGTAAAGTTTCCATCAGTATATGAAGCGAGAGCAACGAGATATAGATCTGAACCTTATAGATTAAAACTTAGCTATATGCTCGAAAAATTAAGATTAACCCAAGAAAGAAATAATTTGTTAGCACAAACTGGTTGGAGGGTATCTATAGATGTTGAATCAGAAAAAAAAGATTTCGATTTCAATGATGAGCCTTACTATAGATCAGTTGATGAATTTACAAATGACCTTGAATTAATAAAGAATAGTCTTATTACGACTGATTTAAGCTGCGAACCTTTAAACACCTTATTAACTCAAGTACATATTTTTGGATTTTCATTAGCAAGTTTAGATATTCGTCAAGAAAGCACGAGGCATAGTGATGCAATAGAAGAACTTACTAGATATCTTGCATTGCCAATTACCTATGAAAATATGACAGAGGATGAAAAAACTAATTGGTTAATCAGCGAATTAAATACTAGAAGACCATTAATACCAAACACTGCAAGTTGGTCAGAGCATACAGAAGAGACATTTGCAGTTTTTAAGATGGTTAAAAGACTTCAAGAGGAATTTGGCAGTAGAATATGTCACTCTTATGTAATCTCAATGAGTCATAGTGTCTCTGATTTATTGGAAGTACTTCTCTTAGCAAAAGAGACTGGTCTAATTGATCAAGGATTAAATCAATCAAATTTACTTGTAGTGCCATTATTTGAGACTGTGGAAGACTTGAAAAGGGCTCCTAAAGTCATGGATGAATTATTTCACTTAGATTTTTATAGATCTTACTTGCCTAAAGTTGGAGAACAAAATAAACCATTACAAGAGTTGATGCTTGGATATTCCGATAGTAATAAAGACTCTGGTTTTCTTTCAAGTAATTGGGAAATTCATAGAGCCCAAATTGCATTGCAAAATTTGTCGAGCCAGAATGGAATTCTTTTAAGATTATTTCATGGCAGAGGCGGCTCAGTAGGACGGGGAGGTGGTCCTGCCTATCAGGCAATACTTGCACAACCAAGTGGTACCTTGTTAGGGAGGATTAAAATCACTGAGCAAGGTGAAGTCTTAGCCTCCAAATATGGTTTACCAGAACTGGCTCTTTATAATTTGGAGACTGTAACAACTGCTGTAATACAGAATAGCCTTGTTAATAATAGACTTGATGCCATGGCTGAATGGAACGAATTAATGGGAAGATTAGCTGATTCATCAAGAAAACATTATCGAGCATTAGTTCATGAAAATCCTGATTTATTAACTTTTTTTCAAGAAGTAACTCCAATAGAAGAAATAAGTAAGTTACAAATTTCTAGTAGGCCAGCTAGGCGAAAGAAGGGGGCAAATGACCTTTCAAGTTTAAGAGCCATACCTTGGGTATTTGGTTGGACTCAAAGTAGGTTTCTTTTGCCAAGTTGGTTTGGAGTTGGAACTGCTTTGTCTAAAGAATTAGGTGAAGATTCTAAACAAATAGAATTATTAAGGATGCTTCATCAACGTTGGCCATTCTTTAGAATGCTCATATCAAAAGTTGAAATGACTTTGTCAAAAGTCGATTTAGAAGTAGCAAAGTATTATGTTGATACTTTAGGTAGTAAAGAAAATAGTCAGTCTTTTAATAAAATATTTGGGACTATTTCGGAAGAATATTCTTTAACAAAAACTTTAATATTACAAATTACAGGAAAGAATAAACTATTGGAAACTGATAAGGATTTAAGAGATTCTGTTGAGCTTAGAAATAAAACAATAATACCCCTTGGTTTTTTACAGGTATCTCTACTCAAAAGATTAAGAGATCAAAAAAGGCAGCCTCCTATAAGTGAATTTATCAATGATAAAGATGAATCAAGGAGAACTTATAGTAGAAGTGAATTACTAAGAGGAGCTCTTTTAACGATTAATGGCATTGCTGCAGGTATGAGAAATACTGGATAAAAATTGGCATATTTCCCCAAAAAAAAATTAATTTTACCAGAAGGGTTTTACTTGGATTCATCAAAGATACCCTCTGGAAGGTTAGTAAATAATTTATTAATATCTTGCGGGATTGATTTTTTTCCAAATTTTAAATTAGAACTAGCAATTAAAAATAGTAACTTTTTTTTTGTGATTTATGCTGAGAAACAAAAACAAATTTATGGGTTTGTCAGAGTCACTTCTGATAAAGGGCTGAATGCAAATTTATGGAATTTATGTGCGAAACCTGGAAAAAGTCAAAAACTTTTTTATTTAGTTTTACTTAAAGCAACTCTTGAAAAAATAAATAGGGAAATGCCTGGATGTAGTATTTCAGTGCAAGCTCCACCTTCAGCCTTTGATAGCTTGGAGGAGAGTGGATTTGTGCTAGATCCAAATGGGATAAGAGTGATGGGTATAAAATTTTAAGGATTTAACGAGCATGGAGGGACTTGAACCCCCGACTCTCAGAACCGGAATCTGATGCTCTATCCAACTGAGCTACATGCCCAAAAAAATTTTTCAATTTTATTCAAGGATAATCTAAAACCTCATAAAGTAGCTAACTTGATTATGTAATACATTAAAAAAATTTTTTTAAATCAACTTAAAATTAAAAATTTTCGAAATCATTTAACTTTTGATCTGAATGTTCAAAAAAGTAGAATTATAGTACTTGGTTGCAATGGTATTGGGAAAACTAATTTACTTGAAGCAATTGAATTTTTGAGCCAGTTAAAATCAAGTAGAGCTTTAAATGATAAAGATTTAATTAATAATGAGGCTGAATCAGCAATTGTTTCAGCTCAAGTTAATTTGAGTGAAGAGTTGAAGATTATCTTATTAAAAAAAGGATCAAAAAAAATTTATGTGAATGATAACTTACTAAAGAAACAATGTGACATAAGAAACTATATTAGAACCGTATGTTTTAGTGCTAGTGATATAAATATTGTGAGAGGGGAGCCAAGTCTTAGAAGAATTTGGCTGGATAAGGTGGTGTCTCAACTTGAACCTGTATATGTTGAATTGATATCAAGATTTAATAAATTATTGAAGCAAAGAAGTCATTTTTGGCGCTCTGGGATTTACAAAAAATATCAAGCAGATTCTCTACTTGATAGCTTTGATGAACAAATGTCAATTATTGGAACAAGAATCTTCAGAAGGAGAAAGAGGGCATTAGCCAGATTAAAACCCTTTGTTGAATATAGGCATAATTATTTAAGTAAATCTAAAGAAAAGATAGGATTTAATTATCTAGGTTTATTTCAAAATTTTTCTGATGAACAGTCTGAGGAACAACTAATCATAGATGAATTTTGTAGAAAGTTAAGAGAGCAAAGAAAACTAGAGGAAATTACTGGAAAGTGCGTAATAGGACCGCATAGGGATGATATTGAATTTTTAATAAATGATTTCTCTGTAAGAAAATATGCTTCTTCAGGACAACAAAGAACTATTACATTAGCCTTGAAGATGGCTGAAATGGATTTACTTCGAAAGTCATTATCTATTAAACCTATTTTAATCTTAGATGATGTTCTGGCTGAGCTGGATGTGGTTCGACAAAATTTATTACTTGATTCAGTGGGTAACGAAAGTCAATGCTTTATTAGTGCAACGCATCTTGATAAATTTAATGATCGTTATTTGGATAATTCGCAGATAATTTATTTATAAATTTTAAAATTTACCTATATTTAGCTAATATATTTTTCATCAAATAATCCAATTAATGAAAGTTTCAAAAGAAAATCAAGAAATTGATATTTATACTCAAACAAGAAATACTAATTTTGATCGGTTTCAAGGGAAGCATCTTTTACTAGAACTTTATGGATGTAACAGTGATAAATTGAACGATGAAATTTTTCTTAGATGTAAAATTGATAATGCTTCTAAACTTGCACGGGCATCGGTTTTAAATTTGGTGAGTAATAAATTTGAACCATTTGGAGTTACTGCTATTGCACTTCTTGCAGAATCGCATTTGTCAATTCATACTTGGCCTGAATCTCAATATGCAGCTATAGATATATTTACATGTGGAAAAAATATGCTTCCTAATTTAGCCAGTCAATTTTTAATTGACCAATTAGAAGCAACTAATCATATCTTAAAAATTATTAATCGAGATTATCCAATTTATATTGAGAATCAAACTCGAACTGTTTTATAAGCTATTTATCTATTAAGTTTTCCACTCACTAAACCTTCTAGATCTAAACTCGCACTTTTAAAGCCTAATTTGAAAAAGAATTTCATTAATTCATCACGATTATATAAATTGATAAAACTTTTAATTTCATTTTTAGGTATTTCTATTCTCGCTGAAGTACCTTGACATCTGACTCTTACTTCTTTTATTCCAAAGTTTTTGATATATTCTTCAGCTTCTTCGATCATTTTCAAGCGCTTTTGCGTAATTTCATACCCATAAGGAAATCTTGAAGATAAACATGGCTGAGCAGGTTTATCCCACCATGGTAAGCAAAGAGATTTTGAAATATCACGAATGTCTTGTTTAGAAAATTTGAGTACTGCAAGAGGAGATATGACACCTGCATCTTTAGCAGCATTAATACCAGGTCTATAATCTCCTAAATCATCTAAATTGACTCCATCAAGGACATGCTTATAGTTTAATTTTTTGGAGATTAGCGTTGTATGTTTATGTAGTTCTCTTTTGCAGGCAAAACATCTCTCTTTTGGATTATTACTATAACTTTCATCTTCTAATTCGAATGTATCTATCTCAATATGTTTAATACCAATCCATTTAGCTTGTAATCTTGCTTCATTAAGTAATTGACTCGCAAGAGCAGCAGAAACCCCTGTAATCGCCAATGATTTATCTCTTAGTTGCTCAAAAGCTATAGTTGCCACTAAAGTGCTATCAACGCCTCCTGAGTAAGCTATACAAGCAGTTTTAAGATTTCTTAGAAATTTTCGCAGACTATTTAGTTTCTTAATTTGTTCCTCAGAAATAATTTCTAACTGATTGAACATTTTTAGGATAGTTTTGATTATTAGGTTGAATTTATTATTAAATTTTTAATAACTTTATCAACTATAACTTAAATTAATAAATATTATTTTCTAAACATTGTCAAATTCTAATAGAAATTCAGGGATAGGAATTGCCACTGCAGCGGTTAGTCAAGAAAGATCCAAAGGTCAATTACATATTTATGATGGGGAAGGTAAGGGTAAGAGTCAAGCTGCATTAGGAGTAGTTCTAAGAACTATAGGTTTAGGTATTTGTGAAAAGAGACAAACAAGAGTTCTTTTATTAAGATTTTTAAAGGGACCCGGACGCCCATATGATGAAGACGCAGCTATTGAAGCATTACAACGAGGATTTCCACATTTAATAGATCATGTTAGAACTGGAAGATCTGAATTCTTTAATGAAAAAGAGGTTAAAAAATTTGATAAAGAGGAGGCTCAAAGAGGATGGAATATTGCAAAAGGGGCAATTGCCAGTTCTCTTTATTCAGTCTTAGTGCTTGATGAATTAAATCCTGTTTTAGAGTTAGGATTATTAGATATTAATGATGTTGTTAATACGCTTGAGAATCGCCCAAATGGATTAGAAATTATAGTTACGGGTAGAGCGGCACCTTCTGCTTTAATAAGAATTGCCCAACTTCACTCAGAGATGAGACCACGCTCCAAAACGGAATTTGATGATTCCTTAAATAATGATGATTTAGGTGATATTGAAGTTTATACCGGCGAAGGAAAAGGAAAATCAACAAGTGCTTTAGGGAAAGCACTGCAGGCTATAGGTAAAGGTATATCTCAAGATAAAAGTCATAGAGTTTTAATCTTACAGTGGCTGAAAGGTGGTACAGGTTATACAGAAGATGCTGCAATTGAGGCTTTAAGAGAGAGTTATCCTCATTTAGTAGATCATCTAAGATCAGGGCGAGATGCTATTGTTTGGAGAGGTCAGCAGCAGCCAATAGATTATGTTGAGGCTGAAAGAGCGTGGGAAATAGCTAAAGCAGCAATTTTAAGTGGTATATACAAAACTGTAATCCTTGATGAAATAAATCCCACTGTAGATTTAGAACTTTTACCAGTAGAGTCAATTCATCAAACACTTCTAAAAAAGCCAACTGAGACGGAAGTTATACTAACAGGAAGATGTAAAAATGAACCTTCATATTTTCAATTAGCAAATGTTTATTCTGAAATGGTTTGCCATAAACATTATGCAAATATAGGTGTCGATTTAAAAAAAGGAGTTGATTATTAGATCCTTGGTTAATTATTTAGTTGAAATTATCTATACCTCCTTCAACCGATATAGATTTAATGTTTTCTCTTATTAATATTTGAGATGCCTTTTCTGATCTAATTCCTTTTTGACAGATAGTATATATTTCTTTGCCAAGACTGTTTTTTCTTATATATTCAAAGGATGATTTTTTATTTAATAAGCTCAATGGCATAGAAATGGATCCTTGGATTGAAAACTTTCTGAATTCATCTTTTTCACGTACATCCAATATCATAATTTTTCTTGACTTGTTTTTGAGAATTTTTTTAAACTCAAAATCACTTATTTTTTGTATGTTTTCTATATTAGAGCAATTCTCGGAAATATAATCTTGTTGAGATGTTTTTAGATTAACAATGCTCTTATCTGAGTTTAATTTAAGATTTAATTTTTTCATACTAAGATCTAATAAATTAAAAACTAAAATTTTCCCATCTAAAATTTCTCCTTTTTTAAGGATTATTTTAATAATTTCATTTGTTTGCAGAACTCCAATTAAACCAGTTGAAACACCGATTACCCCAAATTGATCACAACTTGGAATTAAGGTGTTTTCAGGAGGAACTGGTATTAAGTCTCTTAAAGTAGGACTTTTCTTATGTAAATTAAAAACACTTAATTGCCCTTCAAAACCTTGAACAGAGCCATAAATAAGCGGTTTAGAGAGAATTATACATGCATCATTGACTAGATATCGCGTTCCAAAATTATCTGAACAGTCGCAAACAATATCAAAATCCTTAATAGTTTGAAGTACGTTTTTGATGTTTAGCCTCTCTGTAAATATTTTCACATCACAATTTGGATTTAATTCTAGAATTCTTTTTGCAGCGGAATCAGTTTTGTTTTTCCCTAATTCATTAATATTATGTATTACTTGCCTTTGAAGATTAGATTTTTCAACTTGATCATCATCAATTATTCCAATACTTCCTATTCCAGCAGCAGATGCATATAAAATGGATGAAGAACCTAATCCCCCAGCACCAACAAATAACACGGAGGAGTTCTTTAATTTTTTTTGACCAGCAATACCTATCTCTTTAAGTGAAATATGTCTTTTATATCTTTGAATATCATCTTCATTCAATTCTTTATGCACTAAATTTGATCTTTCCATTCTCTAAGGTAAGGAATTCACTGAAATCATTCTAATTGTTTATAAATACAAAGCTATTTTTATACATTTGTTATTTTTAATATTTCTCTTTAACGAGTATTCCTTAAATAAAAAAACATGCGTCTTTAAAAGTTTTATTGTGAAAAGGTGATTAAATGTGAAGTTTTTGTAAACCCTCTTTGGAAATCTAAAATTAATAAACTCAATCATATCAATCGATTTCTCGTAAATTGAATATTTAGGTTCGGAATTATCTACAACAAATAGGTAGTCAACTGTCATTTTTTCCGATATTGTCTGGTTCATATAACATGATGCCTGAATTCATGAGTGATAACACTCCTGAGTCAAATCAAGACTCTGCCTCCGATACAAATTCTGAGAATAAAAGTTTTTCAGAGAAATCTTCCGATGTAATGGGAAAAATTAATGAATCTCTTGGAAAAGTTGATTGGACCCAGATGGGAAAGTATGGTAAAGCAGCAGGAATTATTGCTGTTGTCGTACTAGCACAAATTATTATTAAAGTTATTATTGACACTATTAACTTCTTCCCTATTATCCCGGGACTGTTGGAATTATTAGGGGTTATTGTTGTTTCTCAATGGAGTTGGCAAAATCTTCGTACAAATGAAAATAGAGAAGCTGTTTTGGATAAGCTAGAAAATCTTAAGAAAACTTACTTAGGTTAATTATTTCTAAAAATTTAAAATAAGTTTTATTTGACTTCTTAATTGATTTATATAACTTCCACCAAACATATTGGTATGATTTAATATATGGTAAAGATTATATATTTCATTTCTTTTTTCACATTTCTTTGATCTGTTGTTGGTTTTATAGTATTCATCATAAAAATCATTTCCAAAGCCACCAAATAATCTTGACATTGCGATGTCAACTTCACTATCGGCCCACCATGATGCAGGATCAAAAATAACCCCTTTATTATTATTTGCTATTCCTTTATTCCCTGACCATAGGTCACCATGGACTATGGCACTTGTTGGGTCATGTTTAGATAAAGTTTGTTTGACTTTTGATTTTAAATTCCTAATTATTTCTGATGAAATAATATTTTTATTTAAATAAGATAATTGAGGATTTAACCTATAATCGATAAAAAAATCTGTCCAATTTTCCTTCCATCCTTTAATTTGGGGATTCGTTCCAATAAATCCTCCTATAGAGTAACCAAATTTATTTAATTTTCGATTTTGTGAATTTAAATGCATTATGGCTAAGCCTTTACCAAGTTTCTTATGGTCATTATTTTGCATATCTATCCAATCCAAGATTAAAATTTCTGAACTTTTATTTTTTTTATAATTTATGACCTTTGGTATTAGTAAATATTTTTCATCTACATAATTTCTTAGATCATTGAGGCAATATTCTTCAAATGCAAGAAAAAGTCTTTTGCTAATATTTTTTTTTACAAATATTTTTGATGTTCTAAACTCTAAACTCCATGAAGAATTAATATTTCCTCCAAACACAGGTTTGATTGTTATTGGATATGTTTCTCCTAAATGATCACAAATTTCGCTAAGTTCAAGTTCAGATAAATTGATCATAGGTATGAATAAGAAAGAAATTATTGTAGTTGGAGCAGGGATTGCAGGTCTAACTTCCGCAGCAATCCTATCAAAATATGGATTTAAAGTTACTTTAATTGAATCTCATTCACAATCAGGTGGTTGTGCAGGCACCTTTAAAAGAAAGAATTATGTATTTGATGTAGGAGCTACTCAAGTAGCAGGATTAGAAAAGGGTGGAATACATTCAAAAATATTTGAGTTTCTTCAAGTTCCTACTCCAAAGGCTTCAATTTTAGACCCATCTTGCATTGTTGACCTGAACGATGGAACCAGACCAATAAATATTTGGCACGATTCAAAAGAATGGATTAAGGAGAGAAATATACAGTTCCCAGATAGTTCAAAATTTTGGAATCTTTGTTATTTAATACATCAAAATAATTGGAAATTCGCTAGGAATAATCCAGTGATGCCATTTAATAATTTATGGGATTTAAGGCAATTTTTGAATGCCCTATCTCCTACAAATATTTTGACCGGAATATTAATAAAATCAAGTATGTTTGATCTATTAAAATTTTGTGGTTCTCATAAGGATGAGCGCTTAATCAAATTCTTAAACTTGCAGCTAAAGCTTTATTCACAAGAGGATATTTTTAATACTGCTGCCTTATATGGTTGTACAGTTCTTCAAATGTCGCAAAATCCTCTTGGCCTTTTTCATCTTAAGGAATCTATGCAAGCACTTAGTAAAGCATTAGAAATTTCATTAGCGAAAAATAGAGTTAATGTACTGTTTAATGAAAAAGTTAATTCATTAAGTTATGATTCTAAAAATAAATTTTGGAGAGTATTTACAAAGAGAGGCAGTAATAATTTCGAATATATATCTCAAGATGTTGTTTACACTCCACCTCCCCAAAGTCTTTTGAAAACATTAGATCAAAATTCAGATATTTTTAATAGGTATAGGAAGAAAATAGAGTCTCTACCTGAGCCAAGTGGCGCCGTAGTTTTTTATTCAGCAATATCAAAAGATAATTTAAAAAATGTAACTTCCAATCATTATCAAATAGTTGATAATGATTTGGGATCACTTTTTATCTCCTTTAGTGAAGATGGAGATGGAAGAGCTCCTATGGGGGAAATTACGCTAATAGCGAGTGTTTTTGTAAATATTAACGATTGGCAAGGAATCAATAAAGATCTTTATCTTATAAAAAAGGATAATTTTTTAAAAAAGATTTCTAATGCCATTGAAAATAAATTTGAGATTTCTCCTGAAAATTGGCTTCATAGAGAATTAGCAACTCCTTTATCTTTTGAAAGATGGACAAATAGGCCTAAAGGTATAGTAGGTGGGTTGGGTCAAAATCCAGATATATTTGGGATATTTGGATTGTCCAGCAGGACCCCCATGAGTGGCTTATGGTTATGTGGAGATTCAATATATCCAGGAGAGGGGACTGCAGGTGTTAGCCAATCTGCGGTAATGGTTGCGAGACAAATTATTGCATCTAAGGGTTTTTCAGATCTTAGAATATAGAAAGATTTTTATTCACAAAATTTCTTTCTTACATGTCGAGATTCTTTAAGCTTTTTTTTGAGTGTTTTCCAATCTTTTTTAATAATAATATCTTCTAATTCATTAAGTTTATCTTTAAAAATATTTATTGCTAAAAGGATATTTATCTGATTATTTTTTGCTAAATCTACTCCTAAATCTGGATTACCTCCCCCAACCCTAGAAGTATCAGAAAATCCTGTTGATGAAATTTGCTGAGATAAATTTAAAAGAGATTGATTTTCCTTCGTATTGGCCGTTTCAATCAAAGCTGATGATAAAAAAATTGGTAAATGAGAAATAAAAGATACTGCCTTATCATGTTCTTCTGGAAATGTTTCATAAATTTTGCAATTCATTGATAATATCAATTCTTTAAGTTTCTCAATAGAACTCGTTTTTGTTGTTGGTGTTGGTGTGATTATCCATACCTTATTTTCAAATAATGATTCTTCTCCAGCTTTTGCTCCTTTATTTTCATTACCAGCCATGGGATGAGAGCCTATAAAACCTGAATGCAGTTTTTCCCATTTTTTAATAATGGGATCTTTAATTGATCCTACATCCGTAACAACTGCATTGGATGGTATTGAATTTATCAATTCAATTGAGGGGTTCATTAAATCTTTGATAGGTAAGGCTAAGATTATTAATTCGCAATTTTCTAAAATCCCATAATCGCAACTAATGACATTTGCTAAATTGCGACTAATGGCAATCTTTTTATTAGAAACATTATTTACACAACCATAGACTGTATGATTCAATTTTTGAAGTTTTAAACCGATTGAACCCCCGATTAATCCTAATCCTACAATTCCGATATTCATTAAACAGAAAATTTATTAATTACTATATTGATAACAATTTTATTTATATTAAGTAAATAAGCTTTGAAATCATAATTGATTATTGATACATGCTGGAAATAGAAAGTCATCGATATTTAAAACAATTCGTCAGAGAGAATACATTGGATTGGAAACATGTATTTGCATTTGGAAGGCTATTGTCCACATCCTTGAGAAAAAATGATAATTATTTAGTAAATTCAGAAATTTTTAAAACTAATAAATGGATGCCTGCTTTATTAATATCTCTATTTTTAAATAATAAGGATACTATTTGCATAATCACGGAGAAAAATTTTAAATATATTTTATTGAGTTACTTAGATGACATAAAAAAACTTGGATTTGATTTTACAAGAATAAATAACGAGTTAATTTTTAAAACTCATAAGATTATTTTTATTTCTTATCATGAATTTATTCATAGAAAATTTAATATTTATAATTTGCAAAAAAAAAGCTTTATTTTTACAGATGCGGAAAATTTAAAAAATAATTTAAAAGAAGCGTCAAGATTATCACTATTAAAAAAGGACTGGTTTAATGCGATAGCATTAGATCTTGAAGCTAAAGATGAATTAATAAGTACCTATAATATTTTAAAGAAAAAATTCTTTCTGAAATTTATTTCAAATAAAAATAAAATTTTTCTTGATGAGAATGATATAAAAACTTTAAGATACATATTTGCAAAATATTCTCATCTCTCTAAACAATTTTTAAATATCAAGTTGGCATTATTAGCAGATTGGGCATGTTGGGTTGTTTTGGATAATGACAAATTTGAATGGGTTTTAAAATTAGAGCCTATAAATCCAATTTCTTTCATTAAACCTTTATCGAAGGCAAACCATTTTATTTTTTTATCTTCTCTAAGGGACGATTATTTTCTTGAAAAATATCTAAAGACTGTTGACTTAAAAATTAAATTAAAAGTTACTTTTAAAAGTGATTTTCCTGAACAAGATATTTTAATTTATGTCCCTACAAAGCAACTCCTTCCCAATAATCCACTATTTACTCAGTCGACGTTTGATAAATGTAATAAGATATTTCTTTTAAGTAAAGGTATCACCATTATTCTATCTAATGAAATCAACTTAAAGAAAGACATAGCAACTAAGTTTGCTTCTATCTATGGAAGAAAAGTTTTGTTAGAAAAAATTCCTAATATTAAAAGTAAGAAGTTGATAATTTGCTCTAGTTTCGATTGGTGGATTCATAACTTACACCTAATTAAGATCCCTGATCAAATTATTATCCCTCTATTGCCTATCCCTGACATGTCTGAGCCAGTTAATCAAATTACAGCATCGTTTAATAAAAAATTATCTCAAGATTGGTTTAGAGATTTTATGATCCCAGATACTTTTGAAAAATTAGATAAATCCGTGGCGCCTTTAAGAGTTAATTCAGGTAAGTTATTGTTTCTTGACGGGAGAGTGAATTACCGTAAATGGGGAAGAGATCTAATAGAAATGATTCATCCTTCAAAATATATTCATCAATTAATTCCTTTTTAATAAGCTAATATTAATTAAAAGTTCAATTTAGAATGGGCGAAGCAAAAAGAAAAAAAGATCTAGGGTTGTATTCTAGAAATGTCTATAAGAAAGTTGATATTGATAATTCTCCAAGATTAATAGAATGGATTCCAATTACTATAAATCAAAAAGATCAATTTATAAAATTGAGTATAAGAGCTGGATGGGTAGGAATTTTTTGCTTGATTTTATTATGGATAGTTGTTCGTTTTATTGGTCCTGCTGCAGGATGGTGGATTCCTGCTGATGCTAGATAAATCTAGGCTACGCTTTTTATATCATTAGTTGAGCTGATATTCTCCTTGTTAGTATTGATTTGCTTCATTGAGTTAGAGCTTACTTCTGTACCTTCAGTAAGTTTCTGTTTAACAATCGCTTCTATTGTCTTTTTGATTTCTTGGTTTTGATCTAGCCATAGAATTGTATTATCTCTGCCTTGTCCTATATTTTCTCCTTCATAGCTATACCAAGCTCCTCTTCTAATTACAATATTTGTTTCTTCTGCTAAATCTAATAGACAGCCTGTAGTACTGATTCCTTTGCCAAATAAAATATCAAATTCTGCAATTCTGAATGGGGGGGCTACTTTATTTTTTGCCACTTTAACTTTTGCTCTAATTCCATATTCTTCGGTGCCTCTTTTAAGAGTTTGAATTCTCCTTATATCTAATCTGACTGATGAATAAAATTTTAATGCATTCCCACCTGTTGTTGTCTCGGGATTTCCGTATGTAATTCCTATCTTAAGTCTTAATTGATTTAAGAAAATAACCGTGCATCCTGATTTACCAATATTTCCTGTGATCTTTCGCATAGCTTGACTCATTAATCTTGCTTGACTACCAACTACATGATCTCCCATTTCACCTTCAATCTCAGATCGAGGTGTAAGGGCAGCAACAGAATCCACAACCACTAAATCTACCGCCGCTGATCTTATAAGTTGATCAACTATCTCTAAAGCCATTTCGCCAGTATCAGGCTGCGATACTAATAAATTTTCAACGTCTACACCTAAGGAAGCTGCGTAAACTGGATCTAAAGCATGTTCAGCATCTACAAATGCTGCTATGCCACCATTTTTCTGTACTTCTGCGATTGCATGTAATGTCAAGGTTGTCTTGCCAGAACTTTCAGGTCCATAAACTTCTACGACTCTTCCTTTTGGATATCCTCCTCCTAAGGCTAAATCTAGAGTTAGAGCACCGGTTGAAATTGTTTCTACTCTCATTCTTGAGGCATCACCTAACCGCATTATTGATCCTTTGCCAAAGTTTCTTTCTATTTGTCCTAATACAAGAGTTAATGCTTTATCTTTCTCTTTTGATAATTGGTCTTTAGTACCTTCTGATTGTTTTCTTTCAATACTCATAATCTTAGATTTACTAGTAGTTATTTATAATTCTTCATTTGATTTGTCATCGAACATTTGGAGTCCAATATTAATGAATGAATTAATAGTACACGCGTACTCTAGCCAATTAGTCGAAATTAGCAAGTTTATTTTTTAAATCATTTAATTTTAAAAGTTTTATAGTTTTGGGCAAGTTTTTGCGATCAGTTTCTTTTAAGTAACCCCAATCTGCCAGATAACATGGCACTGATGATGTTTGGCTAGTGTTTACTACATTCAATAAAGTGTTGAGTCTATCTTCTAGAAATCCGATAATTTTAAAATCATTTATTAAGTTAGTAATAATTTCAGGTTTTGAACCTGATTCATATCCATAGAGAAAATTAGGATTGATATCAATTTTTTCTAGTATTTTTTGAGTAAATAATTTTCCCTTTGTAGTAATAATTCCAATTTGACATCCATTTTTTTTTGCATATTTAATAAATTGAACAACCTCGATAAAAGGATTATGAAGACTGATCCATTGATCAAAATTATCAGATATTTGGAGTTCTCTTGCCCTATCAAGACATTTTTGTAGATTTTTAGAATCCCATGAATTTTTTTTTATTATTTCCGCACAATTATTTTGATAATCCGCTAAAAAACTTTTCTTGTTGTTATCAGTAAGGGGATTATTTTTCTTAATTATTTCATGAGTGATAATTACCATTTCCCATCCATACTTTATCCATGGCCTTAAAGAAATAAATACATTAGAAGTTTTTAAATTAGTATTAATATCTGAACAAATATCTTTAGAATTTAAGTAATATTTGCATGCCAAAAGTGAACTATGCCAATATTCATTCATTCCATCAACTATTACGCCATCAAAATCAAAAAGAATTAATTCTTTCTTTTTCACACTTAAAAAAAATTAACTGGGCCGCTAGGATTCGAACCTAGGAATGGCGAGACCAAAACCCGCTGCCTTACCACTTGGCGACGGCCCATTATTTTATTTACTTTAGTACATTTATAGATTTTTTACTATTAAAATGATTAAATCCTTTTTAATTTTTCCAGGGATTTAATAAGATTTTTGCTTTTTCAATTGCTAAAGCCATTTTTTCTGGATTTTCATAAATTTTTTTATTCCTATCAAAAGTCTCTTGTATCAAGGGTTGCACTAATTTTCTAGCGACGCTCCCAAAAGCTATCCCGTCAGGTATCTGATTACGTTTAAGAAATTTATATGTGTTTCCATTGGTACCGCCAGCTAGTTGAATTAAACCTGGAGGTAAAAGGGATCTTATATTCTCCCAAAGTTTTACAGCTGCTTTTGCGGTTGTTGCTGCTATATCTCCAGACATAGGCCTCCCATCTAATTGCCATATTAGCTGAACTTCATGGTCAGCCAATATTTCATACCTCTCCCAGAAAGCTCGTGCAAGATCTTCTGGTTTTCCGTGGGATTGAGCTAATCCGCAACTTACAGAAATTTTTTTTAATTTTACTCCAGAGTTTTTGATGATATTTGCAACTTTCTGAAATGCATCTGCTCTATTTATTTCTGTATGAATCTCTACAGCATCAGGTTTAATTTTATGTAAAATATCCTTTAAGGAATCTTTTGATAATTGATATTCATATTCAGAAATTAAATTTAAAGGACAGCTTGCAATGCATCTACCGCACCCGTAACATTTATTTTTACTAATGCCATTTGGATTAATTGCAAAAGTAGGACAAATGTTTTCGCACGGTCTTGAGCAGTTTGGAGGGCACTTTAAAGGATCAAAGTGTGCTTTTCTAAAGTGAATGTCTTTGCCATCGCTAATACTGATCATTAATCCAGGATCTTTACCAAATACTTCTTTTGACCAACTTATTCCATTTCGAGCGGCTGTAACTACAGAGGGATCTGCAGCAACATCTATATAATCAACCCCTGCTGCAGAGTAAATTGCGCAAAGATCTTCTATCGAAGCAATATCTTCATTACTTGCTCCACATATTAATTTTACCCACTTGTTTGTGAGTATACTTTTCACCATATAAGGATCATTATTTTTAAGAATATTTTATTTTTCAGATTAATCAAGTTTTAGAATTCATTTGTTATGTAATCACTCAATGATTGCCATTTAAGTTTTCTAGAACCACCCATTTCAATAACGATTTTAAGAGTATCATTTTCTTGAGATATTTTTAGAAGGCTTGCTAATTCTGATTGAGATAATACCTGCCCTTCTATTAACCAAAGTAATTTTTTTTTATCATTATCATTAAATAGCTCTGCTGCCTGTGGAATAACTTGTTGAACTTCGCCAAGAGCTCCATTCCTTCCTACATTTTGGTGACCAAGATGTGGAGGTCTTATCCCATGAAGTTTCAAAAGGAAGACTTCGGGGTCTCCTAAACCTCTGGAGGACGTAATAAAGGTTTTAAATCCTTTAGCTCTCATACGTCTTAATAAGCGTGTTTCATAACCACCTTCTAAAGGTGCAAAAACTGCAATACAGCCATATTTATACAAATCATCATGGAATTTCTCACCAGAAAGTATTAGTGGCATAAAATGAATTTCGATTTATTTATATGATATTTCATTTTATGGGACTTGATGATGTACAATTATAAATCGGTGGAAATTTAATGCTCGTATAACTAGCCGAGCCTCTCAAATATTTCACGTTTTGGCGTTTGAGCTAAAAATTGGTAGGTTTATTACCTTAGAGAAACTTTTTAATTTATTTAAAAAAGTCTCAGCCACAACTATCTTAGTTTTTTAACTATTAGCTAGTCCCTAACAAATCAAGGATCTAGATAATTAAATTAAAAATTAACTAATACAGCTAGTTTTAATAAAATTTATGTCAGTAGGAATTTTAGGAAAAAAACTGGGAATGTCCCAGTTATTTGATGACATGGGTAATGCTGTACCAGTTACCCTTATTCAGGCCGGACCTTGCAGGGTTACTCAGTTAAAATCACTTCCAGTGGATGGATATTCTGCTGTACAGATTGGTTTTGGTCTTTCTAAGGAAAAGTTATTAAATAAACCTAAGAAAGGGCACTTGGCTAAATCAGGGGACAATTTATTAAAGTACCTAAAAGAATATAGAGTAGAAGAAACTGCACAATATGAAATTGGTAGTCAAATAACAGTCGATAATTTTGAGGTCGGCCAAAAAGTTGATATTAGTGGTAAGTCCATGGGAAGAGGATTTGCTGGATATCAAAAAAGACATGGTTTTAGCAGAGGCCCTATGAGTCATGGTTCAAAGAACCATAGACAACCTGGTTCTACAGGCGCGGGTACAACTCCTGGAAGAATATATCCTGGTAAAAGAATGGCAGGTAGATATGGAGGTAAAAAAATTACCACCAAAGGACTAATTGTTGTGAAAGTTGATAATGAAAAAAATCTAATTGTAGTTAAAGGATCTGTACCCGGCAAACCGGGTTCTCTCCTAAATATTAGGCCAAATAACAAGGTCGGAAATAAAGGAGGTAATAAATCATGACTACTTTTGATTCTCTTAAATGGGACGGTAAAAAAAGCGGAAAAATTTCTTTAGATTTGAAAGTCGCTAAAGAATCTTCAGCAGGGGATTTACTCCATCGAGCTGTATTGAGACAATTAGCAAATAAGAGACAAGGTACAGCATCAACTCTGACAAGATCTGAGGTTAGAGGTGGAGGAAGAAAACCTTATAAACAAAAAGGAACAGGTAGAGCAAGGCAAGGTTCAATTAGGACACCATTGAGGCCTGGAGGTGGAATAATCTTTGGCCCTAAACCTCGTTCCTATAATTTAGATATGAATAGAAAAGAGAGAAGATTAGCTTTACGGACAGCTCTAATGTCCAGAACTTCGGATATTCAAACTGTAGAGGATTTTGGCTCATCACTCACTACCCCTAAAACTAAGGAGATAGTAAAAGGCCTTGATCGACTTGGAATTGATAAAACTCAGAAAATTCTTATTATCCTTGATAATCCATCAAGTAATATTCGAAAATCAATACATAACATACCTAATATCAAGCTTGTTTTAGCTGATCAATTAAATGTATTTGACATTCTAAATGCCAACCAATTGGTCATAGGAAATTCTGCTATCGAAAAGATTAAGGAGGTTTATGAATCATGACTAAATTCTTTGAAAATCGATTGGCAGATGTAATACGCAAACCTCTTATTACCGAGAAAGCAACCAATGCTCTAGATCTAAATCAATATACTTTCGAAGTTGATCACAGAGCGGCAAAACCTGAAATTAAAGCAGCAGTTGAGTCTATGTTTAATGTTAAAGTTATAGGTATCAACACAATGAATCCCCCAAGAAGAACCAGGAGAGTTGGTAAATTTTCTGGAAAGCGTTCTCAAGTTAAGAAAGCGATTGTTCGCCTTGCAGAGGGAGACAAAATTCAGTTATTCCCTGAATCTTAAGGAGTTTTATCATGGCAATACGTAAATTCAGACCTTATACCCCAGGAACACGGCAAAGAGTAGTAACAGATTTTAGTGAAATAACAGGTAGAAAACCTGAAAAATCACTTCTTGTTTCTAAACATAGAGCCAAAGGTAGAAATAATCGTGGGGTAATTACTTGCAGACATAGAGGGGGAGGACATAAAAGGCAATATAGAATTGTTGATTTCAAAAGGGACAAAAGGGACATTGCAGCAAAGGTTGCAGCTATTCACTACGATCCCCACAGAAATGCGAGACTTGCACTGCTATTCTACGAAGATGGTGAGAAAAGGTACATAATTGCTCCAGCAGGTGTAAAAATAGGTCAAAAGTTAATCTCAGGTCAATCTGTACCTATTGAAAATGGTAACGCTATGCCACTTTCAGTAATGCCATTAGGATCGAGTGTTCATTGTGTTGAACTATATTCCGGTCGAGGTGCTCAGATGGTCAGATCAGCAGGTTCTAGTGCCCAAGTCATGGCGAAAGAGGGAGATTATGTAGCTTTAAAATTACCATCTACTGAAGTAAGGCTAGTTAGGAAAGAATGTTATGCAACTTTAGGAGAAGTAGGTAATGCTGAAATACGTAATACTAGTCTTGGAAAAGCAGGAAGAAAAAGATGGTTAGGAAGAAGACCGCAAGTTAGAGGTAGTGTGATGAATCCATGTGATCATCCACATGGTGGAGGAGAAGGTAAGGCGCCTGTGGGAAGAGCTGGACCAGTAACTCCTTGGGGAAAACCTGCTTTGGGTTTGAAAACACGTAAAAAGAACAAGCCTAGTAATAAGTTAGTTCTTAGAAAGAGACGTCGTGTTTCTAAGAGAAGTCGTGGAGGTAGAGATTCATGATTTTACTTTTTTTACATTTCACTTATTAATTATGGGAAGATCACTTAAGAAAGGACCTTTTATCGCTGACAGCTTACTCAAAAAGGTTGAAAAACAAAATACTGATAATGATAAGTCCGTTATCAAAACATGGTCACGTGCCTCCACCATTCTTCCTGTGATGATTGGTCATACAATTGCTGTACATAATGGTAAATCACATATTCCTGTGTTTATAACTGAGCAAATGGTAGGGCATAAATTAGGAGAATTTGCCCCGACAAGGACTTATCGTGGACATATTAGAGATAAGAAGGGGACAAGATAATGACAAAAACACCAGATACCTTAAAAATTGCTAAAGCTCACGGAAATTATGTAAGAGGCTCAGCATCAAAAGTTAGAAGAGTCTTAGATCAGATAAGAGGCAAATCTTATCGAGATGCTCTTATTATGCTTGAGTTTATGCCCTATAGATCTACTCAACCTATTACAAAGGTTTTAAGATCAGCAGTAGCTAATGCAGAACATAATTTAGGAATGGATCCATCTACCCTTATTATTAATTCTGCTTCAGCAGATATGGGACCGGTTATGAAAAGGTTCAGACCGAGAGCTCAAGGGAGAGCATTTGCTATTAAAAAACAAACCTGTCACATCACTATTACAGTGCAATCACAAATTAACGAAACCAACTCGGAGGATCAAAACTAATGGGACATAAAATTAATCCTTCGGGTTTAAGACTTGGAATTACGCAAGAACATCGTTCAAAATGGTTTGCTTCATCAAAAACATATCCATTGCTTTTACAAGAAGATCATAAAATTCGAACATTTATTCAAAAGAAATATGGTTCAGCTGGAATTAGTGATGTCCTAATAGCTAGAAAAGCTGATCAACTAGAACTTGAATTAAAAACTGCTAGGCCTGGAGTAATTGTTGGAAGGCAAGGCAGCGGAATTGAAGAGCTTAGATCAGGAATTCAGAAGACAATTGGAGATAGAACAAGACAAGTCAGAATTAATGTTGTTGAAGTTGAAAGAGTAGATGCAGATGCATTTCTCCTTGCAGAATATATTGCTCAACAACTTGAAAAAAGAGTTGCTTTTCGAAGAACCATTAGAATGGCTTTACAGAGAGCTCAGAGAGCAGGAGTGCAAGGTTTAAAAATACAAGTCGGAGGAAGACTAAATGGTGCTGAAATAGCAAGAACTGAATGGACCAGAGAGGGAAGAGTACCTCTCCATACCCTTAGAGCAGAGATTGATTATGCCACCAGAGAAGCTAATACCACCTATGGTGTTTTGGGTATAAAGGTTTGGGTCTTCAAAGGGGAAGTTTTATCTAAGGAAGAACAAACTATTCCAGTTGGTTCAACTTCAAAAAGAAAGGGTGGAAGAATGCCTCAACAGTTTGAGGATCGTTCTAATGAGAATTCATAGGAGGTTTCAAAATGCTTAGCCCTAAACGTACTAAATTTCGTAAACAACACAGAGGCAGGATGAAAGGTATTGCCTCAAGAGGAAATACCATTGCTTTTGGTGAATTTGCAATTCAGGCCCAAGAATGTGGTTGGATAACCTCTCGACAAATTGAAGCTAGTAGAAGAGCTATGACGAGATATGTTAAACGCGGAGGTAAGATTTGGATTCGTATTTTTCCTGATAAGCCAGTCACAATGAGACCTGCTGAAACGAGGATGGGTTCTGGTAAAGGTAATCCTGAATTCTGGGTTGCAGTTGTTAAACCTGGAAGAATATTGTTTGAGATGGGTGGTGAAGAAATTACTGAAGATATAGCAAAAGAAGCTATGCGTCTTGCTCAGTATAAATTACCTGTTAAAACAAAATTTATCGTTAGTAACGCAACACCTAGTCCTACTACTGATGATAAGAAAAAATCAGTTGATGTCGATTCAAAGGAGGTTAAGACATGAAAAAAAGTGAAATTTTAAAAGAATTTAAGAGTTTAAATGATTCTCAAATTAAGGAAAAAGTCAATGAACTGCGAAAAGAACTTTTTGATTTAAGATTTAAACAAGCCACAAGGCAATTATCTGAAACACACAAGTTTAAAACGTTAAAGAAAAACATTGCACAATTATTGACACTCTCAAAAAGTCAATCTAATTCTCAAAAATCAACTGATTAATTATTATCATGGCATTAAAAGAACGAGTTGGAACAGTAGTAAGCGACAAAATGGATAAGACAGTCGTTGTGGCTGTCATTAATAGATATCCTCATCCAACCTACAAAAAAATTGTTAGTAGAACAAAACGCTATCAAGCACATGATCCTGAAAATATTTGCACTACAGGTGATAGGGTTCGTATCAGAGAGACTAGACCTTTGAGTGCTAATAAGAGATGGGCTATTGA
>CACOIV010000012.1 GCA_902627335.1 uncultured Prochlorococcus sp.
ACCAATGGGAAAGGGTGTCCTTACTGCGGAAATAAAAAAGTTCTTACTGGTTTTAATGATTTAAAAACTAAATTTCCCACAATTGCGAATGAAGCAGATGGTTGGGATCCTTCAATTATTCTTTTTGGAAGCAATAAAAGAATGCCATGGAAATGCAAAGAAGGACACAATTGGATTACAAAAATCTGTCACAGGACAGAATCAAAATCTAATTGTCCATATTGTGCTAATCAAAAATTATGGATTGGCTTTAATGACTTAAAAACTAAATTCCCCTTAATTGCAAAAGAGGCAGATGGTTGGGACCCCAAAACTGTTTTACCAAGTTTAACTAAATCAAAACCATGGAAATGTAAGTGTGGGTATAAGTGGTCTGTATCTCCACGTGGAAGAACTGCCGGAGATACTACAGGGTGTCCCAAATGTGCGGATTACGGATATAACCCTGGGAAAACAGGATATTTTTATTTAATGGAACGTCATAATGAACTTCAATTTGGAATTAGTAATAACCTAAAAAGTAGATTACGTTTCCACAGAAAAGAAAAATGGAAATTATTAGACAAAACAGAAGGTCATGATGGTAAAAAAGTACTTGATTTAGAAACTTGTCTAAAAAGGTGGTTAAAAAAAGAAATTGGAACGGTTCCCGGGAAACAAGAAAATTGGTATAAAGCAGATCTAGAAATCAAAACTCTAAAAGAATTAAAAATTAAAAGTAATGTTAAAACTTCAATTTTTTAGTTATTAAACATCATTTCTTTTTAAGCAAATTTACTGTCATATTAGCGTCATATGGTTTTCGCAGTCTCTGTAATCGCCTGCCCTGCAATAGATTTGCACTTATGTAGTATATTCGCTATTTATCTCAACATATTTCTTAGATAAATCACAACCCCATGCGATGCTTTTACTCTTTCCTTGGTTTAAGTTGAGTGTAATTCGAACAATATCATTTACTAAATAATCTCCATTCATTTTGCTTTTTATATAGCTGGTCACTTTTTCTCTATCAAAAATAATCAAATTACCTTTTCTTAAAATCTGAAATTCGCCTATAAATAAATCAACATCATTAAGTTTAAATTGAACAACAGTATTTCCTGCAGCCCCAATGATTCTTCCCCAGTTTGGATCACAGCCATGTATTGCTGTTTTAACGAGCATTGAGTTAGCAATGGATTTAGCAATTTTTAAAGCATCAGATTTATTTTTTGCATTCTCTACTATTACTTCAATTAAACAATTTGCGCCTTCGCCATCTCTAACAATTGATTTAGCTAATTTCTCACAAACTATATCAATACCTTCATGAATAATAGGTAAATATTGTTTTTCTATTAATTCACCTGAATTAATTGCAATAAAAGAATCATTAGTGCTGGTTTCTCCATCAACAGAAATTGAATTAAATGAAGTCTGAAGTGAATCCTTTAACATCAAATCCCAAGTCTTCTTCTCAATACCAACATCACAAACAATAAAAGCAAGCATCGTAGCCATATTTGGATAAATCATTCCTGAACCTTTCGCAAAACCTGCAATCCTTATTCTTCTCCCAGCAATATATCTTTCAACAATAAAACTTTTAGAGACTAAATCGGTAGTTAAAATAGCTTCAGATGCATCTTTAAAATTCCTCTTATCCAACTTATTAACTAATAACGGTAATTTGTTTAAAAGTTTTTTCATAGGGATAGGTTCACCTATAACTCCTGTTGAACACATTAATATTTGACTTTCAGATATACCTAAAATATTTCCCAGTTCCTTTGTAGCAGCTAGTGAATCAATAAGACCTTTATCTCCAGTGCAAGCATTTGCTTGTCCCGAATTTATCAATATTGCTCTAACTAAACCTAAAGATTCTTGAAGACGACTCATACAAATATCTACACAAGAAGCTCTGACTACTGAATTTGTAAAAAAACCAGTAAAAATACTTTTAGGAGGAGCTAAAATTAACGCGAGATCTTTTTTCTTAGAAACTTTTAATCCTGCTGATATTCCTGAGAATAAAAAGCTATCAGGTATTTCTTCAGAATCATTTATAAAAGTCCAAGCCAACTTAAATTTTTCTCCATTACCAATATAATTTTATAGTAGCCATACTTCATTTTCTTTTACACAAAACTATATTCAGGCTTTTATGATTAGCAATCCAGAACAGAATCAAAAAAGGATTGGTATTACAGGTGGAATAGCCTCTGGTAAAACTACAATCGCAAACTATATTTCAAATTTTAAAAAAATAAAAGTTCTTAATGCAGATGAGATTGCTAAGCATTTTTTACTTTCAGAAACAAAAACATATAAAAAAATTATCCAGCATTTTGGGCATAGAATTATAGATTATTCATCTCCTACTCAAGAAATTCAGACCAAACTACTCAAAGAAATAATTTTCGCAAACCCAACTGAAAAAATTTGGTTAGAAAATTTAATTCATCCTTTAGTAAAAGAGAGAATGAAAAGTAAATATATTCAAATGAATGACAAATGTCTGATTTTAGAAATTCCATTGCTATTTGAAGCAAACTTCGCAGATCTATGTACAGAAATCTGGTTCATTAAATGCTCTCAAAAAATGCAATTAAAAAGGTTAATGAATCGAGATAAAATTTCTCAGAAAGAGGCCTTAAAAATTATAAATTCACAATCTAATAATATTGATAAAGAAAAACTATCAGATGTAGTGATTAGTAGCGATGAGGATAATCAGACTTGGCAAACAAAAATTAATCAGTTAATTTAGCTATTTAACTTTGACGAAATAATTCCATTTGCAAGTTTAGGATCAGCCTTGCCTTTAGTCTGTTTCATTAACTGTCCAACAAAAAATCCAAGTAATTTAGTTTTACCGTTTTTATAAGCTTTTACTTCTTCAGGATGATTTTTAATTAATTCATCTACTATGATTTCCAAGCTGGAGGAGTCACTAATCATTGCCAACCCTTTTTGGTCTACTAATTTTTTGGGAGAAATATTTGTTTCTATGATTTCAGGCAAGATGTCTTTTGCTATTTTCCCGCTGATATTATTATTTGATATCAAACTAATCATCTCTGCAAGATTTTTTGATGTCATCTTTATTGAGTTAAAAGATTGCTTATTTGCTTTCAAGTAGCCGGATATATCGCTAGTAATCCAGTTTGAAGCGATTTTAGGATCTGCACCATACTTAACCGTTTCTTCAAAAAATATAGCCATATAAATTTCATCGGAAAGAATTCTTGCATCATATGCAGACAAGCCAAATTCATTTACATATTTATGCCTTTTTTTATAAGGTAATTCTGGTAGTTCTTTTTTCCACTCAGCAATGAGATTTTTAGAAAGTTCAATTGGACCTAAATCAGGGTCTGGGAAATACCTATAATCACTACTTCCTTCTTTAAGCCTCATACTTTTTGTTGTCTGCTTTGATTCATCCCATAATCGGGTCTCTTGGTAAATTTCACCTCCTTCTTCGTAAAGCTTTATTTGTCTTTTGATTTCATATTCACAAGCTTTTTGAATAGCAGAAAATGAATTCATATTTTTAATTTCAACTTTCGTACCAAAAGGGGCTTCTGGCCCTCTACGTACAGAAATGTTTACATCACACCTCAAAGATCCTTCTTGCATATTCCCATCGGAAACTCCAAGATATCTCACCGTTCTTCTTATTTCTGAAGCATATTCAGAGGCCTCTCTTCCTGTCCTGATATCAGGCTTGCTGACTATCTCAACCAGCGCAATCCCCGCACGGTTATAGTCTACTAAGGAATATTTTGAACCATCTAAACGATCACTGCCGGCGTGTACTAATTTGCCAGCGTCTTCCTCCATATGTAATCTCTCGATTCCGATTTTTTTAATATAAGAATCTTTCCCTTTTTCTGAAATTTCGATTTCTAACCAACCATCCTCTGCTATAGGTTCATCAAATTGAGAAATTTGATAATTTTTAGGCAAGTCAGGATAAAAGTATTGTTTTCTATCAAATTTACAATGCTCCGCAACATTTAAGTTTAGCGCTAAAGAAGTCTTAACAGCGTATTCCAGTACCTTTTCATTTAAGACAGGTAATGTTCCTGGCAAGCCACATACCACTGGATCAATATGAGTATTAGGGTCATCGCCAAAAGCTGTTGAAGCGGATGTAAATATTTTACTTTTAGTATTAAGCTGTACATGAGTCTCTAGACCAATTACAGCTTCCCAAGCTTCAAGATTCTTCATTTACTAATAGTTACCTTCTTTAAATAATATGAAATATAAAGTAAAAAAAGTATCAAACTTATATAAATCAAAAAAAATTATATGAATTCTGATAAAAAAGAATCAATTTTAATTATTGGCGGAGGTTTAATAGGCTTATCTCTTGCATATGAATTCGCTAAAAAAAATTTCCATGTTGAAGTATTAAGTAAAAAAAGATCCGAGGCAGCTGGTTTTGTTGCAGCAGGAATGCTAGCTGCTCACGCAGAAGGGCTTAGCGATGAATTACTCAGTTTCGGCCAAGAAAGTCAAAACTTAATCCCACAATGGATTAAAGAAATAGAAATTGATAGCGAGATTAGTTGCGGATTAAAAAACTGTGGAATAGTTGTTCCATTTGAGGAGAGAAAAGACTTAGAAAAATTCCCGACATACAAATATGGCCAGTATTTAAATAGAGAGGAACTCGAGGAACAAGTATATGGGCTTGATGCGAAATGGAAACACGGATTACTTTTCAAACAAGATGGACAAATCGATAATCGTAGAAGATTAATGCGTGCACTTGAAAAAGCATGTACATTTCATGGAGTGCAATTTCAAGAGGGCACTAATGCTACAAAATTAATTTATGAAAACAATAAATTTAAGGGTGTCCAAATCTTAAATGCTTTTGGAGAGATCAAATCTATTTTTTATGAAAAAGCCATCATTTGTTGCGGAGCCTGGAGCAGAAAGCTTATGACTGATCTACCTATCTACCCAATTAAAGGTCAAATGCTCTCTATTCAAGGCCCAATTAATAGAATAAATAGGGTACTTTTCGGACCTAAAACTTATATGGTTCCTCGTGATGATGGATTAGTAATTGTAGGAGCAACAGTAGAAAATGCAGGCTTTAATACTGGAAATACTCCTCAGGGTATAAAAACTCTCCAAGATGGAATTAAATCTTTATTTCCAGAAGCAGTGATATGGCCTCATATGGAGCACTGGTGGGGATTTAGACCTGCAACACCAGACCTTAAACCAATTATTGGAAAAACACATCTCAAAAATCTCTTTTTAGCAGTAGGACATTATAGAAATGGTGTTTTATTCTCAGCCATAACAAGTAAATTAATTTATAAGGTAATAACTAAATGCAAGTTAAATGACAAAGAAAATATATTTCTTGAGAAATTTAATTATTCAAGGTTTAAAGAAACTGATTAGGATTCTACTCTCCATTTATGATCTGAGGTCTTCCACTCATTAATCTCAGAATCTTCAAACCAAAGATTGATTTCAAAGGCTGCAGTTTCAGATCCATCTGACCCATGGATTATATTCCTGCCAATATCAATAGCTAGGTCTCCTCTAATAGTTCCTGGTTCAGCTTCAAGAGGTTTAGTCGCACCAATTAATTTTCTTGCATTCAAAATAACGCCTTCTCCCTCCCAAACCATCGCAATTACTGGTCCACTGGAAATAAATTCAACTAAATCTCCAAAAAAAGGCCTATCTTTATGAACCCCATAATGTCTTTGTGCAAGTTCTTTTGATGGGATTAATTGTTTTAAACCAACTAATTTAAAACCTTTTCTTTCAAATCTGCCAATAATTTCAGATATCAAACCTCGTTGAACACCATCAGGTTTAATTGCAATAAAAGTTCGTTCAGTCATTTAAAATCTTTATGAATATCCTTTATTTAAAGTAGCATCTTAAGAACAAATCATTAAACTATAAAATGACTGAATCTAAGATCATTTTTTTTATTTCAAACTATAACTGCTTTGTTTAATCAAGAAAATACATCCAATAGAGAATGGTCAATTTCTGATAGTATTCGCACTTATGAAATTGACCAATGGGGAGATAAATATTTTTTTATAAATAAAAAAGGTAATATCGCAATATCAAATAATGCAAACGATAAGAAGTCGATCGATCTTTTTAAGTTAGTTGAAGAAATTCAAAATAGAGATATTAAACCTCCATTGATTTTAAGATTTAATGATGTTCTAAAAGATAGGATTTCAGAATTAAATAATTCTTTTATCAATGCAATTAAATTTTATTCATATAAAAATAGATATCAAGGAGTATTCCCAATTAAATGTAATCAACAAAAAACTATGCTTGAGAAAATCATCGAGTATGGATCTGAGTGGGATTTTGGATTAGAAGTTGGAAGTAAATCAGAATTACTTATCGCACTATCCCTTTTAAAAAATGAAAGAGCATTCTTAATTTGCAATGGATATAAAGACAAAAATTATATTGAGATGGCCATTTTGGCTAGGAAGTTAGGCAAAAGACCAGTAATAGTAATTGAACAAAGAGATGATGTAAAAAGAATAATTGATTCAGTTAAAAAACTAGGCTCTAAACCAATCATTGGTATACGAACCAAACTCTCTAGTAAAAGTAGCGGTAGATGGGGAAAATCAGTTGGAGATAAATCAAAATTTGGATTATCAATTCCAGAAATCATGACAACAGTTGAAGAATTAAGAGATTCGCAACTACTTGATGAATTAAATTTGCTGCACTTTCACATAGGAAGCCAGATTAGTGATATTAAGATCATAAAAAATGCTTTACAAGAGGCTAGTCAGATCTTTGTTGAACTAAATAAACTTGGTGCACATATGAAATACATTGATGTAGGAGGCGGATTAGGTATTGATTACGATGGAAGTAAAACACCTACAAACAATTCAACTAATTACTCTTTACAAAATTATGCCAATGATGTTGTTGCTACATTAAAGGATTACTGTGATCAAAATAATGTTGATCACCCAATAATCATCTCAGAAAGCGGGAGGTCAATTGCAAGTCATTGCTCAGTATTAATTTTTAATGTTCTGGGAACAAATAATGAGAATTACGAAATAAATATCAAAGATGAGAATAGTAATTCATTAATAATCAAAAATCTTCTCGATACACTAAATCAAATAAAATCTCTAAATACAGATGATGATATCTTGTCAAAAATAATTGAGCTCTGGAATGATACAAAAAAATTCAAGGATGATTCATTATCTTCATTTAGATTGGGATATATGAATCTCACAGAAAGAGCGCATGTTGAAAAAATAGTATGGAAATGTGCAAAAGAAATTACAAAAATTATCGAATATAAAAATATCATTCACCCAGATTTATCAGATATTAGATCAATTCTTGCATCAATTTATTATGCTAATTTCTCTGTATTTAAATCTATTCCCGATACCTGGGCAATTAATCAAATTTTTCCAATAGTTCCAATACATAGGCATTCTGAAAAACCAACTTTAGAAGCAAGTTTTGCAGATTTAACATGTGACTCTGATGGTAAATTAAATAATTTTATTGACAAAGGTAATAGTAAATCATTATTACATCTTCACAGATTTAATAAAGATGAAGATTATTTTATTGGAATTTTTCTATCCGGCGCATATCAAGAACCTTTGGGTAATTTACATAATTTATTTGGCAACACAAATATTATTCATATAGACATTACTAGCTCTGAAGACTACAAAATCACAAATATGATTAAAGAGGATAGCAAAGCTGAGATATTAAAAGTATTCGATTACAATGTTGATGATTTACTTGAAAGAATAAGATTAAAATGCGAATCAGCAATAAACAATAAAAAGATAACTATTGCTGAGTCAAAAAAATTAATTACACAATTTGAATCAAGCCTAAGAGAAAGTACTTATTTATCAAAATAATTATTTAATTCACTTCTTAAAAATTCCTTAGAGAAATCTAATGCATCATTTAATTTCTCAGTATTACTTGCCCCTGCTTGAGCTAAATTTGCTTTACCACCTCCGCCACCAGAGCATAAACCTGCAATTTGATTGATTAATTTACCTGCATGCAGGCCATTATTTACTAATGTTGATCCTAATGCAATCACAAATAATAATTTTTTATTTGATTTATCTGGAACTCCTCCCAGAATAACGACTGAATTATCTCCTAATCTAGAAGTTAAATTCAAAGCTGAGGTTTGCATTAACTTACCTTCTAAATCATTCAATTCACTCACTAAAATTGAAAACTGTCCAAACTGTTCTACTGAATTTAAAAGTGAAGAATATTTATAAGATGCTAACTCTTCTTTTATTTTTTTAATTTCTTTGTTTCTACTAATAAGCTCAGATTGAAGTATATTAACTCTTTCAAATAACTGTTTAGGATTGGATTTTAATAATTCACTAAGTTGATTAACGAGTAAACTTCTTTCACTCAAAAAATTTAATACTGATTGACCAGATAGCGCCTCTATCCGTCTAATTCCAGAAGAAATACCAACCTCAGAAATAATCTTGAAACAGCCTAATTCTGATGTTCTCTTAACATGCGTACCGCCACAAAGCTCCATAGAGACACCTGGCATATCTACAACTCTGACTATATCCCCATATTTTTCTCCAAACATTGCTAATGCCCCTGCTTCTAAGGCATCATCTTTTTGCATGCTTTTTACAACGACAGGATGATTCTCCATAATCCATTTATTCACAAGAGTTTCAACTTCAGCTATTTGAGCTGTAGATACGGGTTGAGAAGCATTAAAGTCAAATCTCAATTTATTAAAAGCGACTAATGACCCCCTTTGACTTACGCTTTTATCTACGATTATCTTTAAAGCCGATTGAAGTAAATGCGTTGCTGTATGATTTGCTTCCGCTTTTGCTCTATTGAACTTATCCACTTTTGTCTCAACTGACTGATTTAAAGAAATCACTCCCTTCAATACTTTTCCACAATGCAGAAATACGTTTTTTTTACGAATAACTTTATCAATCAATATTTCTGCATTATCAGAAATTATTACTCCTACATCACCAACCTGTCCACCCGACTCTCCGTAAAAAGATGTTTGGTCCAAAATTATTTGAACATATTGCCCTTCCGAGGCATTAGTAACAGAATTAGAATCTATAAAGATTCCTAGTATTTTCCCAAGAGAATGAAGTGATTGATAGCCATTAAAAATCGTCTTATCAAATAACTCAATATCTCTTTCAATAGATCCTTTAAGGGTTAAATCAATGTTTTGAGAAGAAGCCTTAGCCCTTTCTCTTTGAGAATCCATTTCTTTTTCAAATCCTTGTAAGTCAATTTGAATATTATTTTCCTCCAATATCTCTTTAGTAAGCTCTAAAGGAAATCCATAAGTGTCATAAAGTTCAAATGCTTTCAATCCAGACATAATTTTTTCTCCTGAGATTAAAAATTCATTTATTAATTTCTCACCTCGTTCTAGAGTTTCAAGAAATCTTAATTCTTCAATATCAATATCTTTCAAAATACGATCAGCATTAATATCTAATTCAGGATAAGTTTCCTTCATTATTTGAATCCCAACCGCAGCTAATTCCATTAAAAAGTTCTTTCTAACCCCCAATAATCTTCCATGTCTTATCATTCTCCTAAGTAATCTGCGCAAAATATATCCTCTACCAAGATTGCTAGCTACTACACCATCAGAAATTAAATGAATTACTGCTCTGGTATGATCTCCAAGTATCTTTAAAGATGTTTTTTTACTATCCGTAGAGGTGTGATAGTCAATATTTGCTATTTCAGAAGCTTTTTTTATGATTGGAAAGATTAAATCAGTCTCATAATTATTTTTTTTATTTTGAAGTATTTGAGCCATTCTCTCAAGTCCCATACCAGTATCTATATTCTTCGATGCTAGATCTGTTAAATTTCCATTTATATCTCGATTATGTTGCATAAAAACCAAGTTATAAAACTCTATAAATCGATCATCATCCTCTAAATCAATATTATTTGTTCCTCTTTCAGGATAAAAATCATAATAAAGTTCTGAACATGGTCCACATGGTCCTGTTGGACCTGAAGACCAAAAATTATCCTTTTCATCTAATTTAATTATTCTACTTGTCTCAACTCCTACTACCTTTTCCCAGATTGCCTTAGATTCTTCATCCTTATAATAGATACTTACCACAATATTTTTTGGGTCTAGGTTGTAAACATTAGTTACTAGTTCCCAAGCCCATTTGATAGCATCCTCTTTGAAATAATCGCCAAACGAAAAATTTCCTAACATTTCAAAGAAAGTATGATGTCGTGCAGTTATTCCTACATTCTCAATATCGTTTGTTCTAATACATTTTTGACTTGATGTTGCTCTGTTTGAAGGTCGCTCTTTTAGCCCTAAAAAAACTGATTTAAAGGGTAACATTCCTGCTATGGTTAGTAGAACTGTTGGATCTTCCGGTATTAATGATGAGCTTGGAATAACTTTATGAGCTTTCCTTGCATAAAAATCTAAAAATGATTTTCTAATTTCGTCTCCAGTTGAAGGAAATTCATTGATTGAAGATGCCATTTCTAGTATAAGTTGTGAACTAAATGATTAAGAAATACACAATTTCCTTAATTTCACGACAAAAAACACGCGAAACTATATTCTACTGAACTAAAGTTAATAAATAAAGTTTTTTGTATTATGGTATCTTCTACAAAAACCAATACTTCTGACATATCTCATGTTGAACAAAAATTATCCGTTCAATGTAGAAGTTTTGCAGAAGATTCAATTGCCATAAGATCACTGGATTGGGATAGAAGTAGATTTGATATTGAATTCGGGCTTAGAAATGGGACTACTTATAATAGCTTTATTATCAAAGGGAAAAAGATCGCAGTCATAGATACATCACACTCTAAATTTGAGAGTTTGTGGCTAGATAACTTAATTCAACAAGTCAATCCTAAAGAAATTAGTTATTTAATTTCTAGTCATACAGAGCCTGATCACTCAGGTTTAATTTCCGATTTATTAGATCTTAATCCTGAAATTACTATAGTAGGATCAAAAATTGCACTCAAATTTATTGAAGATCAAATACACAGACCCTTCAAACGTTTAGAAGTTAAAAGTGGTGAATTCTTAGATCTTGGGACAAATAGTGAAAGTGGTATTAATCATAATATTGAATTTATCAGCGCTCCTAATCTTCACTGGCCTGATACAATTTTTTCTTTTGATCACGGTACTAAAGTTTTATATACCTGTGATGCTTTCGGTTTACATTATTGCTCAAATGATTTATTTGACTCGAATCAAAAAGAAATTTTTAAAGACTTTCGCTTCTATTACGATTGTTTAATGGGTCCAAATGCTCGTAGCGTCATTCAGGCAATAAAAAAAATCGATAAGCTTCCCTCTGTTAACTCTATTGCAGTTGGTCATGGCCCAATTCTTCAAAATCACGTAGAGTTTTGGAAAAACAAATATTCTGAGTGGAGTAATAATAAAAATAAAGGTAATGAATACGTAGCAGTGTGTTATATCAGTGATTACGGTTTTTGTGATCGTTTAAGTCAAGCACTTTCACATGGTATTGGTAAGGCTGATGCTCAGGTACAATTAATTGATCTAAGATCTTCTGATCAACAAGAATTAACTGCCTTAATTACAGAAGCGAAAGCTGTAGTAATTCCGACATGGCCAATTAATTCGGATGTCGATTTACAGGAGTCAATTGGAACTCTGTTCGCAGCACTAAAACCAAAACAATTTACAGCAACATACGATTCATTTGGCGGGAATGATGAACCCATCGATTCATTGGCTAATAAATTAAGAGAATTAAAACAAAAAGAAGCATTAAGTCCCCTAAGAGTAAAAGAGTCTCCAAATCCTATTATCTATCAAAGATTCGAAGAAGCAGGGACTGATTTAGGTCAGCTTATCAATAAAAAGAAAAATATAGCATCGATTAAAAGTCTTGATTCAAATTTGGATAAAGCTTTAGGAAGATTAAGTGGAGGTTTATATGTTGTTACTGCAAGTGAAGGTTCAGATTCAACTTTCAGGCAAAGTGCAATGGTTGCTAGCTGGGTCAGCCAAGCAAGCTTTTCCCCTCCAGGTATAACCGTTGCCGTTGCGAAAGACAGGGCAATCGAATCATTTATGCAAGTTAATAAAACTTTTGTAGTAAATATCTTAAGAGAAGACAATTTTCAAAAAATGTTTAGACATTTCTTAAAAAGATTCGCTCCTGGCGCAGATAGATTTGCTGATGTAGATATTATTAAGGATCTCGCAAAAGGTGGCCCTGTATTATCTGATGCACTAGCTTTTCTTGATTGCAAAGTTACTTCTAGACTCGAAACTCCTGATCACTGGATTATTTATGGTGTCGTTGAGAATGGGAATGTGTCAGATCTATCTTGTAAGACTGCTGTTCATCATAGGAAAGTAGCAAATCACTATTAAAATTTGTAATTAATTAGTAAAAATAATGACTAATGAGTTAATAGATGCAAAAAAATTACTAGATTTTAATATAAGTCCTAATTTAAATTGCATAAGATTTCTTGATATAAAAAAAGAAAAATTTGAATTAGAATTTAATTTGGAAAAGGGTTCTTCTTTTAATACTTTTATTTTTATTGAAGATGATTTATTAACGATAATTCATCCGCCAGAAATTACCTATGCTGCAAATTTTATACAAAAAGTAAATTATTACTTTGAAGAATTTAATCTAAAAAAATTAAATATCATAACTGGACATATAAGCCCAAAAATAGTTGAAACTATAAAAAACACAGCAAATAATTTTACAGATCTAACAATTACATGTTCAATACCTGGAAAAAAGTTGATTTGCGAATTATGGCACCAAAAAAAACCAGGCAAAAATGATTCTTTAGATGTAAAACTTCCTCAAATCAATTTAATCAAGAAAGAAATAAAATTAGTTTTCAAGAATAATATTTTTCATCTAATACCTGCACCAACCGCTCGATGGCCTGGAGGATTAATTGTCTATGAAGAGACTTCTGGAATACTTTTTAGTGAAAAATTATTTTCATGTCATTTAGCCTGCGATGAGTGGTCGGAGAGCAATAGACTATCCACAGAGGAAGATAGAAAACATTTTTACAATTGTTTAATGACTCCAATGTCTTCCCAAATAACTTCTCTGGCAGAAAAAATATCTGAACTGGATATGAAGATTATTGCTCCATTACATGGACCTGCTATTGAGTATAGTCTTAAAAGTTTTATAAATGATTACATTCGATGGGGAGAAAGCTTATCAACTAATAAACCAAAAGTTGTATTGATTTATGCTAGTGCATATGGAAATACAGCCTCAATAGGAGATGCTTTAGCTAAAGGAGTCACCTCAACATCAGTTGAAGTAGAAAGTATTAATTGTGAATTCACCTCTAATGAAGAATTAATCAAATCCATACAAAAAGCAGATGGATATCTTTTAGGCACTCCGACTCTAGGAGGCCATGCTCCAACTCCAATAGTTAGCGCACTTGGGAGCATATTATCAGAAGGAGACAGAGAAAAACCTATAGGAGTTTTTGGCAGTTTTGGATGGAGTGGAGAAGCCATTGATTTACTTGAATCAAAACTAAAGGATGGAGGTTTTACATTTAGTTTTGAACCAATCAGAATAAAATTTAGTCCTAATAAGCCAAAAATAAAGGAAATTGAAGAAATTGGAACACATTTTGGCAGAAAGATACTTAAAAAATCAAGACAAAAAACACGTAAATCTGATACCGGAATGATATCAAGCAAGACGAACCCGACCCTTCAAGCGTTAGGCAGAGTTGTCGGTTCATTATGTGTGTTAACTGCTTCCAAAGGCAAAGGAGAAAATAATATCAGAAGCGCCATGCTTGCTTCTTGGGTAAGTCAAGCAAGCTTCTCTCCTCCGGGATTAAGTATCTCGGTTGCGAAAGACAGAGCAGTTGAATCAATTCTACAAAAAGGTGACTCATTTGCTCTTAACATATTAAATTCTAATAATTTAAAAGAACCTTTAAAGAGATTCTCTAAACCCTTTGCTCCAGGCGAAGATAGATTCTCAGGGTTAGAAATAGAAGAAACTCCCAATGGACAAATAATTATTCCTGATGCATTAGCTTGGTTAGATGCCTCAGTAAAAGAGAGAATGGAATGCGGAGATCATTGGGTCATTTATGCTGAGGTAAACTATGGAAATGTACTCAATAAAGATGATTTAACTGCTGTCCATCATCGTAAAAGTGGTTCAAATTATTAATTCTAATTTTTAAACAATGGGAAACGACTCAAACCTTATTATTATTTCTGCAAGTAGTGGAAAGAACCTAGAACTTTCAAATGATTTTCAAAAAAAAAGTCAAGAATTAAATATATCTTCTGAGATTTTAGATTTAACTACATTAGATATACCCTTATACAACCCAAGAATTCACTCAAATAAGGATATACCTGATGTAGTTAATTTAATAAAAGAAAAATTATTTGCAATTGACAAATGGATTATTTGTGCACCTGAATATAATGGCTCTATCCCTCCAATACTTTCAAATCTTATTGCATGGTTATCTATTTCAGGAGATGACTTCAGAAATCTTTTTAATGGGCAACCTATTGCAATCGCGACCTTCTCCGGAGGACCTGGTATCGAATTAATAACCTCTTTGAGAATGCAATTAGCACATCTGGGTGCTCAAGTAGTTGGCAGACACTTATCAGCCAACTACAAGAAACCTGCAGAAGAAAAAACCATAGAGGACATAATTCAGAGACTAATTCAAATGAAAAGACTTGATTTGAATAAATATTAAACTAATTATTTCCATGCCACGCCTCTAAAATTTTTCTTGCCATGGGCAGAGCATGAACTGATCCACCCCCTGGCGTGTTTTCTGCGAATGCCACGACAACTAATTCACTATTTTCTGAAGGAGAATAACAAACAAACCATGCATGGTCTGCACCTCCAGTTCCATCTTCAGCAGTACCTGTTTTACCGGATACAGGAGGTAGATTAATAGTGCCATAATTTATAGCAACACCTGTGCCAGATTGAACAACTTTTTTCAAACCATTTTGAATAGTAATAATATTTTTTGGATTTATTTCAATTTTTTTTCTTTTAATATCATCCCCAGAAAGATGTAGTTTTGATAAATGAGGTTTTACTAAATAACCTCCATTAGCAATCGCAGCATAAGCTTTTGCTAATTGTATAGGTGTTACTTGAACTACAAATTGTCCAATAGACATACTCGCTATATCTTCTGGAATCCATGGGGTTGTTCCAGGATTACCCCAACCTCTACCAGATTTCGCCCATTCACTATTTGCTACAAGACCTCTATTCTCTTGTTCAGATAATTCAATACCTGATAACTGAGAGAATCCAAGTTTTTTAGAAATTTTATAAATCTCATCTACTCCAACTCCATAGCCAACTTGATAAAAAAATGTATTACTAGAAACTCTTAGTGCATCTTCATATCCAATAAAACCGAATCCAAGATCATTATGTTCACGAAAGCATTGACTGCCATATTTAATACAAGGTTTGGTCTCTAGCAATATATCTGCAGGAAACTTTCCTGACTCTAAACCCGCTAAAGCAGTGACAATTTTCCATACACTTCCTGGATCATATGCATTTAAAGCTCTATTGAATAAAGGTTTCTTTTCAGAAAAAAACAATTCATTATATTCTTTTTCAGGCTTAAATTCTCTGGAAAAAAAATTCAAATCAAATGTAGGTTTACTTGCAATAGCTCTTATGGCTCCATCTCTTGGGTCCATTGCTATCAAAGCCCCACCTTTTTTATCAAGAAGAACTTCTTCGGCGACTTGCTGTAACTTTAAGTCAATTGTCAATTTAACATCCCTTCCTTTTTGGGATGGTTTTACGCCTAAAGACTTTTGATAATTACCTGCCGCATCAACTTCAATCATCTCACCACCCCATTGACCTCGCAAATAATCCTCATAAGCATGTTCAACTCCAGTTCTTCCTATCAAATCATTTAACCGGTAACCTTTTTTTGATAAAATTTTAAATTCTGATTCAGTAACTGGGGACGTATAACCAAGAGCATGAGCAGCTAGTGTCTTGTATGGATAATTTCTAAGAACTTTCTCAGCAATTTCTATACCTTTAAAATCTCTTTCATTCTCTTTAAATTGTATAAGCTGTTCTATTGATAAAGAATCTGATAATTTTATAGAAAAACGTTGATTACCAATATTAAAATTATTATATTTGCTATCTAATTTATCTACATCTAAATTCAACAAATTAGCAAGTTTATATTTATATGAATCCCAAATCTTTTGATTTATAATTTGTGGCTTAACTACTAAGGAATAATTTAATTTGCTATTAGCAAGTACTTCTCCATTTTTATCAATAATACGTCCTCTTATTGGCTCGGTAGAAATAAGCCTAATCCTATTTTGATCAGACATATTTTTATACTGTTGATGATTTAGAACTTGTAAAAAAACAAGTCTAAATAATATCAATAGAAATGCAAATGATGATAACAAAATCAGCATCAAAGGCTGATTATTTAAACGTACAAACTTTTTATTAAATTTATTATTAATCAATTATCTTTTTGTAGATAATCTTTTATTTCAGTCATTATATTTTCGATATTATTAAGTCTTAAAAATAAATTTTCATAATCATTACTATCATTTTGAATATCTATATTTTCATCTTCAATAGGATCACAATCTATTGTTTCTTCATTTTCTTTCATATCAATAATATTATTTAAATCAATTTTATTTTTCTTTAAATAACTGATTATATTATCTGATAAGTTATTAGGATTCTTTAAGATTTTTTTAAAGTCAGATACAAAATCTTTTGTTAAAAACTGGTTTAAGCTATCAAAAAAATCTGCCATATTTTAGATTTTACTGTTCAAAGAGTCTTCAAAATAAGGATTACAGCTATTTTGTGAAATGCCTGCCGACCACCCTATAAATGAAGAAGCGAATATCATAATAATAACCGGTAGCAGAGCCTTGTGAGTTTCTTCTAAAGATAGCCATTCTTTCCATCTACTTATAAATTTTATCCTTTCAAATTTTCTTTTTTCTCTTAATTGTGCATTAGCTCTTTTAACAAAGGATTGTTGAACCCATTTTTCAAAAGAATATTTTTTACTAATTGTCATTTTTCTCTCAACTTCTAAAAGTTGTCCAGAATTTAAATCAGGATGAAAAGTAGAAATCAACTCTAATGTTTTTAAAAACATTTCAATAGTTCCATCTTTAAGAGCTTTTTGATCATTATTTAAAGACTCCCAATCCGCTTCTGGATAAAATCTATTTCTATTAGTTTTTATTTGCAATTCTGCAATTTGACCTGGCTCTCTAAGCCATCTATTTGTATTCTGATCAATTCTCCTCCAGTATAAAAATGGATTAAGAAAAATTGTCTTACCACCAATTTTTATAATATCCTTTTGTAATTTATTGCTTAATTTATTATTTTTTGTTTGTAAAAAAGCCAAAATCATTGGTTGTAGTTCCTTTTAAGATTAGCTTCAATTTATTTAATTACCAGATCAACAAAAATTAAGATCAGGTATTTTTAGCTAAATTCCATCTTTTCTTAATGTAATTACAAAAATCACATTTTGTCGATGGCTTTGGAAACGTACTAGATCTTAATAAATTTACAGTATCAATTACAGCTTGCTCGACCCATTCAGATGAGCAATCTAATTTAATCAAATGAGTATCAAATTGAAGTTTATTATTAAAAAATTTTTCATTCTTTTTACCATTAAAATAAAGCAAATAAGCTTCGTTAGATACTTTAAATCCGTTTTTTCTTAAAAGCCATTGATACATTTCAAGCTGCCTTTTATAAGCTTTTGGATAGTCATATTTTTGGAAAGTTTCCAACCAATTAAATTCATTTCTAGATGTAGCTTTAACATCTGCAACTATTAATTCTCCACTTCTGTTTTGCCAAACATCATCAATTGCACCACCAAAATCATAGTTATAATCTAAGGATTTATATCTCAGTCCTTGAAAATTATTTCTCCAAATATCGATGTGATCATGTTTAAAAGGAACCGCATCTATTTGATGTTTTTTAAACAAAGGATGTGGTTCTTGTTTTTCACGATAAAAATCAAACTCATTTTTACATAAATTATCCACAGCAATATTCAATGTGAAAGGTAAAGAGGGCGGCCTAATATTATGATTTTTCTCTAAATAACAACATCGTTGACATTGAATATATCTTTCAACAGTAGATCTACTTAATTTTATAAACCTACTCATAACTCATAAAACTTAACAGCATAAATTAGTATCAAGGATTAATTCATAACTTTCAAAATTAAATTAATTATTTTTATTTTGCAAATCATGATAATTATTCATTAAAAAGTAGCTTGATGATTTCTGACTATTTTCATTTCTAATTTTAGCAATAGAAAAAACAGCAATTAAAACTACTATTAAAAAAATCAATAAATCTCCTACTGTTATACCTCTTTCTTTAAAGTTCATTTTTAATAAATTATTAGAATCATACTACTTTAAAAATAAAATTTGCCTACCAATAATTACTTAATAAAAACTAAAATATTTTGAATTAAAAATATGATCACTTTTCTTAAAAAGTAACCTGCTTTTTTCAAAATAATAAATAATAAATTGAATTTCTTAGAGAATAACTTAGACTTTAACTATAAATATTTAAGACTTAATTTTCTAAATATGAAATAAACAAGATATGAATTTATTTAAAAAAAAATATAAAACAGTTATTTATTTTTTTTGTGTTGGATTTGTGCTCAATAGTATTCCTCATACATTAGATCTTCTTGAAAACAGAAAAAATGCAAGACTTGAGTTGTTAGAAAAAAAGATTTTACATAAACAAAAAGAAGAAGTTTGTAAAGAAAAAAGCGAGTATTTTAAATTTTTTAAAATGGGATTTGAGGAAACTGCTCAAAAAAGATTAATTTCCTGTATGGAACAATCAAATCTCATAAATAAAAATTAAATTCTTAAACTATCACAGACAATTAGTTTTTATTTTCAGCAGTAGTTTAATTATCTTTTTCAAGACCCCAAATTTCTTTTAATTCTTTTAAATCTGATTCTGTAAAGAACATATTATTATCAGGATTAATTTTTATTGCCTCTGTAAAGTCCGATATTGCTCCTTCATAATCTTCTAGATTTTGTTTCGCCATACCTCTATTAAAATAGAAATTACCATTATCAGGATTAATTTTTATTGCCTCTGTAAAGTCCGATATTGCTCCTTCATAATCCTCGGCATCTAATTTATCAAAGCCAAGATTAATATAAAATTCTGCGCTTTCTGCATTAACTTCTTCAGAATGAGAGAACATAATTACGGAAGTTCCTAGACCAAAACCAATCTTAATTAAAAGTGGTTGGGCAAAAGGTATTAAAGATAATATTCCAATGACAAAAAAAGCTTTTTTTTTCATATCAAATTCACTTTTAATTAATATACCAACAGTAACGAAAATCAACTTTATGATATTTTTCTTAAGAGGGGAAAAATTAACACGTGAAGCCTAGTTGAAACCAATTTTTTGATACTATGACTTGCTTTGTGACCTGCTGTTCATTACCACTCTATAGTCCTGAAATTTAAATAAGAAAAAAATACGTCATAGTAGTGTATCTGAAAATAAAATTTAAATATTATCTGGGATGAAATCCTTGCCAAACAATCTTTAGATCAAATTTGTTTAATAAAAACTAATAATTAGTTACTCAATCACAATAAATTAAACAATTTTGATTTGTTGGATGTTCTCTACATTCCTTCTCCCAAAAGTTTCGAAATTCAGGAGTACATTTTTCAAGTTCTTTTGGAGTTTCGTTAACTTTTAATCCTGCATAGTTAAACGCAGTTAAGTATCTTGGAAGAACATTAAATTGATTGAATAGTTTCATAAGACCTCCTAGATCTATATCTGTATTGTCCTACTTTTAACTTGAAATTCATAGGGTATTTCTACCCGAGTATTAGTGCTTTGTGGTTGTCACGACTATCTTTTCCCATTCAGTAGGAGTAGAAATAATCCAGGAGTCAAGGAACTTCAAACATTTAGGAAAAAGAAGTTCAAGACTCGAAGAGGGCAAACAAATGCCCTCTTATTTTTTAGGTAGATTCTGGGAAGAAATCTTCTTTAACTTTCCTACTCTTTATCTAATTAATTCTGCACCATTTAATTTCAACCATTTCTTATGCTCTTTAAATAAAGGGTCATATTTTGCTACCTCATTCCAAAAGAATTTTGAATGATTTGGTTGAAGCATATGACAAAGTTCATGCACAACTACATAATCAACAATCGAATGTGGTGCTTTTATTAGATGAAAGTTAAAAGTTAATCTACCTTTCCTATCACAAGAACCCCATCTGGTTTTGTAGTTTCTGACTTTCATTTCTCTTGGAGATACTTTAATAATTTCTGAATACCTTATAACTTTCTCTTCTAATCTTTTATATGCTTCTTGGATATACCATTTTTCAATATAAGTTTTAATTCTAAATTTTCTTACATCTTCAATCTCTGATGCTCTTACATTCGTAAAAAGATAATCACCATCTAATTTAGTTCCAACTCTCCCTCCCTCTAAAACTTTTAACTTTAAATTCTTACCAAAAAGTGCAAAAGATTCGCCACTAATAAATTCTCTTTCTTTAGATATAGGTTGACTTTGTAATTGAATTGCCTTATTTCTAATCCATCTTTCTTTCGTTTCAAGAATTTCAACTATTTTTCTATCTCTTACTCTATTTGGAACTCTTATCTGTAGTTCATCTCCAACTATATAAAGTACTGAAGTTTTTCTTCTGGATCGAAGAACCTCTACTCTTAATCCGAATAACTCTTTTGGAATTGCGCTCATTTGAACTTCACCTTTAGAAATTCCATAAATCTTCCAATATTATTGTTCTATTATTTTTCAATTTAGACAAAGTTTTTACTCAATATGTAACCCACGTGTAACCAACTTTTTTAAATATAACTAACTTTATACGCCCTTTTGCTACCCCACTTAATAGAACCACCTAATTTTTATCCTTAGAACCCATTGATATCACTAGATTTATAAATATAAGATTTTCACGTAAAACCCACGTAAAACCAAAGAATTCAATTATTTATGAAATGAGCGAATTTTCCGTCACTCCCACTCTATTGTGCCAGGAGGTTTGCTAGTTATATCAAATACGACCCTATTTACCAGATTAACTTCATTAACTATTCTATCTGATATTTTTTCTAAAACTTCAAAAGGTATTTTTGACCAATCAGCCGTCATACCATCCTCACTTGAGACACATCTAAGAACGATAGGCCATGCATAAGTTCTTTTATCTCCCATAACACCAACAGTTTTAACAGATAATAAAACCGCGAAAGCTTGCCAAATCTCATTATATAAGCCTGCTCTTTTAATTTCATCTCTGACAATCCAATCTGCATCCCTCAAGCAATTAAGTTTTTCTTTATTAACCTCTCCTAGGATTCTAATAGCCAAGCCTGGACCTGGAAAAGGATGCCTTCTAATGATTTCATCTGGCAACCCAAGTGCTTTACCAACATTTCTAACTTCATCTTTAAAAAGTTTTCTTAATGGCTCAACCAACTTAAATTGAAGATCTTTAGGTAATCCTCCGACATTATGATGACTCTTAATTTTTACTGCAATTCTCTCACCAGTTTTTGGATCTATATTTGTTCCTGCACTTTCAATGACATCAGGATAAAGAGTTCCTTGAGCTAAATAATCAAAAGGACCTAATCTTTTACTTTCCTCTTCAAAAACCCTAATGAACTCAGTACCAATAATTTTTCTTTTTTCTTCTGGATCTTTTACTCCACAAAGTTTTTGAATAAATCTTTCACGAGAATTTATATATTCAACTCGAATATGAAATTTCTTATCAAAGAAATTCATTAGGAACTCAGGCTCTCCTTTTCTCATAAAGCCTTGATCAATAAACATACAAGTTAATTGATCGCCAATTGCTTTGTGCAATAAGAAGGCCAAGGTTGAAGAGTCGACTCCACCCGATAAAGCTAAAAGAACCTTTTTATTACCAACTTGATCTCTAATTTTTTGAATAGATTCATCAATAAAAGCTTGTGTTGTCCAATTGGCTTTTGACTTACAAATCTTAAGAACAAAATTCTTTATAACATCCATACCGTACTCTGAATGAACAACTTCAGGATGAAACTGAACACCAAATAACATTTCTTTTTCATTTGATATTGCTGCATGAGAAGTATTATCAGTATGAGCAATTTTTAGAAAATTCTCAGGCAATCTATTAATAGAATCTCCATGACTCATCCACATAACAGAATTATCTTGAATGTCTTTTAATAAAAGGCTCTCATTATCTAACGTGATTGGTGCTCTTCCATATTCTGATTTATTTTCTGCTGGAGAAACCACCCCCCCTTTCTGTTTCACCATTAATTGCATACCATAACAAATTCCTAAAACAGGTATTCCAAGATTAAAAATTTTTTCATCACATATTGGAGCACTCCTTTCATAAACAGAGTTTGGGCCTCCACTTAAAATAATGCCATCTGGGCTAATTCTCTTAATTTCTTCAACATCAATCAAATAATTGACTACTACCGAATAAACATTTATCTCTCTAATTCTCCTGGCTATCAACTCGGAATATTGTGATCCAAAATCTAAAATTAATATTGAGGGTTCCCTCTCTTGATCTGATGTAATTAAAGACATATATAAAACTTACAATAGCTTTTTTAAAATTATAATTCACGCACAGTTAAAAATTATCAGGCTTTAAAAACATTGCCTCTGCATTAATCCCAATCCAACGAACTGATCTTTTTCTATCAAATAAAGCTGCACCTACCGCCAATTCATTTGATGTATATCTTTTAATATATTCGAGTGATCTGAATTCAATAGTATTAGCCATCAAAAGCCATAATTTTTTCACAATCTCAATATTTTCTTTTTCTAAAGTAATTAATGCATCCTCAATAGTATTACTTTTTGAAATTTGATGGATTAACTCAATAGGAATATCTGCTTGCAATGCAAGAAATACAAGTATTTCAATTCTTGCATCAGCTAGATGATGATGTGTATGAAAAATGCCACCTGCTAGTTTTATTAATTTTCCATGGTAACCAAGCAAGAGAATTTTCTTAACGTTGTTTAAAGCAGCATGAACTAAAAGAGGCCCGATCCAATTTCCTACTTTTATAACTGGAGAATTTAATTTCATATTTTGTGCAAGATCTAATCCATTCTCTCCAATAACAAAAACTATTTTTTCAACACCTTTTGAAGTAAATTGCTCCAATTCTAGCTTCGCATCATTTATCTGCTCAGGAGAAGCACTTATATAAGTTTCCGCTGTAGTACCAATGATCGATAATCCATCTACTATTCCAAAGGATTTATTACTTGTTCTCTCTGCAAGAAATTTTCCTCTTGGGAATATTATCTCTAGATTTAATTGGAATCCGGCTGGAATTAACTCTAATAAATTCTCTTCTAGCAGTTCTAAAGCGAAGCGAGAAATACAAATTTCTGAGGTTTTTGAATTTATTCCAACTCCAAATCCTGGAATAATATTAATTAAACCTTTTGAAGTCTTATCATTAATAAGCTTTTGAAATGAAACTAGAGTCCATATTTCAAGATTTTGAGTAAGATCTAAACTTAATTCAGAATTTGCAAAAGTAATTGCAAGGGCATGATCTTTATCTTTGATAAAAGCAGATGAATGTACTTTTAGTTTCTCAGTTTCTTTTGCGCCGGGGATTTTAAGTAATTCATATTCCTCAAATGGGAGCATTAATAATTTTTTTACTGCTGCTTGAGCAGATGCTGCAACCCATAAAGGTAAAGAAAATCCTTTTTTCAAATTAACTAATTGAAAAATACATAATGAGAACTAATCTAAGAATGACCTATTTCTTAAAAAGTGGCCATACAAAAAAAATTATCACTCATGATCCCTGGACCAACACCAGTACCAGAAAAAGTATTACAAGCATTAGGAAGTCATCCGATAGGACATAGAAGCAAAGAATTTCAAGATTTAGTTTACTCAACAACTCAAAAATTAAAGTGGCTTCATCAAACTAAAAATGATGTTTTAACTATTACAGGAAGTGGAACTGCTGCAATGGAAGCTGGGATTATAAACACTCTGAGCAAAGGTGATAAGGTGATATGTGGAGAAAATGGCAAGTTTGGTCAACGATGGGTAAAATTAGCCCGCGCATTTGGATTAGATGTAATAGAAGTCAATTCAAAATGGGGAGAACCCCTAAATCCAAATTCAATCAAAGAACTTTTAGAAAATGACCATAAGAAAGAAATAAAAGCAGTTATATTAACCCACTCTGAGACTTCAACCGGGGTAATAAATGATTTAGAAACAATTAGTAAATATATTCGTAATCATAAAAGAGCTCTTTCAATTATTGATTGCGTCACAAGTATTGGAGCATGTAATGTACCTACCGATGAATGGGGATTAGATATAGTTGCTTCTGGTTCTCAAAAAGGATACATGATACCTCCTGGACTCAGTTTTATTTCAGTAAGTGAGAAAGCATGGGAGGCTTGCGAGAAATCAAATCTTCCCAAATTCTATTTAGATTTAAAATTTTACAAAAAAAGTTTAGATAATAATAGTAATCCATATACTCCCGCAGTAAATTTGGTATCTGCTTTAGAAGAATCATTGAAAATGATGCAAGAAGAAGGCCTAGAAAATATATTCCAAAGACATGAGAAACATAAATTAGCTGTATCACATGCAATTCAAGCACTAAACCTCAAATTATTTGCCAACCATAACTCACTAAGTCCATCAATAACCGCTATTAGGTCTACACAAATAGATGCTGAAACTTTTAGAAAAATCATTAAAGACAAGTATGACATTCTACTGGCTGGCGGACAGGATCACTTGAAAGGTAAGATTTTCAGAGTTGGACATTTAGGCTATATAAATGATCGAGATATCACAATAGCTATATCTGCTATTGGGCTTACATTATTAGAACAAAAACTTATATCAACAGAGGAACTAGGAAAAGCATTACAAGTGGCAAAGACATATCTGCAATGAGAACTTTTATGTCCCAGGCTCTTCAACATTGCCTCCCAGTTCAAAAATCTTCTTCCTTAATATAGCGGATTTTTCTCCATCCCCATTAGTTTGAGCAACGGCTAAAGCAAATTCTAACTTTTCTAATTGATGACCATTTTCAATAAAAGAAAACTTTTTTTTGATTTGATTCTTTTTACCTTCATAAAAAATTTTTGACGCCATAATAAATACCCTTTTTATTATTATGCCAACTAGAAGTACAATTATGCTGTAAAAAAGCATAGAAAATAAAAAATTATATGGTTTATATAAGGTTTTTACACAATATCTAGCAAAAATATACAAAAAATATATTTAATGTTCTAAAAATTAAGTCCCACTAAATTATAAATTTTTTAAAAATATTTAAAGATAAATCAAAAATATCAATAAAAAATCAAGTATAAATCTTTAAAATATATAGACATACTCAAAATAAAGGATATTTTTTAATAAGATAGAAAATTTTTGATGTTAAGTATCAAATATATGAGAATAATTTTATTTTTTATTGGACTTATGTTACCAATAGTCACAATCTCTAAAGTAAATGCAGGATCTTTTGGGGCTGAGATTTTTTGCACAATGAGAGAGGGCGGAAATGACCATGAAAGTAGTTGGGAAGCTGCATATAGCTATATAAAAAAACAAAAGGGGGGAGTTTTTAAGACTTCACCAAACCAAGCAGCATCACAAATAATCGAAACTGTTATAAGAGAAAAGGATAAATTTACTTATTGTGTAGAATATCTTGATAAGTTATATCCAGATAGAAAATTACAAAAGAAACAAAGACAAGAAGAACAAAAAAGAAAGAACGAGGAAATAGAGCAAAATAATAGGAGAAAAAAAATAGAAAATATGATTGAAGATAACTCTGATGACTATTCAAATGAATCATTTGATAGATATAGTTATTAAAATTACAATGTATAAAAGAATACCTTTTTTTATACATTATTTTATACATTAATTTATAAATTTAAAGTCATTAATTAATACTTTTAATATTGACTTTTTAAATATTTAAGTCATTATTTATTTAATTAAAATAACTGAATGCACTTTAAGGATGCAGTGTTTTTAGAGGACTTATGTCCAAAATTTAGATTCAGACAATGGCGACAATCAATTCATAAATTTACAAATAAAAGTTGTATATACTGCGGCAAACCATCAGAATCAATTGACCATATTCTCCCACGAAGCAAAGGAGGACTAAGTAACACAGAAAACTGCGTCCCAGCATGCCTATCCTGCAATGGCGATAAATCAAATAATGAGGCGTTTTACTGGTACCGAAAACAAAAATTTTATGACCCTAGACGAGCTATGGCAATCAGAGCATGGTCAGATGGAGATATAAGACTAGCTGTAAGATTATTACAATGGGCCAAACCATCACTAAAAACGTTGATAAACCCAAATTCAAATGAAAGTATTGAATTGGACGCTGCTTAACTACCAAACATTACAAGCCGACTTAGGATTATTCTTGATACATATTGACTCAGATAATTGTGGCGATTCAGGCAAGAATAAAAAAATTGAAAAGGAAAACAATAATAATAGATAAGATATAACTTTTTTATTGTCCCTGAGGAGGATTCTTTGATTTCTGACTATTTTTTTTGGTGTGAGCTTATCGGTAGAAATTGCTATAGTTGAATAAGGCTGAGGTCTAACTAAAGTCTTCATGAGTAAACAATACATATGTACTAGTTATAGGTTGGCATGAACAGTTTGGCAAGTGTTTTAAAAAAGAAAAAAATTCTTATTTTTGGAGCAGGTTTTAGCGGCAAAAAAATTGCTATGGAGATGAGAAATATCGGATTTGAAGCTTTTACGAGTTCAAGAAGTGTTAAATATGACAAGTGGAGTTTTCTATATGACAGTAATAATAATGATTTACCCCCCGATGAAATATTTAAAGGTGTAACTCATATTTTAAGTTGCATGCCACCAAATAAAGACGGGTCAGATCCTCTGTTATCTAAGTTAGAAAATAAGCTTTTGGACCTCAATTTGGAATGGGCTGGATATCTGTCTACAACAGGTGTATATGGAAATACTTTTGGAGAATGGGTATCTGAAAATGACCCTGCCAATCCTGTTCAAGAAAGAAGCAAAAGAAGGTTATTATGTGAAGAAAAGTGGATTAATACGAGTTTACCTACTCAGATATTTAGGCTTCCAGGTATTTATGGGCCTGGGAGATCTACCTTAGATTCAATTCTTAAAAACAATATAAAAGTAATATTTAAAGAAAATCAAGTTTTTTCAAGAGTTCATGTTGCAGACATCGCAAATGCAATAATTTATCTTATTTTAAATCAAAATAAATTTACTTTTCACAAGATAATTAATATTGCTGATGATAATCCGTGTTCACAAATTGAAGTTATTAGATATAGCTATCAACTGCTAAGAATGCAAATGCCTGAAAAAATTGATTTTGAAGAAGCAAAAAAAAATCTTTCACCAATTGCACTATCATTCTGGGAAGAAAACAGAAGAGTCTCAAATTCTCTACTTTGCAAAGAACTGGGATATCAATTAATTCATAAAGATTACAAATCTGGGTTACAGAATTGCCTCAAGTATTTAAAATTGACAAATTGAACTCAGAAAACATTTAACTTTCTTAATTTTTCAAAAATACATAACTTACAAATGGTCCAGCTAAAAAGAAATAAATCTAATTATTTTGAAAATACAATTATAATTTCTGCAGGTGATGAGTCAGGAGTTGGGCCTGAAATCATTCTCAAAGCTTTAGCTTCTAATCAAATTCCTGAAAATGTTAGGGTAAGAATAGTCGGATCTAAACAAAATCTAATAAATACTTATAGATCTTTAAAATTAATTGGTATAAAGAATATTGCAAATCCTGATGAATTAGATATTGAAGATATTGAAGTGTCAAAACTTAATAATTCAAGTTGGAAAACTAATTGTGGGAACTCTAGTTTTGTTTATTTAAAAGAAGCAATTAAACTTACAAAATTCCAACCAAATACTGCCCTGGTAACGGCGCCGATTTGCAAAAAATCATGGGAATTAGCAGGTCATAAATATTCAGGCCAAACTGAGTTACTTGCGGAATGCTTTAATACAAGAAATGTAGGAATGTTATTTACTGCAAAGTCTCCAATAACGGGGTGGAGATTCAACACTCTTTTAGCTACAACGCATATTCCCTTAAGTGAAATTTCAAAAAATTTAATTGAGAATGAGGATTTAATTTTTTCTAAACTAAACCTATTATCTGATTTTTCAAAACAATTCAAGAAAGAACCAACCTTGAGAGTGGCGGGATTAAATCCTCATGCAGGTGAAGAAGGCATTTTAGGAACAGAAGAAAAGGATTTTATAAAAGAATCTTTAGAAATTTGGAAAAAAAATAATCCTGATGTAAAACTAGAGGGTCCCATTTCTCCAGACAGCTGCTGGATTTCATCATTAAGAGCATGGAATGAAAAGGGCTTAAATGGTCACGATGGAATTCTTGCTATGTACCATGATCAAGGTCTAATCCCTATGAAAATAATAGCTTTTAATTACTCAGTAAATACGACAATTGGATTACCCATAATTAGAACATCTCCAGACCATGGAACTGGTTTTGATATTTATAATAAAGGTATTGCTCAATGCCAAAGTATTCTTGAAGCTATAAAAACCGCTAACGAATTATGTACAAAATCACGACTGCTTAACACGCATTAGAACTTGTCCAAACTCAACAGGAGTTCCATTCTCTACAAGTATTTCAACCACTTCAGCATTATATTCGGATTCGATTTCATTCATGAGCTTCATGGCTTCTAAAATACAAATTGTTTGCCCTGCTGATATAGAACTACCAATTTCAACAAATGGATCCTCTCCTGGAGCAGAAGCCCTATAAAAAGTTCCAACCATAGGAGAGGTTATTTCGGTAAGATCCGAGCGGCCAGGGGGTGGTGTAGGGGGCGAAGCTTGTAACTGCAAAGAGTTAAGAGTCTCATTATTATCTTGTACTTGACTTTGATCTTTATTCTCTTGAGGCACAGCAAATACTTGGCTGGCTTGAGGAGGAGTAACTAAATTCCTTTTAATTTCGAGTTTGAAATCTTCTCCTTCTAAAGAGAATTCTTGAAAATCACTTTTAGAGATTTTATCAATCAAGCGATTTAAATCATCATGATCTAATTTCATGGCCATCAGTTTTCTCTACCAAGATAACTATCATTTCTAGTATCAACCCTAATCACTTCTCCAATAGTAATAAATAATGGAACCATAACTTGTGCTCCAGTCTCTAAAATCGCAGGTTTTGTACCACCACTTGCTGTATCTCCCTTTATGCCAGGATCAGTCTCTTTGACTTTTAAGGATACAGAGATTGGAAGTTCAACTTCTAAAACTTTACCATCCCAAAAAACTACAGTAACCTCCATCCCTTCCTTGAGGTATTTAGAACCATCCCCTATTTGATTAGAAGTTAGCCTGGTCTCTTCAAAACTATTCATATCCATAAAAACATAATCTCCAGCTTCCACATATGTGTGCTGAAGGTTAGACTTCTCTAAGATAGCCTGCTGCACAGATTCACCTGCTCGAAAAGTTTTTTCAACTACATTGCCATTTTGAACTGACTTTAATTTTGTTCTAACAAAAGCAGAACCCTTACCAGGCTTGACATGTAGAAATTCTACAACCCTCCAAACTTGGCCATCTAATTCGATGGTTGTGCCTGTGCGAAAATCGTTACTGGAAATCATTCCTGTATTACATCCCCAGAGATCATAAACCTGTATGAGTCTTATGCAAAAATTTTTATCAAATCTGAACAAAAATTATTTGTTTGTATTAATTCTACTATTGCAATTTTTTTTTACAAGTCCAGCACAAGTTCTTGCTGACTTACCCAATGGAAATGCGGTTAAGGATCCTAATGCAATCCTTAGAAACGCTCTCCCTATAGAGCAAAAAGAATTACAAGATCTTCAACATAAACTTGAAGAAACGAGTGATCTAGTTAGAGGAGGAAGATGGCCCTCCCTCTCAAAAACTGTAACAAAATGTCAATCTTTGGTAAAAAAATATAAAAGCAAGATCATTGATGAAATTGATTCTAAAAGCAAAGATTCCGCTGAAAAAACATTTTCTGATCTTGCAAAAAATTTGGATGAACTAGCAGATAAAGCGAAAACAAAAGATAAATATGGATTTATTGACACAAGAAAAGTAGCTCTTGAAAAGATTGGCTTTTTAGAACAATTCTTTCTTCCTGATGAGTTTCCTTATGAAATTCCATCTGAATTCGATGAACTCCCAAGGCTACTAGGTAGAGCTAGAGTCAATATTAATACGTCTAAAGGAAAAATGATTGCAATCATTGATGGATATAATGCACCTCTTACAGGAGGCGCTTTTATTGACCTTGTCAAGAGAGACTTCTACAGCGATCTACCTATTAATCGTGCTGAAGAATTTTTTGTTTTGCAAACTGGAGATCCAAAAGGTAATGATATTGGCTATGTCGATCCTGAGACAAACAAAGAGAGAAATGTTCCACTTGAAATAAGAGTCCCAGGAGAAAAGAACACTTTTTACAATGAAACTTTTGAAGATTTAGGTTTTTATACCGAAACCCCGACTCTTCCATTCGCTACTTTGGGTACACTTGGCTGGTCTCATTCCAGTAAAGAAGTTAGTGATGGATCATCCCAATTCTTCTTTTTCTTATATGAAGCAGAACTAAATCCTGCAGGGCGAAATCTTATTGACGGGCGAAATGCAGCATTTGGATACGTCGTAGATGGTGCCGATATTTTAGAGGAATTAACAATGGAAGATAAAATTATTTCCATACAAGTGATTGAAGGTGCTGAAAATCTTAAAGCCAATGGATAATGAAAGAATCAAAGATTTAGGTGAAAAAGAATTAATAATTAGACTTTCAAAATATATGCCTAAGAACCAAACGAAGGATGATTGCGCATCTCTTTCTATTGCTCATGAAAATTTACTTATAAATACAGATTTAATGGTTGAAGATACGCATTTTAATGACAAAATAATTCCTCCTAGAGATCTAGGATGGAAATCTGTTACTACTAATTACTCAGATTTAATATCTAGTGGATGCGTAGAATTTATGGGAATTAATATAGGGTTAATTATTAATCCTGAGACTAAATGGTATTGGATAAAAGAATTTTATGAAGGAGCATGTGAAGCACTAAAATATTATGGAGGAATCATTCTTGGGGGAGACTGTTCAAAAGGAGGGGGGACCGCAATTTCAGTTACAGCAATCGGTTTACAAGGAGAATTATGTCTTAGAAGGTATTCTTCTAGGCCGGAGGAAATTATAATTACAACTGGTTATCATGGCTTGAGTAAGCTTGGATATCTTTTAAAAAAAAGTAACATAAATGAAGACATAAGTAACCTCACTAGAGAGCTTATAAGCCAATCATTAAATTCTTTCCAAAGACCAAAACCTAAAAAAGATTTTCTTCAAAATATTATTAAATCTCGTTTAAGTACAGACCCTGTTGAAATTGGTTGTACCGATAGTAGTGATGGTCTTTATCAAGCCATAAGTGATTTAGCAGCTACAAGCAACTGCAAAGCAATTATAGACTATAGAAAATTGCCGAAATATCAAAATTGGCCTAACGGTAATAATTGGGATAAATATTATTTTTATGGGGGAGAAGATTATGAATTAATATTTTCTCTCCCCAAAGACTGGGCAAAAAGATACCTTAATTTAGATAAAACTTCTTATGAGATAGGGAAATTTATAAAAGGTTTGCCTTCTGTGGAAATAATAAATTCTCCCGGAGCTATTCAAGGAAATAGCTATTCTCATTTTTAGTTTATTGCCATTTTTTTGCAACTATTTCAGCCAAGTCAACAACCCTCTGGCTATAACCCCACTCATTGTCATACCATGCAAGCACTTTCACAAGATTATCTCCAATACACATAGTAAGATCACTATCCACAATTGAAGACTCATTTGTTCCAGCGTAGTCACTCGACACTAAAGGTAGGTCGCCATATTTAATAATCCCTTTCATAGAACCCTTCGATGATTCTTTTAGAGCATTGTTAACTTCTTCAGCGGTGACTGATTTTGATGACTCGAATACAAAATCGACTGCTGAAACATTCGGAGTAGGTACTCTCATAGCAATACCAGTCAACTTACCTTTCATCTCAGGATAAACAAGCGCTACAGCTTTAGCCGCTCCAGTTGATGTAGGAACAATATTAGTTGCGGCAGCTCTTGCCCTTCTTAAATCCCTATGACTGTTGTCAAGAATTCTTTGGTCGCCTGTATAACTATGAATTGTAGTCATTAAACCTTTATTAATACCAAAAGTTTGATCTAGAACTTTTACTACTGGGGCAAGGCAATTAGTAGTACAACTTGCATTACTTAAAATGTCAAAATCATTATGATTATAGGTTTCTGCATTAACACCTACTACATAAGTTCCAACACCAGAACCTTTACCCGGTGCAGTTAGAATAACTTTTTTAGCGCCAACTTCAATATGCTTACTGGCTGCTACATCAGTATTAAAGACACCAGTTGATTCAATAACCAGATCAACCCCCCAGTCTTTCCATGGCAGGTTAAGAATATTTCTATCAGAAAAACACTTAATAGTTTTGTTGTTAATCACAAAAGTATCATCAGTATACTGAATATCAACACCTTCAAGAGATCCAAGAACTGAATCATATTTGAGTAGGTGAGCATTAGTTTTCGGGTCTGAAGTAACATTAATTCCTACTACTTCAATATTCGTGTAAGCTCCCCTACTAAGCCAACAACGCATAAAATTTCTACCGATTCTGCCGAACCCATTAATAGCAACACGCAAAGTCATAAATAATAATTTCTAAATGGACCTAAGCTCAAGATCATAATGAATTTTCTGCAATATCGTAAGGATTTTTTGATTTTTTTAGAAAATAGTTTTGTTTTGTATTAATTCGAATTAATTAAATAATCCATATTTGTAAAAAATAAATCCCAAAACACAAAGGAAAGGGTATCTTTAGTCTGCTGTAAGAATTCACTTTAAAACGAAATTGTCTGATACCCTTCACTATCATTTTATTGGAATTGGTGGCATAGGAATGTCAGGTATTGCAAAAGTTCTCATAAGCAGGCAATTTTCAGTATCTGGTTCTGATGTGCTTAATAATGATCAAACAAAAAAACTTTTTAATAAGGGAGCAACAATATTTAATAATCAAAATCAAAAAAATATAGATACTATTTTAGAAAAATTTCCAAACAAAAAAATAATTACCGTAATAAGTTCTGCAATTAAAAAAAATAATATTGAATTGAATTACTGTATCGAAAAAAAAATATCCATTAAACATCGATCAGAAATTCTTTCAATGATTATGAATAATCATGAATCAATTGGAGTCGCAGGAACACATGGTAAGACCTCAACAAGTACTTTTCTTTTCACAATGTTGGATCTATGTACTAGTAATGTCTCGGGAATTATTGGGGGAATATTGCCAAAATATGACAATAATTCTTTTATTATTAAAAACTCAAAGTATTTTGTAGCTGAACTAGACGAGTCAGATGGTTCTATTTCCAATTACAAAATTAATTTAGGAATCCTAAATAATATTGACTATGATCATTGCGATTACTATAAAAACATTGAAGAAATAATAAATTCATTCAAAATCTTTGAAACTAATTCAAAAAAATTATTAGTTAATGGTGATTGTAAAATAATTCAAAAGCATATAAAAAGTGACTATAAATGGTCAACAGTTAATGTTAAAAATATTAATTATTCTTTAATTCCTATAAATCAAACAACAACATCAACTATTGCACATTATTTTGAACAAGGGAAATTAATAAGCAAACTTGAAATCCCTATCCCTGGACTACATAATCTGTCCAACATAGCTGCAGCCATAGCAGCATGCAGAATACTTAATGTCGATTTTGATGATATTAAAACAAAAATTTCAAATATAAAATTACCTTTAAAAAGATTTGAATTTAAAGGCAACATTAAAGGTAGAACAATCGTTGATGATTATGCACATCACCCTAAAGCAATAAAAGAAACGATAAAACTAGGACGACTATTTCTTAATGAGCATGACAAATACAAGAGATTAATAGCTATATTTCAACCACATAGATTTAGTAGGGTTAACGAATTCTTTGTTGAATTTGCAAATGAACTCGCATTAGCAGATCAAATAATTCTTACAAATATTTATGGGGCTGGCGAAAAAAATATCAATAATATAAGCTCTTCTATAATTTCAACAGAAATATTTAAATATAATAAAAACGTCAAAATAGTAAAAGACAATAATGAAATAAGAAAAAATTTTAATCATTTAACTAGAGAGAATGACTTAATCATTAATATGGGTGCTGGAGATTGTCATAATTTATGGCAAATATTAACAAGTCAAAAATATTGATTTTTAATGATGAAATTTAATATCCAAAAAAATATAAATCTTCTTAGTTACACAACTATAAAAGTTGGAGGACAAACTGAATATTTTTCGGAGCCGGTCAATATATCAGAATTAGAAAATATCCTAAAATGGGCAAACGATAAAAATATAAATTGCCAGATTTTTGGAGCAGGCTCAAACTTACTAATTAGCGGAAATGTTTGGAAAGGTTTATTTATATGTACTAAAAAATTAAAAGCTATAAATTTAAATCCGGAAACAGGAATTCTTGAAGCAGAAAGCGGAGTAATGCTTCCTACAATTTCAAATTTACTAGCTAAAAATAGTTGTAAAGGAGGTGAATGGACTATAGGAATCCCTGGCACAGTTGGTGGTGCAATATTTATGAATGCTGGATACGGGGATTTTTCAATTTCGAAGCATTTAGTATCAGTAAAAGTGATCGATATACAAACTTTAAATATCTTCAATATCTCAAAGAAGGATCTTACTTTTACATATCGATTCAGCCCATTCCAAAAAAACAAACTAATTATTTTGTCAGCAAAATTTTATTTTGAACCAGGAGGAGATAAAGATTTAATTACAAAAATTACTAAAGCAAACCTTAAAAAAAAGACTGACTCTCAACCATATCACCTTCCAAGTTTCGGAAGCGTATTTAAAAATCCAGATAATTACTATGCAGGTAAATTAATTGAAGAATCAGGATTAAAAGGTTTTAAAGTAGGTGGTGCTCAAGTTTCAACTATTCATGCCAACTTCATTGTTAATCATTTGGAAGCATCATCAGAAGAGATTTATCAATTAATTTGTTTAATTCAAGAAAAAGTACAACAAAAAAAAGGAATATTTCTTCATCCTGAAGTAAGAATGATTGGTTTTTGACTATCCTTAATTAAATATTCTTTTTATCAAATGGCTGGTTTTGGACTCCCAAACTTTGGACAAATAACAGAAGCTTTTAAAAAAGCTAAGCAAATTCAACAGGATGCACAAAAATTACAAGAGGAATTAGAAAAGATGGAAATAGAAGGAACTAGCGAAAATGGAATGATCAAAATATGGCTCAGTGGGAATCAATTGCCTTTAAAGGTTGAAGTAGATGAAAAAATAAAATCTAGCTCAAAAGAAGAAATTGAAGAAAGTTTTTTAGATGCACTTCAAAAAGCTCATGAGGGTTCAACTAAAACAATGAAAGAGAGGATGAATGATCTTACTGGAGGATTAAATTTCAATCTCCCTGGTTTCGAGAATGATGAAACTTGAGATTAACAACTAATTCTTTGTAAAACTTATACCTTTCAAAATCTCTATTAATTTTGCATCCTGGCTCTGTAATATGCAAACAATCTCGAAATTTACAATTACTTCCTCCCTCCTTTAATTGATTAACTAATTCTGGAAACAAGTAAGCAATATTCTTCACACCTGAGTTTAAAGATTGCATATTAAAACCAGGAGTATCAACTAAGTAACTCCCCTTCTTAAGATAAAACAATTCAATATTTCTCGTTGTATTTTTTCCTCTTTTAATTTTTTTCGAAACATCAGATGTGGCCCTATTAATATTTGGTATTATTTGATTCAAAATAGTTGTTTTCCCAACACCAGATGGACCAATCAATATTGAGCATTTTCTCATTTTTAATTCAGCAAGAAAATCTTTAAACCGTTTTTCCTCAGCAACTGATAACAACCAAGGTTTATATCCCCAACTTGAAAATTTATTATAAAAAAAATCTCTTTTTTCTTTTGAAACCAAATCACATTTGGTGATTATTAAAGAAACATTTACTTTTAAATGCTCTGAATTTACTAAAAACATATTTACTTGAGCAAGATTTAATTCAGGCTCCTTAAAGGAAATTACAATAAAAATATCAGAAATATTTGCGATAGCCGGTCTAACTAAATAATTCTTTCTTTCAATTAAATTTTCAATAATTGCTGTTCTTGCTGCAAGATTTATTTCACTTATGATTACTTGATCCCCGACAACAATAAATTGATTTTTAAAATATAAGTTTTTGCGACTTTTGCATAAAAATCTTAATCTACCATTTTCATTCTTATCATTTTCAAGAATATCTACATAAAAAAAATTATTAAATTTTTTTGTAACCAAAGCCTTTTTTTTATTAAATATTGCCATAAATCACAGAAATTCTAATCCAGTTTGTCTCATCAAGAAGGATATCTACTATGTATCCCAATTGATCCAAAGTCTTAAAAACCATCTCTTCAGGTTCTCCCTTATCTAGCTCAATAATAAGATTATCCTCTATAGATAATTTTTCTAAAGCAAGCTTACATTTAACAACGTTTAAAGGACAAGGAATACTTTTTAAATCTAAGATTCTTATATCTTTAATCAAGAATCATTACCAAAAAATTTACTAAACAAACCACTATTAGAACTTGTATTTTTGGAAGAATAATGCGATGCAAGTTTTTCTAAAAGATTTCTCTCATCTTCGTTAATTCTGACTGGTAATTTAACTTTTATAAGAACATCATGATTACCTCTTGCTACTGGATTACCAAGCCTTGGAACTCCTTTATTTTCTAAAGTTAAAGTACTATTTGGTTGAGTACCTCCTGGAATATGAAGGTCGACTCTCCCGTCTACGGTATCAATACCAATAGTATCTCCTAAAATGGCTTGAAGATAACTTATCGATACTTCAGAAAAAATATTAATTCCTTCTCTTCTCAATTTAGAATCACTTTTAACTTTTAGAAAAACATAAAGATCTCCTGAGGGGCCTCCTTTTAGTCCTGCATTGCCCTCCCCTGAAACTCTTAACTTTGTTCCAGTGTCTACCCCAGGTGGAATATTTATCCTTAACTTCTTACGAACTTGTTTTACACCATTTCCTCCGCAATTAACACATGGATCAGATATGGTTTGACCCATCCCAGAACAAGTTGGACATTCTGCGACTTGCGTGAAATTACCAAAAGGAGTTCGAGTAGCTCGTCTTACTTGGCCACTACCCCCACATGTTGAGCAATTAACTGGTCCTGTTCCAGGCTTTGCTCCAATACCTTTACAAGTTAAACACGTTTCTAGATGAGGTATTCTTATCTCTCTTTGCTCGCCAAAAATAGCTTGCTTAAAATCTATATTTAAATCATACCTTAAATCATCGCCTTGTTGAGGCCCTCTTCTTTGAGTTCTTGTACTACCCCCAGGGGATCCTTGGCCACCAAAACCATTAAAAAAAGTTTCAAAAAGATCAGCGAATCCACCCATGTCGCCCATATCAGGCATTCCTGCGGCTCCTCCAAGACCAGCCTCTCCGAATTGATCATAACGTGCTCGTGTTCCTGGATCAGCGAGCACTTCATAAGCTCTTCCTATCTCCTTAAATTTCTCTTCAGCACCAGGGTCTTTATTAATATCAGGATGATATTGTCTAGCCAATTTCCTGTAAGCCCTTTTAAGGGTATCTCCATCTGCATTTCTTGAAACTCCAAGTAATTGATAAAAATCAGCCATAGAAAACGTTTTACAATTATAAAAAGAAATTATTCATTCTCAGATAAATCTTTATCTGGGATTTCTTTATCTTCAACTGTATCTTTTTCTTCTTCTCTTTGTGAGTCATTATTGGGTCCAGGCCCCATTGAAACCTTTACTAGAGCATGCCTTAAAACCTTCCCATCGAGATGATAGCCCCGCTGTAACTCTTCTATATTGATATCCTCTTCGTAATCATCATTAGGCTCTCTTAATACTGCTTCATGAAGATTTGGATCAAATCTTTGACCAATAACTCTCATAGGAGCCACCCCTTGTTGCTTTAAAACATCTACTAATTGCTTATACAAGCCCTGATAACTCCTATGAAGTGTTTGCGCCTCTTCGCTCTCAGGTTTTAGCTGCTGCCTTGCTCTTTCAAAATTATCGACTATCGGAAGGATTGCACTCAAAGATTTACATATCAGTTGTATTTTAAGATCATCTTGATCCCGAGACTGTCTTTTTCTGAAATTATCAAAATCTGCTGCAATTCTTACATACTGACTTTTAAGAGTTTCATGCTCTTTTTCTAACTGCTCAAGCCTTGCATCAGTATTTGATATTGAATTCTTAAGATTATCGGAAAGAGTATCATCTTGAGATGTATTATCTTTATTTAAAGAATCTTCTGTTGTTAAATTATCCTTAATATTATTTAACTCTTCTTCAGGATTAACTTCTAAATTATTTTCAATACTTTCTTTTTGATTTTCAGTCATTATTTTTATAAACTATCCAACTATATTGAAATAAAATTGTTAAATTCACAAGTTGCGGAAGCCCGCACCAAAATTATTCTGGTTTAAATGTCAAAGCAAGGCCATTATTGCAATATCTTTTACCTGTAGGTTGAGGCCCATCGTTAAAAACATGGCCTTGATGGCCTTTACATCTAGAACAATGATATTCAGTTCTTGGCACTATTAATTTGAAATCAATTTTTGTCTCAATAGCGCTATTAATTGACTGCCAAAAACTTGGCCAACCTGTACCACTATCATATTTATATTCTGATAGAAATAACGCCTGATTGCATCCAGCACAATAAAAGGTGCCCTTTCTCTTCTCGTTGTTTAAAGGGCTACTAAATGGCCTCTCTGTACCCTCCTCTCGAAGAATATTAAAAACTTCAGGAGATAATTTATCCTTCCATTCACTTTTAGAAAGAGACCAATTCTCTTGAGAATCTTTTGATGAAGCAAAAACTCTTTCTGGTTTGAGTATAAAGTTTATAATAGATGCAAATGGAATGAAGATAAATAATCTTCTTGTGAAATTACTCATTACTTATTATTTTTTATAAATGGTTAATAATCTTTATTCTATATGTAATCAGCACAAAATAAGTATTGCTCCAATGATGGACTGTACTGATAGACATTTCAGGATGATTATGAGGCAAATCAGCTCTCAAGCTCTGCTATATACCGAAATGATAGTTGCGCAAAGTTTAATTTTTTCAAACAAAAAAGAGAAATTCCTAAATTTCAACAAAGAAGAACATCCTATCTCCATTCAATTTGGAGGGGATAATCCAAAATTTTTAAGTGAAGTTGCAAAGATGGCTGAAGATTGGGGATATGACGAAATCAATTTTAATGTAGGATGTCCTAGCTCAAAAGTCTCTTCTGGCAATTTTGGCGCCTCTCTTATGAATCATCCTGAACAAGTTGGGGTTTGCATAGAGGCATTAAAAACTAGCTGTAAATTACCTGTAACAATAAAGCATAGAATTGGAGTAGATAATAATGATAGTTTCGCAAACTTAAATAATTTTGTGAGAAAAATATCTAATTCAGGTGCAGATAGATTTATAGTTCACGCTCGAAAAGCTTTTTTAAAAGGATTAAATCCAAAAGAGAATAGGACTATTCCTCCATTAAGGCATGATTTAGTAGAAAAATTAAAAAAAGACAACCCTTCTCTTCTTATTGAAATAAACGGTGGATTTAATGATATCAATCAATGTAAAGAGGCTTTGCAGACCTTTGATGGTGTGATGATTGGAAGGAGCGCATATAAACATCCTCTTAAGTGGACTAAAATTGACGAGCAATTGTATGGCAATTTAAAAAAAGTAAAGAAAGCATCAAGTATAATTTTGACTTTACTCCCATATATTGAAAAACATGTTTCTAAGGGTGGTTCAACGTGGGATATCTGCAAACATTTAATAAACATTGTAGAAAATATACCGAATGCAAAAAAATGGAGAACCAAAGTAACTGTTGCTTCTGTTCAGGGGTCTTTAACTATAGATAGATTAAAGAATTATGCTTTAGAACTAGAAGAAATAGAGAAATGACCCGATATTTTAAATATTTTCTTCTTGCTCTGTAGAATTTGATCCACCCCTTTTTCTTCTGCTTCTAGAACTTTCAAACTCAGAATTTTCTATATTATTTCCAAAACTTCTGTCTTCCCAACCTTTCGCACCAGAGGATCTAGAATCAAAATTTGAGCTTTGATCATTATTAGATCCATATCCACCACTGTTGTTAGATCCATATCCACCATTATTGTTAGATCCATATCCACCATTGTTGTTAGATCCATATCCACCATTGTTGTTAGATCCATATCCACCACTGTTGTTAGATCCATATCCACCACTGTTGTTAGACCCATATCCACCAGGGCCATTATTAGAACCTCTTGAATTATAATTATTCCTTCTAGGCGAATTAGTTCTTGGTTCCGCTTTATTTATTCTTAAAGGTCTACCCATCATTTCAGAGCCTTGCAGACTTTCAATAGCGGAGGATTCTGTAGCTTCATCTACCATTTCAACAAACGCAAAGCCTCTTTTTCTTCCTGTATCTCTCTCTAAGGGAAGAGAACAATTAGTTACTTCACCATATGGTGAAAACAATTCAAGGACATCTTCACGTTCTGCACGAAAAGGTAAATTACCAACAAAAATACTCACTTTAAGACTAAAAAATTTAAACTAAACCATATAGGTTGTTTTTTCATAATACTTAAATATATAACTATTTGGAGAAATTCAAGTTTGTCTTAATTTAATAACTTACTTTTCCAACTTGATAATTGAAGACTGACTTGCTCAAAACCAGTTCCACCAATACTATTACGAGACTCAACAACGTTCGTTGGCATTATTTTTTCAAAAATATCTTCTTCAAATTTTTCGTTAAAATTCTTAAATTCTGCTAAAGACAGATCTTTTAATAATGTTTTTCTAGATAAACACAACTTTACTATGCTTCCAACCGTTTGATACGCTTCCCTGAATGGAACATTTTTAGAGACCAAATAATCAGCCAGATCCGTAGAGTTAGAGAAGTCTTCTTCTACAGATCTCAACAAATTTTCTTTTTCTATAATTAATCCATCTTGAATCAAAATCTTCATAGCTTTTAAACAATCTGCAACTGTTTTAACCGTGTCAAATATCGGTTCTTTATCTTCTTGAAAGTCTTTATTGTAAGCCAGCGGCAAGCCCTTAATAGTAGTTAACAATGCTTGCAGATGGCCAAAAACTCTCCCCGTTTTGCCTCTTATCAATTCAGGAACATCAGGATTCTTTTTTTGTGGCATTAGACTACTTCCTGTTGCGCATTTATCAGTAAGCGTCGCAAATGCAAATTCATCAGTAACCCATAATATTATTTCTTCAGATAACCTACTTAAGTGAGTCATAATCAAAGAAGATGCTGCAGCAAATTCAACAGCAAAATCTCTATCACTTACTGCGTCTAAACTATTTTTATAAATATCTTTAAAACCAAGTTCTTTAGCGGTAGCAAACCTGTCAATTTTTATTTTTGTTCCGGCCAAGGCCGCTGCTCCCAAAGGTGAAATATTAACTCTATCTCTTACACTATAAAGACGATCAATATCTCTCTGCAGCATTTCGATGTATGCTAATAAATGATGTGCAAAGGATAATGGCTGTGCTCTTTGCAAATGAGTATAGCCAGGTATAAGTGTATATAAATTCTGGTCTGCCAAAGATAAGAGTGCTTTTTGCAAATCAATAATAAGATCAATTGTCTCGTCTATTTTTTTTCTAAGCCAGAGTCTTAAATCTGTTCCTACCTGATCATTTCTGCTCCTCCCTGTATGAAGTTTTTTACCCAAATCTCCGATTAAGTTTATAAGTTTTTCTTCAATACAGTAATGAATATCCTCTGATGGAAAACAAGGAATAAACTCCCCCTTCAGA
>CACOIV010000013.1 GCA_902627335.1 uncultured Prochlorococcus sp.
ATCTCTAAATAAAGCTTATAGTCTTATTGATAAAGCTGTTAAAAAAAATGTTCTTCATAAAAATAATGGTGCAAATAAAAAATCTAGAATTAATAATTTGGTAAAAACAACCCTAAAAGCCTAAAACCTAGTCATATATAATGAGTGATATAGTGCTAGTTGATTCCCATTGTCATCTCATATTTGAAAATTTCGAAAAAGATTTTGATGAAGTAGTTGATAGATGGAGATCAAAAGGTGTTAAAAAACTTCTTCATGCTTGCGTTGAATTTGCAGAAATTCCAAAAATCAAATTTATATCTAATAATTATTCAGAAGTTTTTTATTCAGTAGGACTACATCCTCTTGATGCTAAAAAATGGAATAGTTCTTCCAGATTAATTTTGCAAAAAGCAATAGATGAGGATAAAAGAATTGTCGCAATAGGAGAATTAGGTCTGGATTTATTTAAAAATAGAGACCTTGACGTACAAATGAATGCTTTAATTCCGCAGATGGAATTAGCTTATGAGTCTAATTTGCCAGTCATAATTCACTGCAGAGATGCTTCAAGAGAGATGATTGATTTATGTAGACATTTGTCTAAAAACAAAAAGTGCCCGAGGGGGGTATTGCATTGTTGGAGCGGAACTGTAGAGGAGATGCAAGAGTTTTTACAGTTGGGTTTTTATATAAGTTTTAGCGGCATAGTAACGTTTCCCAAAGCTTATCAAACGCATGAATGTGCAAGATTAGTTCCACATGATAAATATCTAATAGAAACTGATTCTCCCTTTTTAGCCCCTGTCCCATTCAGAGGTAAAAGAAATGAACCCTCTTATGTTGAAAATGTTGCGAAGTCAGTAGCGACTATAAGATCAACTAGTTTTAAAACAATTGCTAACGAATCATCAAAGAATGCTGAAGAATTGTTTAAATTTGACTTGGTAAAGTGACCAATTATCTGCTAGAATAAAAAATTACTGGTAAATTTTCTTAAATTAATTAAATATACATATTTAAAAACCAAATTTTTGAATATGTCTTATTAAAAAATTTAGAAGATTAAAAGTAACAATCTTAAAAAAACCCGGATTTCTTGGATGAGCAGTAGCGCTTTACAGGTAGCTAAGACAGCTACTTATTTACCAGATTTAGTAGAGGTACAAAGAGCAAGTTTTAAGTGGTTTTTGGAAAAAGGTCTTATCGAAGAACTGCAAAATTTTTCTCCAATAACGGATTACACTGGTAAACTTGAGTTGCATTTTATAGGTGAAGAGTATAGGTTAAAACGCCCAAGGCATGATGTAGAAGAAGCTAAAAGAAGAGATGCGACTTTTGCTTCCCAGATGTACGTAACTTGCAGATTAATCAACAAAGAAACTGGCGAAATTAAAGAGCAAGAAGTTTTTATTGGAGAACTCCCCTTAATGACTGAGAGGGGAACATTCATTATCAATGGTGCTGAAAGAGTTATTGTTAACCAAATCGTTAGAAGTCCAGGTGTATACTTCAAGGACGAACAAGATAAGAATGGAAGAAGAACCTACAATGCAAGTGTTATTCCTAATAGAGGAGCTTGGCTTAAATTTGAAACAGATAAGAATAATTTACTATACGTAAGGGTAGACAAAACAAGAAAAATTAATGCTCATGTGCTTATGAGAGCAATGGGTCTATCTGATAATGATGTTATTGATAAACTACGCCACCCAGAATTCTATAAAAACTCTATTGACTCAGCAAATGAAGAGGGTATTACATCAGAGGATCAGGCTTTACTTGAACTCTATAAGAAATTAAGACCTGGAGAACCACCCTCTGTTTCAGGTGGACAGCAACTTCTTCATAGTAGATTTTTTGATGCAAAAAGATATGATCTCGGAAGGGTTGGGAGATATAAAATCAATAAGAAATTGAGACTCACAATCCCTGATAATATAAGAACACTTACTCATGAAGATGTTCTTTCAACAATAGATTATCTTATTAATTTAGAGTTAGATATCGGAGGAGCAAGCCTAGACGACATTGATCACCTAGGGAATAGGAGAGTTAGATCTGTTGGTGAATTACTTCAAAATCAAGTCAGAGTTGGCCTTAATAGACTTGAAAGAATTATTAAAGAGAGAATGACTGTAGGAGAGACAGATTCACTTACTCCTGCTCAATTAGTAAACCCAAAACCATTAGTAGCTGCGATTAAAGAGTTTTTTGGTTCAAGTCAGTTAAGTCAATTCATGGATCAAACAAATCCACTCGCAGAATTGACGCATAAAAGAAGAATATCCGCTTTAGGACCTGGTGGTCTTACCAGAGAAAGGGCAGGATTTGCGGTAAGAGATATTCATCCTTCTCATTACGGTAGATTGTGTCCAATTGAGACTCCAGAAGGTCCCAATGCAGGACTAATTAACTCTTTAGCTACTCATGCAAGAGTAAACGAGTATGGATTTATTGAGACACCTTTTTGGAAAGTTGACAAAGGAAGAGTCATTAAAACTGGTGATCCGATTTATTTATCAGCAGACCTTGAAGATGAATGTAGGGTTGCTCCTGGAGATGTAGCAACTGATAATGATGGTTTAATCCTTTCTGATTTAATACCAGTCAGATACAGGCAAGATTTTGAAAAGGTTCCCCCTTTGCAAGTTGATTATGTACAACTTTCACCTGTTCAAGTAATTTCTGTAGCCACTTCATTAATTCCATTCTTGGAACATGACGATGCAAACAGAGCCCTAATGGGGTCAAATATGCAAAGACAAGCAGTTCCCCTTCTAAGACCAGAAAGGCCATTAGTTGGAACTGGGCTTGAATCTCAAGTAGCAAGAGATTCTGGGATGGTTCCAATTACAAAAGTTAATGGGACAGTGGCATATGTTGATGCTAATGAAATTGTTGTTAAAGACGAACAAGGAAATGAGCATGTCCATTATTTGCAAAAGTACCAAAGATCGAATCAGGATACTTGCCTTAATCAAAGGCCAATAGTTAAAAATGGAGATAAAGTTATTTCTGGGCAAGTTCTTGCTGATGGCTCAGCTTGCGAAGGAGGTGAAATTGCTTTAGGTCAAAATGTTCTTATCGCTTATATGCCTTGGGAGGGATATAACTATGAAGATGCAATTTTAGTAAGTGAAAGGTTAGTTACTGATGATCTTTATACTTCAGTTCATATAGAAAAGTATGAGATTGAAGCAAGGCAAACTAAGTTAGGACCAGAAGAGATTACACGAGAGATACCAAATGTATCTGAAGATAGTTTGAGTAATCTAGATGAAATGGGAATTATAAGAATTGGTGCTTTTGTAGAAAGTGGAGATATTTTAGTTGGGAAAGTAACTCCTAAAGGTGAATCAGATCAACCTCCTGAAGAGAAACTCCTACGAGCCATTTTTGGTGAGAAAGCAAGAGATGTAAGGGATAACTCATTAAGAGTTCCTAATACTGAGAAGGGGAGAGTTGTTGATGTCAGAATTTATACAAGAGAACAAGGAGATGAATTACCTCCTGGAGCGAATATGGTTGTAAGAGTTTACGTAGCACAGAGAAGGAAAATTCAAGTTGGCGATAAAATGGCTGGTAGGCACGGTAATAAAGGAATTATTAGTAGGATTTTACCAAGAGAGGATATGCCTTACTTACCTGACGGTACGCCTGTTGATATTGTATTGAATCCCTTAGGAGTTCCTAGCAGAATGAATGTTGGACAAGTATTCGAGTTGCTGATGGGTTGGGCTGCTTCAAATCTTAATTGCAGAGTGAAAGTAGTACCTTTTGACGAAATGTATGGCCCTGAAAAATCTCATCAAACTGTACAAGCTTTTCTTCAAGAGGCTTCTCGTCAGGCAGGTAAAGATTGGGTTTATAATCCCGATGATCCTGGAAAACTTTTACTGATAGATGGTCGCTCAGGAGAACCTTTTGATCAACCAGTTGCTGTTGGTTATTCGCATTTCCTTAAATTAGTTCATCTTGTTGACGATAAAATTCATGCAAGGTCAACTGGGCCCTATTCATTGGTTACTCAGCAGCCTCTTGGAGGTAAAGCTCAGCAAGGAGGTCAACGTTTAGGTGAGATGGAAGTCTGGGCATTAGAAGCTTATGGAGCTGCTTATACCCTCCAAGAGCTATTAACAGTTAAATCAGATGACATGCAAGGCAGAAATGAAGCTCTAAATGCAATAGTTAAGGGCAAACCTATTCCTCGTCCTGGTACACCTGAGTCTTTCAAAGTTTTAATGAGAGAATTACAATCTCTAGGTTTAGATATAGCTGTGTATACAGATGAGGGTAAAGAGGTTGATTTAATGCAAGATGTTAATGCTAGGAGAAACACTCCTTCAAGGCCAACCTACGAATCATTGGGAACTTCCGAATATGAGGAGGATTAAACTTTTTCAATAATTTTTAATTTACATATTTCACTATGACAAACAGCAACTTAAGAACAGAAAATCACTTTGATTACGTAAAAATTTCTTTAGCCTCACCTCAACGGATTATGGATTGGGGCCAAAGAACTTTACCAAATGGACAGGTAGTTGGTGAGGTGACAAAGCCAGAAACAATAAATTATAGAACTCTTAAGCCAGAAATGGATGGATTATTTTGTGAAAAAATATTTGGTCCTTCAAAAGATTGGGAGTGCCATTGCGGTAAGTATAAAAGAGTTAGGCATAGAGGAATTGTTTGTGAAAGGTGCGGAGTAGAGGTCACAGAAAGTAGAGTTAGACGCCATAGAATGGGATATATTAAACTCGCTGCTCCTGTATCCCATGTTTGGTATCTAAAAGGGATTCCTAGTTATGTTGCAATTCTTTTAGATATGCCTCTAAGAGATGTTGAGCAGATCGTTTACTTTAATTGCTACGTAGTTCTAGATGTAGGAGATCATCAGGATCTTAAATATAAACAATTACTTACTGAGGATGAATGGCTTGAGATTGAAGATGAAATTTATGCTGAAGACTCCACTATAGAAAATGAACCATTTGTAGGAATAGGTGCTGAAGCCTTAAAACAATTACTTGAGGATCTTGATTTGACTTTAATAGCTGAACAATTAAGAGAAGAGATTACTCAAAGTAAAGGTCAAAAAAGAGCTAAACTTATTAAAAGATTAAGAGTAATAGATAATTTTATTGCTACAAATGCAAGACCGGAATGGATGGTTTTAGATGCTATCCCAGTGATACCTCCAGACTTGAGGCCTATGGTTCAACTTGATGGTGGAAGATTCGCTACTTCAGACCTTAATGACTTATATAGAAGAGTTATTAATAGAAATAATAGATTGGCAAGACTCCAAGAAATATTAGCTCCGGAGATCATTGTTAGGAATGAGAAAAGAATGCTTCAAGAAGCGGTTGATGCGCTCGTAGACAATGGGCGCAGGGGTAGAACTGTTGTTGGTGCTAATAATAGGGCATTAAAATCGCTTAGTGACATAATTGAGGGCAAACAGGGAAGATTTAGACAGAATTTGCTTGGTAAAAGAGTGGATTATTCAGGTAGATCAGTAATTGTTGTTGGTCCAAAATTGAAAATGCATCAGTGTGGTCTACCAAAGGAAATGGCAATAGAACTATTCCAACCTTTTGTTATTCATAGATTAATAAGACAAAATATTGTAAATAATATCAAAGCAGCAAAAAAGCTTATTCAAAAAGCTGATGATGAAGTGATGCAAGTTCTTCAAGAAGTAATTGAAGGACATCCAATCTTACTAAATAGAGCGCCTACTTTGCATAGATTAGGAATCCAAGCATTTGAACCAAAACTTGTAGGGGGTAGAGCAATACAGCTTCATCCACTTGTTTGTCCTGCATTTAATGCTGACTTTGATGGAGATCAAATGGCGGTTCATGTTCCCCTTGCACTTGAAGCTCAAACTGAAGCTAGGATGCTAATGTTGGCAAGTAATAATATACTTTCACCTGCGACTGGGGAACCGATAGTAACTCCATCGCAAGATATGGTTTTGGGTTCATACTATTTGACTGCGTTGCAGCCTAACTACAAAAAACCTGAATTTGGTAAAAACACATCAACTTTCGCTTCTCTTGAGGATGTTATTTTTGCTTACGAGGATAAAAGAATAGGATTGCATAATTGGGTTTGGGTGAGATTTAATGGAGAAGTTGAAGATGAAGATGAAGCTAAGAATCCTTTAAATATTAAAGAATTTGAAGATGGTTCTAAACTTGAAATCTGGACTTATAGAAGAGATAAGCTTGATAATGAGGGTAATTTGATTTCCAGATATATACTTACCACAGTTGGAAGAGTAGTAATGAACCATACGATCTTAGATTCTGTATCTCAGAACTAATTAAAAAACACTTTTATCATTAATAACTAAAATCATGACATCATCCAAGCCAAGAAAAAATTCAAGAGTTCGTAAAACCTCAAGAAATTCTAAAAAGAATATTCAATCAATAATGCCCCCTTTAGCAAAAACGCCCCCATCTTTTAAAAACAAAGTTATTGATAAAAAAGGGTTAAAAAATCTTGTTGCTTGGTCATATAAAACGCATGGTACTGCAATTACTGCAACTATGGCTGATAATTTGAAAGATCTTGGATTTAAGTACGCAACTCAAGCAGCAGTTTCAATTTCCGTTGATGATTTAAAAGTACCAGAAGCTAAACAAGATTTAATTGGTGAAGCAGAAGCACAAATTAGTGCTACAGAAGAATGTTATAGATTAGGGGAAATAACTGAGGTGGAGCGCCATACTAAAGTAATAGATACTTGGACAGAAACTAACGAAAGATTAGTTGATGCTGTAAAAAATAATTTCAATCAAAATGACCCATTAAATTCTGTTTGGATGATGGCTAACTCTGGAGCTAGAGGAAATATGTCTCAAGTTAGGCAGCTTGTTGGGATGAGGGGTTTAATGGCTAATCCTCAAGGTGAAATTATTGATTTACCAATAAGAACAAACTTTAGAGAGGGTCTAACAGTTACTGAATATGTAATCTCCTCATATGGAGCCAGAAAAGGATTAGTGGATACAGCACTTAGGACAGCTGACTCTGGCTATTTAACAAGAAGATTAGTCGATGTTGCACAAGACGTAATTGTGAGAGAAGAGGATTGTGGTACTGAACGTTCAATTGTAATTGAGGCTGAAGATGGAAGATTTGGTAATAGATTATTAGGAAGATTAACTGCTGCGGATATTCTTGATAAAGATAATGAAATACTAGTTGCAAAGCATACAGCGATAGATCCCTCTATAGCTAAGGTTATTGAAAATGCTTCAATCTCAAGAGTAAATATTCGATCTCCATTAACATGTGAAGCTAATAGATCTGTATGTAGAAAATGCTATGGTTGGGCTCTAGCCTATAACCACTTAGTTGATCTTGGTGAAGCTGTTGGAATTATTGCTGCTCAATCTATCGGAGAACCAGGCACACAACTAACTATGAGAACTTTCCACACTGGAGGGGTATCCACAGCTGAGAGTGGGGTCGTAAGATCAAAAATTGCAGGGATTGTAGAATTTGGGGCAAAAGCAAAAATTAGAGGATACCGTACTCCTCATGGTGTAGAAGCTAAACAAGCTGAGATAGATTTTATTTTAAAAATTGTTCCTAAGAATGGTAATAAAGCTCAAAAAATAGAAGTTTCAAGTGGTTCATTACTTTTTGTTGAAAACGGTCAAGAAGTAGATTCGGATATTACAATAGCTCAAATTACTACTGGAGCTATTAAGAAAAGCGTTGAAAAGGCTACAAAAGATGTAATTTGTGATCTTGCGGGCCAAGTAAAATATGATAAAGCGATTCAACCTAAGGAAGTTACTGATAGACAGGGAAATATAACATTAAAAGCTCAAAGACTTGGCAGGTTATGGGTTTTGGCGGGCGATGTATATAATTTACCCCCCAATGCAACACCAGTGATATCATCCAATAAAAAAGTAAAAGAGGGTGAAGTTCTAGCAGAAGCATGTCAATTCAGCGAATTTGGAGGAGAAGTTCGCCTTCGGGATTCAATTGGTGATTCAAGGGAAGTACAAATAGTTACTACTTCTATGGCTATAAAAGATTGTAAATTAATTGAAGAGGCAACACATTCTGGTGAGATTTGGCATCTAGAGTCAGCTGATGGTGTTTCTTACCGTCTGAATACTGTTCCAGGGAGTAAAATTAGTAGTGGAGAGATCATCGCTGATCTTGCTGATGATAAATTTAAAACAAAGACTGGTGGGCTTGTAAAGTATGCGCCAGGGTTAAGCGTTAAAAAAGCAAGATCTGCAAAGAATGGATTTGAAGTAAGTCAAGGGGGCACATTATTATGGATACCTCAAGAAACTCATGAAATCAATAAAGATATTTCTCTTCTAATGATAGAGGATATGCAATGGATAGAAGCCGGAACAGAAGTTGTTAAAGATATATTTAGCCAAACTTCTGGAATGGTTACAGTTACTCAAAAAAATGATATTTTGCGCGAGATTACAGTAAGAAACGGAACATTTCATGAATGTGATGATGAAGAAGTTTTAAAACGTTTTGATGACGAGGGGATGCTTGTTAATCCAGGTGAAACCATTATGGAGGGAATTCAAAATGATGAAATTCTCTTTGTACAAAGATTAGAAACTCCAAAATGTAAAGGACTTTTATTGAGGAAAGTTGAAGAATTTACAATTCCTGATGAAGCTCAGTTACCTGATCTTGAACATGTGAAGCAGGAAAAGGGCCCTCATTTAGGTTTAAAAGCAATTCAAAGATTAACCTTCAAAGATGGCGAATTAATAAAGTCTGTTGAGGGCGTTGAATTACTCAGAACTCAATTAAGCCTGGAGACCTTTGATGCTACACCACAAATGACAGTGGATGTTGAAATTATTCAAGATAAAAAAGATAAAGATACGAATAGATTAAATCTTGTCATACTTGAATCAATTTTAGTTAGAAGAGATACAATCTCTGATTCTAGTCATGGTTCTACTCATACAGAATTGCAAGTTAAAAATCATACTATGGTTAGTGCTGGAGACGTTATTGCTACAACACAAATATTGTGCAAAGAAGAAGGAATTGCCCATTTGCCTACTGCAATTGATGACGAACCGATTAGAAGATTAATAGTGGAGAGAGAAGAAGATAAAATTACAATAGCTTCAAAAGGTAAGCCAACCGTAAAAATTGGTGACAGAGTTGTAGATGGAGATTTTATAAGTAAAACAGAAAAATCAACATCTTGTGGAGAAATAGAAGATATTAGTGATGATAATGTCACGCTTAGATTAGGAAGACCTTATATGGTTTCTCCTGATTCTGTATTGCATGTCAGAGATGGCGATTTAGTGCAGAGAGGTGATGGATTAGCATTATTAGTTTTTGAAAGACAAAAGACTGGAGATATTGTTCAAGGATTACCCCGAATTGAAGAACTATTAGAAGCGAGAAGGCCAAGAGATTCAGCCGTCTTGTGTAGAAAGTCAGGAGTTGTTGAGATTAAAAAAGGAGAAGATGATGAATCTATTTCTCTTTCAGTAATAGAGAATGATGACTCAATTTATGATTATCAAATTTTAATTGGTAAGAATATTATGGTTAGTGATGCTCAGCAAGTTAATGCTGGAGAACTCTTAACAGATGGACCAATTAATCCTCATGAATTATTAGATTGCTTCTTTACCGACTTAAAAGATCAAAAGCCACTAATGGAAGCGGCTCAAGAGTCGATATCAAAGCTCCAAAGGAGAATGGTTAGTGAGGTTCAAAATGTTTATAAATCACAAGGAGTAGCTATTGACGATAAACATATTGAAGTTATTGTTCGTCAAATGACAAGTAAAGTTAGAATTGAAGATGCTGGAGATACTACACTTCTTCCTGGAGAATTAATTGAGTTGCGACAAGTAGAAGATACTAATCAAGCTATGTCAATTACTGGAGGTGCACCTGCGGAATTTACACCAGTACTTTTAGGGATTACTAAAGCATCTTTAAATACAGATAGCTTTATATCAGCAGCTTCGTTCCAAGAGACTACAAGAGTGCTTACGGAAGCAGCCATAGAAGGAAAATCGGATTGGTTAAGAGGTCTTAAAGAAAATGTAATCATTGGTAGACTAATTCCTGCAGGTACTGGGTTTAGTGGATTTGTAGAAGAGTTAGCCTCTGAGGCAGGACCTCATCCTGATATTCTTGCGGAGGAATCCGGAGGTTATAGAAGAGTTCAAAATCTTAGACCTGACTATACAGTTGATATGCCAACCACTGCGGCTGTCAAATCTTCTGCTATCTTAGATGATCCAAGTGATGAAGATTTAGAAACTACTAGGAATCGTCATGGTATTGATCCTTCTTCAAGTAATTTTGCAGCTTTCGCAAGACCTAATGCTGAAAATCAGTTCTCAGAAGACCAACTACCTGATCCCGCAGCTTTAGAAGGATTACAAGAAGAGGGATTATTAACGGATGAATAATAAAGCTATAATGTTTTTCAACTATTAGAATATTATTTTGACAAAGTAATGATTAAACCAGAGTTTATACCTAAACGTAAATTGCCTCGCTATGGCTTTCATTCTTATAATGAAAAGTTAAATGGGAGACTAGCAATGATTGGCTTTATAGCTCTTTTGCTTACAGAGTTTTTTCTAAAGCATGGCCTTTTCTCTAGTTACTAGTATTTAATTTGAAAAATCTTCTTGGCCAAGATTTAGAGTCATTAGAAAAAATTGCTTCAAGTTTTGGAGAGTTATCTTTCAGAGGTAGGCAACTTTATTCCTCAATTTATAATTCCTATAAAAAAATAAATTGTATTGATGAAATAAAGGTTCTTCCATCAAATTTCAGAACTAAGTTAATAAATGAAGGCTATATAATTTCTAGTTTACGTTTAATAAAAAAGTCTATATCAAATGATGGGACAGTAAAACTACTTTTAAGTACTATTGATGACGAGTTTATTGAAACAGTTGGCATTCCATCAAACAAAAGACTAACTGTATGCGTTTCTAGTCAAGTGGGTTGTCCAATGGATTGCAAGTTTTGTGCAACCGGTAAAGATGGATTAAAAAGATCACTAAAAGTTGGAGAAATTTTAGAGCAAATTTTATTGATTCAGTATGAGATGAATCAAAAGGCTACAAATATTGTATTTATGGGGATGGGGGAGCCACTATTAAATATGGATGAATTACTTTTATCAATAAAGTCTATAAATAATGATTTAAATATCAGTCAAAGAAAAATAACTGTTAGTACTGTGGCTATTCCTGATAAGATTATTCAATTATCAGAATTTTCACTGCAAAGATTAGGTAAATGTCAATTTACTTTAGCTATAAGTTTGCATGCACCAAATCAAGAAATAAGGGAGAAAATTATTCCAAGTGCAAAAAGTTACAAAATTAATTCTATTGTTAAAGATTGCAGAGAATTTGTAAGGAAGACAGGTAGGCGAATTAGTTTTGAATACATTCTTCTAAATCAACTTAATGATCAAATAGATCATGCTGATCAATTAAGTAATTTAATTAAAGGATTTCAATGCCACGTAAATCTGATTCAATACAATACTATTGATGGAGCATTGTTTGAAAGATCTACTTCGAAGAACTCCCAAAGATTTAGAGATAGACTAATAAGGAATGGAATTAATGTGAGTTTTCGTAAAAGTAGAGGTCTTGAAAAGAATTCTGCTTGTGGGCAATTAAGACAAAAAGTAGCTATTAAATAATTTTATTTAAAATAAATATTTTAAAAACTTAATTTTAGAGCTAATATAAATTTAATTTGAAGTAACCCAGTGAGTTTTATTAGAACAAAAATTCTACCTATAGCCATTGTTGGACTTTTTGGAGTTGCTTTTTTTGCAGTTAGTGCAAGAATTTGGTTGCCTGGAGATATGATGTCTCCAGCACCTATTAATTAAGATTTTATCCTCGATGGTTAATTCTAAAAAGGAAAATAATGATGATATTTTAGCTGATATAGCTATAGATCCTGATGTTTTAGCTAAAGAATTAGCCGTTGAGTTAGAGATTGATCCTTTAGAAGAAATTGATAATGATGGGTTTACTAATACTAGTTTAGATGTAACTTCAGAATGCGATCAAGCATTAAAATTTTTAAAAGGAAATAGGGAAGAGAGGATTCAAGGATTAAAAATATTTTGTGAATATCGAGATGAGCGAGCTTTTCCCTTGCTCTTGCCATTGCTAGACCAATCCTGCCCTGTAGAGAGAATGAGTGCAGTTTATGCCTTGGGCAGGAATCCCTGCCCTGATGCAGTAAAAAAACTTGTGAGTCTTCTGCAATTTGATGATAATGCTTATGTTAGAAGAGCTACTGCATGGAGCTTAGCAAATTATGATAATCAAATAGTATTAGAACCTCTTATAAACGCGTTAAAGAATGATGTATCCTCAGTGAGATTGTGGGCATCAAGTTCATTGGCTGAAATAGGAAGCGTTTCATCTAACAATGCGCATTTAGCAGCTGAACAATTATTGATAAGCTTAAAAATAGATAATGAACCAGTTGTAAGGAGTAATTGTATCTGGTCTTTATGTCGGCTTTATCAAGGCTTAAGTAACCAATTACAGGAATCTTTTGTGGATGAATGTACAAAAATTGCTCTTTTTGATAAAGAACCATCTGTTATGGAGGAAGCAAAAACTGCTCTCGATTCAATGGGAATGAAGGGATTTTATAAATAAAATATTTAAATAATGAAATATTTTATATCCAATAATGAAAACAAAGTTACGTTATCAACTTTATTCAGAAATTTTGGTTATTTTATATAAAGTATAAGTACTTAGTGTCTTAAATTAATGCCACAAAGAACATTAAGATTCAAAATTCATCAAGATGGACAAGTCCAGGAATCTGTAGAAGGTTTCGAAGGTGATTCCTGCAACAATGCTACAAAGAATATCGAAGAAGCATTGGGAGAAGTTAAATCTAAAAGATTATCTACAGATGCATTTACTATTAATCAAAACAAAACATTCAACAAATTAAAGAACGAATCAAATGTCTCATTTTAGTACTATCAAAACAAAAATTAGAGAAACTGAGCCTCTTATAAAGGCTTTGGATCAATTAGGTTATAACCCTAATCAAGATGAAAAATTTGTAAAAGGTTATCAAGGCAAATTCACTGCTGTAGATATTAGTGTTGATCTCCCAGAGCGTACTAAAGTTGGTTTTAAGTGGGATACAAATTCCAATTCATATGAGTTAGTAACTGATTTAGATCTATGGAAATACAACTTACCTGTAGAAAGATTTATTTCCAAAGTCACACAAATGTATGCTTACCATACAATAATTGCAAAAACAGAACAGGACGGTTACCAAATAGTTGAACAAAAAAATGAAAGAGATGGTTCTATAGAATTAGTCCTTACTAAATGGGAAGCATAAAAATTGGATTTTGATCCTTCTGCTGCTTTTGGATTTATAGGTGAAACTGAAGAGGTTTCTTTAGATACTAATGTTTTAAAGAATTCTATAAATTTAGATTTATCAGATGATCCCAAAAAAGAACTATCAAAAGATAATGAATCCAATTCAAAAGTAGCTTTTGAGCAGTTTATAGACTCCGATAGAATTTCTGGTTTTGAGCCTGTACTTGGCGGTGAGTTAAGAGAAAAAGCTATTTGGGTTGATGAATCAAATTGTATTGGTTGTCAATATTGCGTACATGTTGCTAATAATACGTTTATCGTTGATGAAGATCTTGGTAGAGCAAGAGTTATAAGACAGAATGGAGATACCTTAGAAACAGTCCAAGAGGCAATGGACACATGCCCAGTTGATTGTATGCACTGGGTTGATTTTGAGGATTTAGAGAGATTAGATGCAAGTCTGAATAGAGATATGTTTCAATCTTTAGGTAAATTACCTAGAGTTAATAGATATTAATTTGTGTAATTAAATAAATGAGTTTGCCTTGTAGAAGGTTTGGGAGAACAAACATACAAATACCAGTTCTTTCGCTAGGGGGAATGAGATTTCAGCAGAGTTGGAATCATTTAAATTCGTCAGAAATAACTCTTAAGCAAAGAAATAAAGTAGATAATCTTCTTAATCTTGCAAATAAATATGGTTTTAATCATATAGAAACAGCACTTCATTACGGGACATCAGAATTAGAATTAGGTTTTGCAATAGGCAATTCTTATAGAGAATCTATTATTCTCCAAACAAAAATCCCTCCTAATGCAAACGTAAAGATTTTTACAGAAAATTTGGAAAATAGCTTTAAAAATTTAAAAGTTGCAAAGATAGATTTGGTAGCCATTCATGGTTTAAATAATGAAGACCATCTATTTCAATCTATAAGAGATGGAGGTTGCGTTGACGTATTAAGAAAATATCAAAATAAAGGTTTAATAGGTCATATCGGTTTCTCCACTCATGGACAATTATCTCTTATAAAAAAAGCAATATCATCCAATAAATTTGATTATGTTAATTTACATTGGTATTTCATAAATCAAAGAAATAAAAATGCAATTAAATTAGCTAAAAAATATGATGTTGGTGTTTTTATTATTAGTCCAACAGATAAAGGAGGTCATCTTCATACACCCTCAACAAAGCTAATTGATTTATGTAAGCCTCTTCATCCCATAGTTTTTAATGATCTTTTTTGTCTTCGAAATAAAGATGTTCATACAATAAGTGTGGGCGTAGCAAAAGAAAGTGACTTTGAATATCATTTAGAAGCCGTATCCCTATTATCAAATGTAAATGATTATGTTCCCAATATAGAAAATAGATTATTGCAAGAATCAATGGACTGTCTTGGAATGGAATGGTATTTGAATTGGGATAAAAATTTGCCTAATTGGTATGAGACTCCAGGGATGATTAATATACCTGTTTTAATTTGGCTCTCAAATTTAATTGATGCTTGGGATATGAAAGATTTTGCAAAATCTAGATATCAACTCCTTGGAAATGGGAGTCATTGGTTCCCTGGCAATAATGCGAATTTACTTGATACAGATATAAGTGCAGATGAATTAATCAAATTATTAAAAAACCATATTAATGCAAAAAAAGTTATCTCTAAATTAAGGTTTCTTAAAAATAGTTTTGGAAATAATCAGATTCAAAGATTATCAACTAATTAATTACCTAATGGGTATTTACTTGGCTTTCCAATTCCTCTTGGATAAGAAATTGGACAATTTCCTTTAGATTTTATAAAAATTACATTCCTTTCACCTTTATTTGCAGGTAATTGTTTAAATTTAATTTTATTTATTTTTCCATTTAATATAGCCACTGCTTTTTTTAATTTATTATGATCGTTTTCTTGCCATTTTCCGCAATATATTAAGCCTAATCCATTTGTTTTTAATAATGGTAAAAGATATTCTGAAACGGTAGGTGCGCTGCTTACAGCCCTTGCCGTGCCAATATCGAAGTTATGTCTAAATTCTAAATTATGGCCTATCTTTTCAATGCGGTCATTAATAATATGAATTTTGTTTTCAAAATTCATACTTTCAACAATTTGTTTAAGAGCATTTGTTTTTTTTAAAGAAGAATCTATTAAATATATTTCTGAACTTGGATGTGTAATAGCATAAGCTAATCCCGGGAAACCACAACCTGATCCAATATCAATAAATTTTTTATTTTCAAATAATTTATTTGAACCCTTAAAGAAAGGCCAGACACTATCATAAACTTGTGATATCCAAAAATCATTTCCATCTATAAGTCTTGTAAGGTTTGATATTTTATTAAGTTTTTGAATTAATTCTTTTAATCTTGAAAACATTTCTAATTCATCTTTATCTAGTAGGTTTTCTAGTTCTTTTTTATGTGATATTTGAATCATATTTTTAACTAATATTTTAAATTTTTTGTGATCATATAGTGTATTCACTTTATATAGAATAGATTACAATTGTTATAAAGAATTTATTTTGAAAGGGGAAAAAAATTATTATAAAATTTTAGGTGTTCATGAAAAAGCCTCAAGTCATGAATTGAGAAAGGCTTTTTGTAAGTTAACCAAAGAATTACATCCAGATACTACTTCATTAAATCTTGAAGATGCCAAAATAAGATTGCAAACAGTATTGGAAGCCTATGAAAATTTAAATAATCCTAATCTTCGTAATATTTACGATAGTAGATTAAAAAATGTTCTTGTTAGAGATCAAGAGAAAAATTTAGATAATTTAAATTCTTATGCTGAAGATTCAAAAATATCTAACTCAATTGGGAATAGAAGACCTTTCTCTAATGGGGAAATGTTCTCATTATTTTTATTAGTAATAGTTATATTTTCAAGCTTAATGTTTGCTTTGTTATTTGCAAACTTCACTGGTAAAGAATTTAATTCAATACCTATGTGGTTAATAAAATAAAAAATAATTTATTTATAAAATGAATCCTTCTGAAACTCCTATTAATCAGTACTCTTTAAAATCTTTAGAGTTATGGCTCACAAAATTAGGGGCAGTTCCTGATTCTAGTAACCCTTCAAGATGGAGTTTGAGATTTGATAACTGGGAAGCAACAATAAATTTTGAGCAGGAAGATTTATCTATAATATGGGATTGTGAAGGGGATATTACTAAAAGAATGTTTTCATATTGTATAAATAGAGCTGATGTTGAAAATGCAATTTTGCAGGGTCCTTAATTAATATCTAATAGTATTTGATAAATTATGTCATAGCTTCTTTCTAACTGTTTTTCAGTAATACAGAGTGGTGGTAATAAATATATAACATTTCCTAGAGGCCTAATAAATAAACCCTTCTCAATGGATAAAGCTTTAATTTTTTTACCAATATCACTAAAATATCCTGAATTTTTTTCTACCTTCAAATCAAAGGCTGAAATTGTTCCGCAAATTCTTATTTTTTTTACATGAGATAATTTTTTTATTTTATTGATTTGTTCTAAGTGCCTGCATTCAAACTTTAAATATTTATCAGGTTCATTTTCTAAAAGATCTAAGCTTGCATTAGCTGCAGCACAGCCTAAGGGATTTGCCGTAAAACTATGGCCATGCCAAAAAGTTTTTAAAGGGGAATTACTAATGAATTTCTTAAACACTTCTTCTTTAGCTAATGTTACTCCCATAGGTAAAAATCCTCCTGTTAATCCTTTTGATATTGCAATTAAGTCAGGATCAATTCCGGCCTTTTGAAATGCAAATAAACTTCCTGTTCTCCCAAAACCAGTTAATACTTCATCAGCGATTAAAAGTGAGTCATATTGTTTTACAAGATTAGCAACTTTTTTTATAAATTCTGCTCTTACCATATTCATACCCCCTGCACCTTGAATTAGTGGTTCAAGAATAACTGCAGCAGTTGGGATTTGAAGTAAATTTTCTAATTCTTTGAGAGCAATTGCTTCTTTATTATAAACTTGATCATCATCTATCCAAGTAGATGGCCATTGTACCCTTTGAACCGGAAACATTAAACTTTCAAAGCTTTCATTAAAAATATTTCTTTCTCCTACTGACATGGCTCCAAATGTATCCCCATGATAAGCTCCTTCAAAAGCAATTATTTGATTTCTTTTGTCATTTTGATTTTGCCAAGATTGATAAGCCATCTTAAGAGCTACTTCTACAGCTGTAGATCCATTATCAGAAAAAAATAATCTATCTAGATTTGTTATTTTACTTAGTCTTTCCGATAATTTTTTAGCTTGTGGATGTAAAAAATCTGCAAAGATTATTTGTTCAAGTTCTTGAGCTTGTTTTGCTATTTCTTTTGCAATATATTCATTGCTATGGCCATGAAGTGTTACCCACCAACTACTTATTCCATCGATTAATTCTTGATTAGAATTTTTAGTATATATAATTGCATCTTTAGCATGACTTACCTCAATTTGTGGATTACTAATTTTAATCTGAGTAAAAGGAGGCCAAATATTTGGGTGCCAATTTTTAAGAAAATGTTCACTGTTTTGATCTGTCATCAATTTTTACTTAATTAATAATAGAAGCTAAATTTTTTTCTATATCTAGTTCTTGCCATAGTCTATCTAAATTATTTTTATCTATATTACTTAGTCTTGGAAATTCAGCAATAATTGGTAATTTGCTAAATTCCCTTAGAGTTTTAGGATTGTCAAAATGTTTTTCTCCATTAATTATTAAACCTAATATTTTTATATTTCTTTTTTTAAGTGCTTCGATAGTTAATAAAGTATGATTCAAAGTTCCTAAAGAACTTCTGCAAACAATTATTACAGGTAAATCCCACTTTCGCATTTGGTCAATTTGCAAAAAATTTCTTGTGATAGGAACCATTAATCCTCCCGCTGTTTCAACCACAAGAGAACCATCAATTGAAGGCAAATCTAATAAGTTTAAATTTATTTTCTTTCCATCAATTTCAGCAGCCCAATGCGGAGATACTGGTTTTTTGAAAATATAGGCTTCCTTCAAAATCTTCTTTTTTTGTATTCCACTTAATCTTAAAATTGATTGACTATCAGTTTCTGTATCTATTCCTGATTGTATTGGCTTCCAGTAAAAAGATTGTAATCCTCTTACGAAAAATGAACTTATTAGAGTTTTTCCAACATCTGTATCAGTCCCGCAAATTATTAATTTAAGATTATTTTTAAAGCTCATATTTTTTTAACATTAAGATTACTATCTCCCATGTTAGGTCTAATTTTTTATTCTTGTTTCTAGGCCAATAATTTTGCATTAATCTTAATTCTTTCACAGTCTTTCTTTTACGAGGTGTATATTGAGCACCCATATTTACAATATTTCTAAATAAATCAAAAACGTTATCAAATTCTTCTCTATAAGAAAATATATCTAACCTGCTTATTTCATTTTTTAAAAAAATAGCGTCTAATTCTTTAACTTTAAAAAAATTTATACCGCTATATTCGATATTTTTTGTCTGACAAGTTAATCTCCATTCAGGGAAGCATTCATTCGTAGGAACTGATATTATTAAATAACCTCCTGGCATAAGTAGATTAAACCAATTTTTTACTTTTGATTTAGGTTCTTCTAGCCAATGTAAGCAAAAATTGGAAACTAAAAGTGATATTTTTTGATTGGAGAGAGGTAAATCGTTATTTAAATCCCATAATAATTTTTTACTTTCTTTTTTATTTTTTAAAAGCATTTTTTCACTAAAGTCAACTCTAGTAACTTTTTTTTTCGAAAATTCTTCTATCTGATCTGCTAAAAATCCTGTTCCAGAGCCAAGATCATACCAATCACCTTCTGGAATTTCAAGTTTTTTTAATTGATGAACTATTCTTTTAGAAAAATATTTTTGAATTAAAGAATAATTTGAATAATCTAGTGCAGCATTATTAAAGTTCTTTTTTATTATTTCAGTTGAAAATTTATTAATCATATTAATTATTAATCCAACTATCAATTAAATTAAAAATTTTATAATTATTAATTATATGACCCTGATTATCAATCTCTAAAATACTTGGTTTTTTTGTTTGTGTTTTATTCATTAATTCAATAAAATTTTTTGAAGAATAATCATTTAAAATCCGATCACTAATAGATTTAATTATTAATACATTACAATCTTTAGAAACTAATAAGGGTGGTTTGTTCTCGATACTTAATTTATTAAAATCACTTTTTAAATGAGATATATTTGCATTATCAAATTTACTAGAAATTCTTTTTTTGTGATTTAAATTAATTTCATTTGGAAAAAATGAGTTTTTATAAAATTCATTTAGCATAAGTTTAATTTCTTGATTATTTAATTTTTTTTTCATTCTTTCTAGTGATCTTATTATTAATTTTCTATCTTTATTATTTGGTATAAATTGATAAAAGGAATTTATAAATATTGCATGTGAGGCATTTATTAGAATATTTTTATCTATTAAATGTATTCCTAATGAATGAATGATTATTATTTTTTTTCTTTTGTATGAATTATTATTTATCCATTTTGGAGATGCGAATGTTTTATTAAAATAACCTCTTTCGTTATCTTGCCATATCCAATTATTCTTTATATATATATTTTTTAATTCTTTCCATAAGCTACTATCAAATGCCCACCCATGTTGTGTAATAATTTGGTTCATTTAAAAATTTTTTAAAGCCAAAATAAACTTTTCTAGTATCTTTTTATTTAAAGTTCTTCGTATAGTAATTCTTATCCTTGATTGACCATAAGGAACAGTTGGAGGTCTTATCCCAATGGCTAAAAAACCTTGCTCTTCAAGATATTTTTGCATTCGCATTGTTTGATCTTCATCACCAATAATTATTGATAAAATTTGGCAATCTCCTTTTATTGAGTATTTATTAAGTTTACTAATTTCGTCTTTCCATTCTTTAGAAGCACGTATAAGATCTTTGCCCCATGTCTTATTTGTTTTTATCTTTTCAAGTGATTTAAGAGCCCCTGCAGCAAGAATGGGAGCTAAAGCTGTTGTATATCTAAAGGCCCCACAAGTTTGAATAATTTGATCAGCAACTTTGGAATTACAGGCAAGAAATGCCCCACCACTACCAAATGACTTACCAAGAGTTCCACTAATCATGCTTATATCATTAGTTAATTTATTACATAATCCCCTACCTTCATTTCCCAAAATACCTATAGAATGAGCTTCGTCTACTAATAATTTAACGCCATATCTTTTACAAATTTCTGAAATCTCTTTAATTGGTGCAATACTACCTTCCATACTGTATAAAGACTCTACAACTACTAAAATTGATTTTTTTTGTGAAGAAAATCTTGAGAGTTTTTTTTCTAAATCATTTAAATCATTATGAATAAATCTAATCAGTTTTGATCCAGATGTTTGAGCACCAACTAAAAGAGAATTATGTATAAGTTTATCGGCAAGTATAATACTATTTCTATCGGCAAGAGTTTGAATAGCAGCTATATTTGCTTGAAATCCACTTGGGAATAGAAGTACTTTTTCTTGATTTAACCATTCGGATAACTTTTTTTCTAATAATTCATGAATCGGTCTAGAACCACTAATGAATCTAGAACTTCCTGATCCTAGGCCTTCTTTGAGAGTTAAATTATAAGCCGCATTTATAATATCTATATCTCTACTTAAACCAAAATAATCATTACTGCATAAGTCAATTAGTTCTATTAAAGACCCATGTTTTAAATCACAAAATGTGTATTCTTCTTTACCCAATGATAAGGTTCTAAGTTTTCTAATTCTGTTAGAGGGAATTTTTTTAAGGTTCATTTTGATTATTTAAAAAGAAATTTAATACAAAGATATTGATTTTATTATTAATGATTGCAAAATAATTATTGTATTTATTAGTATTTAAGTAGATCATATTTTAAGTAGTTAACCCGTCCTTTTCTCATTCTGAAATAATAAATAATTTAGAGGAAATTTTTCCATTTCCTCTAGATAATTTTCAAGTTGAAGCAATAAGAGCTATTAATAGTGGTAATTCTATTGTACTTACTGCGCCAACAGGTTCAGGTAAAACTATCTTAGGCGAATTTGCCATACATAGGGCCTTATCGCATAAAAGTAGAGTTTTTTATACCACTCCATTAAAAGCTTTATCAAATCAAAAATTTAGAGATTTTTCTTTTCAATTTGGGGATACAAAAGTAGGGCTATTAACTGGTGATTTAAGTATCAATAGGGATGCCCCTATTTTAGTAATGACAACAGAAATCTTTAGGAATATGCTTTATGGAGAGTTTGATGATTTTGATGATCCTTTAATAAATTTAGAGTCCGTTATCCTTGATGAATGTCATTATATGAATGATCCCCAAAGGGGAACAGTATGGGAAGAAACAATTATACATTGCCCTACAAGAACTCAAATAATAGCGCTATCGGCAACAATAGCCAATTCTAGTCAATTAAATAATTGGATTAATAAGATTCATGGACCTACTGTTTTAATAAATAGTTATATAAGACCAGTACCCTTAGATTTTTTATTTTGTAGTGCGAAAGGATTACATCCTCTTTTGAATGAAAAAAGGAATGGCATACACCCTAATTGTAAAGTTTGGAGAGCACCAAAAGGGCAAAAGAAGAGAAGTAAATATGGGCGTATTAATCAACCGAAATCTCCCCCCATATCATTTGTTGTAGAAAAGCTTGCAGAGAGAGATTTGTTGCCAGCAATATATTTTATTTTTAGTAGAAAAGGTTGTGATAAAGCGATTGAATATATAAAGGATTTATCTCTTGTTAATTACTCTGAGGCTAATAAAATAGCTCAGAAATTAAGTCTTTATGAAAAAAATAATAGAGAAGCTATAAAAAATAAAATACATTTTGATGCTCTTAAAAGAGGTATTGCATCGCATCATGCTGGATTACTTCCTGCATGGAAAGAATTAGTAGAGGAATTATTTCAAGAAGGATTAATTAAAGTTGTATTTGCTACAGAAACTTTAGCTGCAGGTATTAATATGCCAGCAAGAACAACAGTAATTTCTTCACTTTCAAAACGAACTGAAGATGGCCACAGGCTTTTGTTTAGTAGTGAGTTTTTGCAAATGTCAGGGAGGGCAGGAAGGAGAGGCAAAGATAAACAAGGATATGTTGTAACTGCACAAAGTAGATTTGAAGGGGCTAAAGAAGCTTCTGATTTAGCTATTAGTAAGCCAAATGATTTAGTGAGCCAATTTACTCCAAGTTATGGGATGGTTTTAAATCTTTTGCAAAACTATAATCTTGAAAAATCAAAAGAGCTAATAAAGCGAAGTTTTGGCAGTTTTATTTATACGGAAGATTCATCACAGGATAATAATAAAATTTATATTTTAGAAAAAGAATTAAAAAATCTAAAAAATATAACTAAAAATATTTCATGGAACGATTTTGATAATTATGAGAATTTAAAAGGTCGTATTAAGGAGGAGAGAAGATTACTAAAGATCTTAGAAAAACAAGCCTCAGAGAAATTAATTGAAGAAATAGTAATTGCGGTTGCATTTCTAAAAATTGGAAGTTTGATTTCGATAAAAGTTCCTCAAATAAATAGAAAAATTTTGCCTGCTGTAATTTGCAGAAAAAACTATAAATCAAAAAAAATAATTAGTTTACTTTGTTTAACAAGTAATAATATTTTTATTCTTATAAAACCTAATTTTATAGTAAATATTTTTCCTGATATTGATAATTTAGATATTTCAAACTTAGAAATACCAGAAATGTTTTTCTCAGGTGAAATTATTCGAGGTGATGAAAGCTCAAAGCTTTTGGTTGATCAAATAATATCTATATCAAAAATTCATGATCTTATTACACCGCAATATGATTTAGCACTTGAAGTAAAGAATCAAAGTAATTTAATAAAAAATTTAGAGCATGAAATAACTAAACATCCTGCAGATAAGATCGGTGATTTTAAAAAATTAAAAAAATATAGAAATAAAATTATTTTGATAGAAAAAGAGATTAAGGAAAAAAATAAAATTTCTGAAGATAAAGAAAATTATAATTGGAAGAAATTTACAGATTTAATTAAAATATTAAATTATTTTGGATGTTTAGAAGATTTAGATTTAACTAATCTAGGTAAATCTATTAGTACATTAAGAACAGAAAATGAATTATGGGTTGGGATGGTATTAGTCAGTGGTTATTTGGATGATCTAGATCCTCCTGAATTAGCTTCAGTTATTCAAGCTATATCTGTTGAAGTTAGAAGACCAGATAATTGGTGCAATTTTAAATCTTCTATAAAAGTTAATGAGGTTTTAAATGAATTAGAAGGTATAAAAAAATTAATAATTAATCAGCAAAGTAAATATATGATTGATGTTCCTATCCATTTTGAGAAAGAGTTAACAGGAATAATATCAGAGTGGGCTAAAGGGAAAAAATGGCGGGATATTGTTTTTAATACCTCTTTAGACGAAGGCGATATTGTAAGGATTATGAGAAGGACAATTGATATTCTTTCTCAAATTAAATATTGTTTAGGAGCAAGTAATAAACTTAAAAGAAACGCTAATTTAGCTTTAAAGTCAATAAATAGGTTCCCTGTCTCGGAATCAGATGAACTCTTTAGAAAATCAGAGGCTAGCAATATTAATCCAGCTACTGAAAGAACTGATAATTAATATCGAAATTTTAAATCATTTTCTCAGCTTTGATTAAGGAATCAAATTTTTCTTCGTTTAGATATCCTAACTTAATTGCAGCCTCTTTAAGTTTACAAGTTTCATCATAAGCAAGTTTTGCAATCTCAGCTGCTTTTTCATAGCCTATCTCAGGCACAAGGGCTGTAACTAACATTAATGAGTTTTCTAAATTATATTTTGCAATTTTTAAGTTTGGTTTCATATCCTCAATTAAATTAACCCTAAAATTATTAATTCCCTCGGAAAGTAGATTTATACTTTTTAATATATTAAATCCTATCAAAGGTTTGTATTCGTTCATTTGCAAAGTCCCACTGCAATTTGCAATAGATACTGAATAATCTAACCCCATTATTTGCGCACAAATCATTGAAAGTGCTTCACATTGAGTTGGATTCACCTTTCCTGGCATGATAGAACTTCCTGGTTCGTTTTGAGGTATAAGTAATTCATAAATACCTGATCTTGGACCAGAGGATAATATTTTTATATCATTAGAAATTTTAAATAAGGAACAAGCAAGATTTTTTAATTGACTCATAATATTTGCCAAACGGTCATGTGAAGACATTAAAGAAAAGTAATTATCTGATTTTTTAAAAGGTAAATTGGTTTCTTTAGATATAAATCTGATTGTCTTTTCGCTGAAAGTCCTAGGACAATTTATTCCCGTTCCTACAGCAGTGCCTCCTAAAGGTAATTGATATAAATCCTCCATACTTTGCAAAATCGATTCTTTTGATTGCTTGATTTGATCAGACCAAGCTGATATCTCTTGACCATAAGTTATTGGCACCGCATCTTGAAAATGAGTTCTTCCAATTTTTATGAAACTTTTCCATTCTTCCTTTTTACTTTCAAGACTCTCATGAATTTTGTCTATGGAATGAAATAATTTATTATTTATTTCTTTAGCAACGCTAATTTGAATTGCTGCAGGGAAAGTATCGTTTGTAGACTGACATTTATTAACATCATCATTTGGATGGAGAGGGTTATTTTTTCCTATCTCAGAACCATTTTTAAAGGCACCGATATTTGATATAACCTCGTTAACATTCATATTGGTTTGAGTTCCGCTCCCTGTCTGCCAAATCTTTAATGGAAACTGATCATCGAACATTCCATTTAAAATATCATCGCAAGATAAGATAATTAAGTCTTTTTTAGAAGACTCTAAAATCCCTAAATCAAAGTTTGTAATTGCAGCAGCTTTTTTTATGAGTGTTAATGAATAAATAATATCTAAAGGAATTAATTCATTCCCAGCCGAAAAGTTTTTTATTGATCTTTGAGTTTGTGCACCCCAAAATTTATCTATCGGAACTTTTATGCTCCCAAGGCTATCCTTCTCTAATCTAAAATCTTCTTTCATTTATTCAAATTGAGTTCAAGAAATGTTTTCAAAAAATAGTTATTTAAAAAATAATTTTATTAAATGCTTAATCTCTCCCATATTATATTCAAATTGCTTAAATGGATTTTAGGATCAAAACATTTCTCTAATTCATCTAAGGTTACCAACTTATTTATATCTAAATCTTTTTCAAGATTGTTTTTGAAATTTCCGTTTTCATTATTCCATGCAGAGTGGGCATTTTTCTGAACTATTCGATATGCTGATTCTCTTGACATCCCTTTTTCAACAAGCAATAAAAGAACTTTTTGACTAAAAATTACACCACCATAGATATTGATATTATTTAGCATGTTTTTGGGATAAACTTTTAGATTTTTTATAATCTCGCTCATTTCTCTCAGCATAAAGTGCAAGCAAATAGATACATCTGGTAACATTATCCTTTCATTAGAGCTATGGCTTATATCTCTTTCATGCCATAGAGAAATATTTTCTAAAGCAGTGTTTACATAACTCCGCAAAATTCTTGATAATCCACTTACTCTTTCGCTTCTTATTGGATTTCTTTTATGAGGCATTGCAGAACTACCTTTCTGACCCTCTGAGAAACCCTCTTCTACTTCCAAAACATCCGTTCTTTGAAGATTTCTTATCTCAGTTGCAAATCTATCCAAAGAAGCACCAATCAAGGCTATGACTTGAACATATTCAGCATGCCTATCACGAGAGATAACTTGTGTACTGGCTTCATCAACTTTTAGATTAAGAATATTACAAGCTATTTCCTCTACTTTGGGATCTGTATTGGCATATGTTCCCATGGCACCACTAATTTGGCCAATTGAAATATTTTCCTTTAGATCCTTTAATCTTTTTTTATCTCTTATTACTTCTGCTAACCATCCAGCTAATTTAAATCCAAATGAAATTGGTTCACCATGAATAGCATGTGATCTTCCAATCATTAAAGTATCTTTATGCTGGCTTGCTAAATTTCTTATGGAATTTTCTAACTCCTCAATTTCATTGATTAATAAGTTACATGATTCTCTTAGTTGTAAGGAAAGTCCAGTATCAAGAATATCGCTGCTCGTCATACCTACATGAATAAATCTTCCAGCATCGCCTACATATTCATTCAAATTTGTTAAGAAAGCTATAACGTCATGCTTTACTTCTTGTTCAATTTCTTTAACTCTTTCAACATTGAATTTAGATTTAGTTTGGATCTGATCCAGGTCTTCTTTCTTGATCTTACCAAGTTCAAAATTTGCTTGGCAAGCAGCTAATTCAACATCAAGCCAAGACTGAAATTTTGAGTTCTCCGACCAAATCTTTCCCATTTCAGGTAATGTGTAGCGTTCAATCATTATTTAATAAATTCTCATTTAAATTTACAACTTATTTGATGAGCTGGCTCAAAATTTTGATAACTAATTGAAATAAGATAAAATAATAAATTAAGCGAACAATTACCAATTTATATAAATTTACTATATGAAGTATGCAAATTGATTTGAATTAAAATCAAAGGCCAACCATCTAAATTGATAACTTTTCTTATCAAATATCTACTAAAACAACTTCTCATTTTATGGCTGAATGAATAAAAAAATAAGATTAGACGTTTATTTAACAAGTAAGGGCCTAGTAAATTCTAGGCAAATAGCGCAAAGATATATTCTTGCAGGTAAGGTGAAAGATAAGAATGGAAAAATATTAGATAAACCTGGACAACAAGTTTTCATTGAATCTGAAATAAACTTATCAGCTTCTCCTCAATTTGTTTCTAGAGGAGGTGAAAAATTATCTAAGGCATTTAAAGAATTTCCTCTTAATGTAAGAGATAGGATATGTATGGATGTTGGCATCTCAACAGGAGGTTTTACTGATTGTTTATTAAAAAATGGAGCAAAATTAATTTATGGAATTGATGTTGGATATGGACAAACTGCGTGGAATATAAGAAACAATCCTAGGGTAATACTTTATGAAAGAACAAATATTAGATATCTTGAGCCTTCAAGAATATTCTCTAATGAAAATGATTTTCCCAATTTTGTTGTTGCTGATCTTTCTTTTATTTCATTGAAGTATGTTTTAAAACCAATAAGAAATCTAATGAAAAAAAATTGTTTTGAAGGAGTATTTCTTATTAAACCTCAATTTGAGGTTGGTAAAGAAATTGTTGGAAAGGGCGGGATTGTAAAAGAAAAAAAACATCACGTATTTGCTTTACAGTCAGTAATTAATTCAATGATTTCACTTGATTGGCATATAAATGGATTGGTTGCTTCTCCATTGGTAGGACCTGCTGGTAACCATGAATATTTGATATGGATAAGTGATAGAAAATTAGCTAATACTTCAATAGATCAAGATTTTTTAAATAAATTAGTAGAAAATACACTAATTTAAGAACGTATTAAAGAGCATTTTCATCTAAATCCCCAGTTCTTATTCTTACAACTGAATCAATTGGTGAAATAAATATCTTTCCGTCACCAATTTCTCCTGTTTTTGCAGCCTCTCTAATAGCTTCGATAACTGAATTGACCTTATCATTATCAACTACAACTTCAACTTTAAGTTTCTGTAGGAATTCAACTGTAAATTCAGACCCTCTATATCTCTCAACCTGACCTTTTTGCCTCCCAAAACCTCTTACCTCACTCACTGTCATTCCGATTATCCCAGCATTGACAAGTGCTACCTTTACATCATCTAACTTAAATGGACGAATGATCGCCTCAACCTTTTTCATAGTTTCTCAAAATTTTGATTTTATTTTAATTCGTTTTAGGTAAAACATCCAATATTGAAACCTCTGAGATATTTTCAACCTTTAAACCTGCTAAATGTGCATCTTGGCATAATAGTTTTGCATCAAATTCAGAAATGGTAACTCTACTCTCAGATAAAGCTTCCCATTGCTCGTCTTCAAAGTGGGTTTGTAACCATAACATGCCATGAACACTACCAGGTGTTATTGACTTGTTGCATTTGTTATCAACATTATGAAGACAGATGTCCATTTATTAAATTTTAGCTTGCTTTTATTAAGCCCTTTTATCTGGATATAAAATGTGCCTGTTGATACAAAATTAGATTTTCCTTGTATTATTACTTAAATGGTTTTCTGAAATTAAAAATCTATTATTTTGCTTAAATAAATAAATTTATATATATTTCTAGAAATGCTAAAAAAATGAACGATTTAGAAAACTTGAATACTGATAGACCTCTTTACGGTGAGAGAATTATTTCAGAATCAAATATTATTTGTTTTGAAAATCCAAATAAATCAAGAATTTATCAGATAATGATAGATTTACCCGAGTTCACTTGTAAATGTCCTTTTTCTGGATACCCAGACTTTGCAAAATTAAAGATTACCTATCAGCCAAAGAATAAAGTCTATGAATTGAAATCCCTAAAACTTTATATTAATAACTTTAGAGATCAGAAGATTTCTCATGAAGAGGTTGTTAACAGAATAATGGATGATCTCATTGAAGCGGCAAACCCTCACTGGATGCATTTTAATGCTGACTTTAATCCAAGAGGTAATGTATCAATGAAATTAGATTTATATTTTGGAGAGAAAAAACATGATTAATTTTTTATAAGGGAAGATAAATTGATAAATTCAGCTTCAAAACCGGATAAGTTTTTATTACATAAACCACCCATATATAAATAATTTGATTCCATATCATTCATTATCCACAAACGTTTTGTAGGTATTAGGCTCAAACTAGCACCGAGAATAATAAATATAAAAGAGCAATAAATAATAGGTACTGAGGGATCATTCTTTATGATTAAACCACTACTTGGAATTGCTTGTATAAATTCAATTTGGGATGAATTAATTTCGGTTCCTTTCTTTTTAAGGTAAATATCAGTTTCTGAAAAATTATCAGTATCAAATATTTTGATAGGACCATATTCATTATTGATTGTAAAAAGATAATTTTTTTTAATTTTTTCTCCAAGTTCAATTACTATGCCCCAAATTTGCTCTCCTATTTCAGGAACTGGTTTTAATTGGAGTTGGTAAGTTATATTATCTATTTTTAAAATTAAATTCGAAATTGACCAATCTGCCTGATAAATTGTCAAGCCCTTGTACCTTATCGGATGGTTTACACTAGTTTCTTGTTTGAAGGATTCTGATTCATTCTCAGAGAATATTTCTATATTTGAGGTGAATTGTTTTGGCACTCCATTATCTTCACGATCGATATAAAAATTATTTAACTTTAATGATAATTTTTTATTTGAATTGTCATTAATTAAATCTATAGTTTCATTTGGGATTAAATACTCTTCCAAAGACTGCCTACTGAAGTTACCGTATGTTGAACCTATAAGAAGAATGATTAGCCCAAAATGAACTAATATTGGACCAAATCTTCCTAAAACTCCTTTTCTTGCAGATATTGTGTTTTCATTTATCAAAATATCCCATCCGTCTTTTTTAAGTATTTGATTAGCTTTAGTGATTAATTGATTATTATTGTTTGTTTCCCATTTACAATTTAACTTTAACTTTTCGTATTTTTCTTTTTTTTTGTAATCAACCCATTTTAATGAAGATTTAAGAGTAGGTATTTGCTTTCTGAAGCTTGAAAGTGCCAGTGAGAGGCAAAGTAAAAATAATGATAATAAAAACCATAAACTTGTATAAATGTGGTTTAGTTGTAATTTTATAATTTTTTTACCATCGAGAAACCCTAGGAATGGAGTTGAATCATATAAATCAAAGTATTCCTTTAAGCCTTTTTCTTGTGGAATAAATGTACCTAAACTGCTCGCGATGGCGATAAATATTAATAAAAATATTGCAAATTTTAATGATGATATATTAAAAATTAATTTATTGAAAAAACCCATCTAAATCCAATTTGAAATAATATTTAAAACCCCTAATGTAAGTAGTACTATTCCACTACAAAAAGGTATTACCTGACTATATTTACGAAATTCAAGCAACTTTCTCATATTCTCAGTCGTAATTGCTACGAAAATTAACGGAGTGACTTGCCCTAATCCAAAAAAGAAAAGAAAAATTATCGATATTAGTGGGTTTTTTGCTTGTGAAACCCATGCTAGTAAAGTAGCTAATACTGGAGTAATACAAGGAGATGATGCAAGTCCGAATGTTGTTCCTGTAATGAGAGGCGCAAGAATGGGAGGTAGTTTCTTTTCAACAGAATTTAAAGACGGTAAATTAGGGAATTGAAATTTTAATAATCCTAGTAAGTTTAAACCCATGGCAATTGCGAATATCGAAATAAATATATTGAAGAAGTCAGGTAATTGACCATATATTCTTCCTAAAAACCCGCTAATAGCGCCTAAAAAAACTAATGATAAAACTATACCTCCGCAAAAACCAAAGATTTTAAAATTATTATTTTCATTATTTGTTCCTCCAATGTAAGCAACTGTTATTGGTAGTAAAGATAAAGAACAAGGCCCCAAACTTGTAAGGAGGCCAGCAGAAAATATTAGAAAAACTGTGATAGGGCTAGGGTTAGATACTCCTTGCTCCATCAACAAGTTTCCTCGTTGAGCTAATTCAGAAATAAATAAATTTAAAGAAATGATAATTTTTAAAATTATTTTAAATTCTATCTAACTTTTATCTTTCGTGTATCTAATGTTCCAATTAAACCTGTTGACTCTAGTGAACATCTTAATAAAAGCGCAGCTATAAATAATGACGATATTAGAGAGTTTCCGCCGTAACTTACAAATGGCAAAGGTAATCCTGTGGTAGGCATAGAACCTGTAGTGACTGCAATATGTATTAGTGATTGACCTATAAGAAAGGTTGCGCATCCAATCGCTACTAATTTTGTATAGTTATTTCTGCATTTCAAAGAGATCCTTAAGCTTAAATAAGAAAAAATCGCTAAAAAACCTAATAATAAAAATGAACCTATTAATCCAAATTCTTCAGCATAAATTGCAAAAATGAAATCCGTATGCTGTATTGGTAAATATTGCAACTTTTGCATTGATAATCCATACCCTTTACCAAATAAACCTCCAGACCCAATAGCAACTAAGCTTTGGATTAATTGATAACCATTCCCTTCTGGATCCGCCCAGGGATTTATAAATGATTTTATTCTTAACATTTGATATTCATTTCTTAAAATACTTAGATAAGCACTAAGCACTCCCAAGGACGCAATTGACAGCAAGTTATTTATTCTTACTCCGCCGCATAAAGCCATAATCCAAAAAAATATCCCTGTTAAGCCAGCAGTGCTTAAATTTGGTTGTTTCATTATCAAAAGTATTAATAATCCAAATGAAATTATTGAGATAATTTTTTTATCTTTATCTACTAAATTCCAATGTGCGAATATATTTGCTGCTTCTAATATCGCAAATGGTTTAATCAATTCTGAAGGTTGCATTTTTAATGGTCCAATTATTAACCATCTTGACGAACCATTAATAGTTTCTCCAAAAAATATCGTTGAAGCAATTAGCAAAATTAATAGGTAAAAAATAAGTTTTGAGTTTTTTAAAAGAACTCTTATTTTTGTATGAAAAACAACAAAAAATACTGAAATCCCTGGAATATACCAGGCTATTTGTCTCTTTAAAAAATAAGACCAATCACCCATTTCTCTATTGGCTACCCACCAACTTGAGGAACCTAGGATAAACAACCCAAAAACACACCAAATAATTATAAATATAGATAGAAGTTTTCCTTCATAAGGCCATAGTTTCCAGTCAAGAGGAATCAAAAAGTCTTGTTTCAAATCAGAGCCAAATTTATTCTTTGAGTATCCAATTTTTGATAGATCAAAATTATATTCACTAGCAGATTTTCTTCTTTGCAAATCTCTAAAATTCTAGATAATCTATTGAGACGCTAAAAGCATCTTTTGCCAAGCTTTTAATTAAGGTTTATAAACTATTTATTTTGAAAGATATTTTAAAATTATTTTTCGTCGGTATAAAAATTTTATACAAATTTTAAATCAAATCTTTAAGAATTAGCACTTAATGCCAATTTAGGCTAGCTAAATGTCACCTCTCCATGATAGATTCCGTGGGTTTATATACTTATTCAAATCTAAGGGGAATTTCTGAATTATGTTCACAACTGTGAACTCAGCAAGAAAAAAACTTAAGCAGACTATTAATTTAGATGCTAAAGATTCTTCTGCTTTACAAAATTCAAATTCGTTTGAAGTTAAAAAATCTTTATTAGTTCAATTTTTTAATTTCTTCTCAATTAGTAATGATTATTTCAATTTACAATTAGCAATTTTTTCTTTGACCTTTTTGTTCTCATTACTAATCACAATGATTTCTTGTATTTTTTTAAGCATTAAGTTTGGTTTGAGTATTTTTATAGGTTCAATTGTTGGAATCTTTTATTTACGTTTGCTTGCTAAAAGTATTGGAAACTTAGGTAAATCTTCCTCAGGTGTTTCAAAGTTGCAGCTTTTATTACCTGTTTGTCTTTTTATTTTTGCTAGCAAAAATGAATTAATTGAAATCCTTCCGGCAATTATTGGCTTTTTCTTGTATAAGCCTTCCCTGTTTTTTATTTTTTCCCGTCCCTAGATAAATTTTTCATTAAAAAAATTTATTTAATCCTAAATCAAAATGAATTTAAATTTTTTATTTACAAATTTTGCCGAGTTAGAAGTTGGTCAACATCTTTATTGGCAAATTGGTAAGGTCAGTATCCATGGCCAAGTTTTTTTAACATCTTGGATACTATTAGGTGCTTTGTTAGTTTTCATATCCTTGGGCACAAAAAAGATGGAAAACGATCCTAAAGGATTACAAAACTTACTTGAATTTTTATGGGATTATATAAGAGACTTAGCTAGAACCCAGATAGGCGAGAAAGTTTATAGAGATTGGATGCCTTTTATTGGAACACTTTTCCTCTTTGTTTTTGTAAGTAATTGGGGAGGAGCCTTAATACCTTGGAGATTAATAAAACTGCCAAGTGGTGAATTAGGTGCTCCTACGGCTGACATTAATACAACAATTGCACTAGCACTTTTGGTTTCTTTATCATATTTTTATGCAGGACTTAGCAATAAAGGTTGGAGATATTTTGAATACTATGTACATCCAACACCTATAATGTTACCTTTTAAAATTTTGGAAGATTTTACAAAACCTCTTTCACTCTCTTTTAGGTTATTTGGAAATATTTTAGCTGATGAATTGGTTGTATCAGTTTTAGTTTTTTTAGTGCCTTTAGTATTACCAATACCTGTAATGTTCCTTGGGTTATTTACAAGTGCCATTCAGGCATTGATTTTCGCCACTCTTGCTGCTTATTACATAGGAGAGGCAGTCGAGGAACATCATTAGCTTTTTTATATTACATACCTACCCTTTTACAAACTGCAAATAATCTGCCAAAATACCTAATCGCGTAGGTCTGAAAAATTCAGACCCATTCTTAAATAAAAAAAGAATGTCCACGCGTGTTTGACAAAGATTTATCACAAGCTCAAAGCTCTTTATTTCAAAAATTATGGATTCCATTACTTCCGCTGCATCAGTAGTAGCTGCAGGTTTAGCAGTTGGCCTTGGTGCAATAGGTCCTGGTCTTGGCCAGGGTAACGCCGCTCAAGGAGCTGTAGAAGGTATTGCAAGACAACCTGAAGCAGAAGGCAAAATACGAGGAACATTGCTTTTATCATTTGCTTTTATGGAGTCATTAACAATCTATGGATTGGTTGTGGCTCTCGTACTTCTCTTTGCTAATCCTTTTTCTTAAATAAATTATTTCTTAAATAATAAGTAATATTTATTTTTTAATTTTCAATTTCAACAAAGCTTATGCTTGCCTTTAATTTATTTGCTACTGAAGGTGGATTGTTTGATATCAATGCCACTTTGCCACTAATGGCAATACAAGTAGTTGTTTTAACATATTTACTAAATTCTTTATTCTTCAAGCCTGTTGGCAAAGTTGTAGAGAAGAGAGAGGAATATGTAAAAAATAATATTACTGCAGCAAAAAATAAACTTGCTGAGGTTGAAAAATTAGAAGCTGATTTACTTAATCAACTTCAAAAAGCTCGCTCTGAAGCAGTAAAAATTGTTAACGAAGCTGAACAAGATTCTGAGAAGCTTTATCAGGAAGCTATTGATCTTGCTAATAATGAAGCCAATGCTTCAAAAGAAAAGGCTAGGTTAGAAATTGAAAATCAGACTTCTTCAGCACGTAAACAACTTTCGCAACAAGCTGACGATTTAAGCGAACTAATTGTAAATAGATTAATCCAACAAAAATGAATATTCCTTTTTTAGCTTCAGCTGGTTTTGGACTAAATCTCAATTTATTTGAGACGAATGTTTTAAATTGGGCTGTTGTAGTATTTGGACTTTATAAATTTTTACCAGGTTTTCTAGGTAAAATGCTCGAAAAAAGAAGGGAAGGAATTCTTCTCGAATTGAAAGATGCAGAGAATCGACTTAAAACTGCTTCAGATGCTCTAGCTAAAGCTCAGGCAGATTTATCATTAGCTCAAGAAAAAGCTAATCAAATAAAAGCAGATTCTTTAAAAAGATCCGAAGCTATAAAATTAGATAGTGAAAAAAAGGCAATTGAGGAAATGGCAAGGATTAAACAAAGTGCAATTTCTGATGAAAGTACAGAAGCTTCAAAAGCTATTTCGCAACTCCGTAAGGAAGCTGTCGAATTAGCTATTAAAAAAGCTTTAGATTCATTACCTAATAGACTTGATCAAACAACTCAAGAAAATTTGGTTACTCAATCAATAAACAATATTGAGATTAATTAATGCCTCTTTTAAATTCAGTTACCACCCCATATGCAGAAGCTTTCCTGCAAGTTTCAAATGATCTCAATCAAACCGATGAAATTGTTGTACAAGTTAAGGAAATCTTAAGTTTATTTAGGGAATCACCAGAACTAGAAAAAACGCTCTCTTCTCCAATTCTTGAGAAGGAATCTAAGAAGAGTATAATTGTGCAATTATTTTCTGAGAAGATTAATTCATCTTTACTAAATCTCTTAAAGCTTTTAGCTGATCGGCAAAGAATTGGAATAGTTATTCCTATTCTTGAAAGATACTTGGAAATTTACAGAGAGAATAGTAATATTGCACTTGCTACTGTTACTTCTGCAGTAGAACTCTCAGATGAACAAAAAGATTTAATCAAACAAAAAATAAGTGCAATTGCTGGCACTGAAAGATTAGAACTTGTTACTAAAACCGATAAAACTCTTATTGGTGGATTCATCGCAAGTGTAGGATCAAAAGTAATAGATGCAAGTCTTTCATCTCAAATCAGAAAACTTGGCCTTGCTTTGTCCAAGTAATTCTTAAAATCATTCTTTATTTATTAAAACCATGGTATCCATACGTCCAGATGAAATCAGTTCAATATTAAAACAACAGATAACTGATTATGATCAATCAGTATCGGTAAGTAATGTAGGTACCGTTCTGCAAATCGGAGATGGTATCGCAAGAATTTATGGGCTAGATAAAGTCATGGCAGGAGAATTGCTTGAATTTGAAGATGGCACTGAAGGGATCGCTTTGAATCTAGAAGATGATAATGTCGGGGCAGTTCTTATGGGTGAAGCATTAGGAGTACAAGAAGGCAGCTCTGTAAAAGCTACAGGAAAAATTGCTTCTGTTCCTGTTGGCGAATCTATGAAGGGTAGAGTTGTTAATCCATTAGGTCAACCGATAGATGGTAAGGGAGAAATTGCTACTAGTGATAGTAGGCTTATTGAGGAATTAGCTCCAGGGATAATCAAAAGAAGATCTGTATATGAACCGATGCAAACAGGCATCACTTCTATTGATGCAATGATTCCTGTAGGTAGGGGGCAAAGAGAATTAATAATTGGAGATAGGCAAACTGGAAAAACCGCAATTGCTATAGATACAATTATTAACCAAAAAGGTCAGGATGTAGTTTGTGTATATGTGGCGGTTGGTCAGAAATCTGCTTCGGTAGCTAACGTTGTAGAGGTTCTTAAAGAAAAAGGAGCCCTTGATTATACAGTTGTAGTAAGTGCAGGGGCATCAGAGGCTGCAGCACTTCAGTATTTAGCTCCTTATACCGGTGCAGCAATAGCTGAACATTTCATGTATCAAGGCAAAGCAACACTAGTAATTTATGATGATCTAACAAAGCAAGCTCAAGCATATAGACAAATGTCTTTATTATTAAGGAGACCACCTGGAAGAGAAGCTTATCCTGGAGATGTTTTTTATTGTCATAGTAGATTACTTGAGAGAGCAGCTAAACTTTCAGATGCTATGGGGGGAGGTTCAATGACAGCTCTACCGATAATTGAAACTCAAGCTGGAGATGTTTCTGCATACATTCCAACTAATGTAATTTCTATTACTGATGGTCAGATTTTCTTAAGTGCAGACTTATTCAACTCAGGATTGCGTCCTGCGATTAATGTTGGTATTTCAGTAAGTAGAGTTGGAGGTGCTGCTCAAACCAAAGCTATCAAAAAAATAGCTGGTACTTTGAAATTAGAGCTAGCTCAATTTGATGAATTGGCAGCGTTCTCACAGTTTGCTTCCGATCTGGATGAAGCAACTCAGCAACAACTTGAGAGAGGTAAGAGATTAAGAGAACTTTTAAAACAACCACAATTTTCACCACTTAATCTTGCTGAGCAAGTGGCTGTCGTTTATGCAGGTGTAAAAGGACTGATTGATGAAGTTCCTGTAGAAGATGTAATAAAGTTTGCTTCAGAACTAAGAGAATATCTTAAGTTAAATAAGTCAGAATTTATAGAACAAATTCTTACAGAGAAGAAACTTAATGAAGAATTAGAGAGTACTCTAAAAGATGCAATTAATGAAGTTAAATCATCTATGCTTGCCAAAATTTAGTTTTATTTTTAATTAATATCATGGCAAATCTTAAGGAAATTAGAGACAGAATAGTTTCTGTTAAAAACACAAGAAAGATAACTGAAGCAATGAGGCTAGTTGCTGCAGCAAAAGTTAGAAGAGCACAAGATCAAGTTCTAAAAAGCAGACCATTTGCAGATAAACTTGCTCGGATATTGCAAAATATTCAAACAAGAATGCAATTTGAAACTTCAGATTCACCTCTCTTATCAAGACGTAAAGTTGAGACAATTTCTTTAGTTTGTATTACTGCGGATAGAGGTTTGTGCGGTGGATATAACAATAATATTATAAAGAAAGTTGAAATTAGATATGGTGAGTTAATAAATCAAGGTTATAAGCCTCAACTCATTTTGGTAGGTAAAAAGGCAATTGGTTATTTTCAAAATAGAAAAGATAAATATACTATTAAAGGAACTTTTAAGGAATTAGAACAAGTACCAACTGCATCTGATGCTGAGGGAATTACTAATGATGTCTTAGCAGAATTCATATCTGAAAGTTCAGATAGAGTTGAAATAATTTATACGAAATTTATAACTTTGGTAAGCTGCTCTCCTGTGGTTCAGACTCTGTTACCACTAGATCCTCAAGGAATCGCTGAAAAAAATGATGAGATATTCAGATTAACTACAAAAAACAGTCAACTAAGAGTTGAAAAATCAAATATTCAAGCATCAGATAAATCAGAATTGCCATCTGATATGGTTTTTGAACAAAGCCCTGATCAATTGCTAGATTCTTTATTACCATTATATTTACAAAATCAAGTCTTAAGAGCTTTGCAAGAATCAGCTGCTTCAGAATTAGCTTGTAGAATGACTGCCATGAATAATGCAAGTGATAATGCTAAGGAATTAGCGTCTACACTTAATTTAACTTATAACAAGGCGAGACAAGCTGCTATTACGCAAGAAATATTAGAAGTCGTAGGGGGGGCATCTACATAGTTATTTTTTCTAGGTAATTTAAGCAATGAAATTAAACTCTATCGTAATTGAATTAGAGTGGCCACAAGATATTGATATAGTAGATTTAAGAAAATTTATTATAAGTAATTTCCCAAAGGGAGTTGAAATCATTAGATGGTATATTGATGACATAAAAATTATAAATAACAAGACAAGAAAAAAATTGATAAAGATTAGTGCTTCAACTCATAATTAGTTAGTCAAATCTTTTTCAATAAGGATAAAAATTTTTATGAGAACTTTACCCACTATTTTTATAGTACCTACTGGCATAGGATGCGAAATAGGAGGTTTTGCTGGAGATGCAATACCAGCAGCAAAATTATTAGCTGCTTCTACAGGATGTTTAATTACTCATCCTAATGTTATGAATGGGGGCTCATTAGCTACAGTTGATGAGAGAATATTTTATGTTGAGGGATATAGTTTAGATAAATTTGCTCGAGGAGAAATTGGTTTAAAAAAAGTTAATCAACAGAGAATTGGAATTATTTTTGATTCAAGTATTAGTAATGAAATGTTTCATAGACACTTGCAGGTTGCTGATGCATGCACTTCTACTTTAGGAATTAATTTAGAGGCATATGTTAGAACTGATAAGCCTTTAGGTGTGGTTTTTGAAGATCAAGCTTCAGGAGCAAGCGGAGGTTATATAGAAAATCCAGATACTTTAATTGAAGCAGGACAAAAACTATTGAAGCAGGGTATCACTGCAATTGCTATAGTTTCAGATTTTCCAGATGAACTTGAAGATAAGGATATTACTCTTTATAGAGAAGGGAAAAGTGTAGATAAAATATCTGGAGTTGAAGCTGTTATAAGTCATCTTATCAGTAAGTTTTTAAAGGTACCATGTGCGCATGCACCTGCTTTATCACCCTTAAATGTAAAGGAAGATTTAGATCCTAGAGCAGCTGCAGAAGAAATCGGGTTTACTTTTCTGCCATCTGTTTTAATGGGTTTAAATAAGGCACCAAATTTAGTTGATTTGCCTAGTTTAGATAGAGAAATCAATATTTTGCCTAAGGAGGTTAGATCGATAGTAGTTCCTAGCGGTGCATTAGGTGGAGAGGCGGTATTAGCTTGTATTGAGAGAGGGATACCCGTTATAGCCGTAAAAAATCAATCTATCCTTAAAGTTGATTCAGAAAAAATGAATTATTCAAATATTATTGAGGTAAAAAATTACTTTGAAGCTGCAGGAGTGTTATTGTCTCTAAGAGAAGGAATTGCTTTGCAGTCACTCCAAAGACCAATAAAATCATTTAAAAATTTTCAAATTATTTAAATAATTATATCTTTGAAATGGCGATAGGAATTCTCCAATCATTACCTAATGATTGCTTACTTATCTTTAAAATTGGTGGTGCTTGCTTTCTTTTGAATTCTGCTTTTTTTATAAGTCTCATGATTTTTATGATCAGATCTTTATCGTATCCTTTAGCTATGAGTAGATTCATATCATCTTTATCTTCTATGATATTTCTCAGAATCTTATCAAGCTTTTCATAAGGAGGAATAGAATCAGTATCTAATTGATTCGGTCCAAGTTCTGCACTAGGTGGTTTTTTGAGGATTTTCTCCCCGATTACTTCACCTTTGAATGGTAGTTTATAGTTTTTTCTTGCTTCAATAGAAGATTTACTATCAAGCCAATTACAAATATTAAAAATATTTGTTTTATATAAATCGCCTATTACTGCTAAACCTCCATTCATGTCTCCATATAAGGTGCAGTATCCAACAGCTAATTCAGATTTATTTCCTGTAGAGAGCAATAAGTGATTGTCTTGATTAGCTAATGCCATAAGAAGTGTACCTCTAATTCTTGATTGAATATTTTCATTTGCAATTCCATTTATTGTTGTATTAAGAAATTTTTGAAAGTCACTTTCAAAAATTTTGACAATATCATTTATGGGTAAAATATTGAAATTAATATTTAAATTTTTTGCTAGTTCTTCAGCATCTATTTTTG
>CACOIV010000014.1 GCA_902627335.1 uncultured Prochlorococcus sp.
ATTTTTTTCTTAATAATCTTTTTAAAAAAGAGAATATTATTAATTTGATTAGTTATTTTCTTTAACTGACAGGACAAGGAAAAATCAAGCCACTCAGACCAATTTAAAAGATTTGAGATTTCATCAAAAATTTGCATATTTTTATAATTTTCTTGATCATTCTTCAATATATCTGAATCCCTTAATACACCGTTTATTATTTTCTCATTTTTTAAGGAATCACAAGTTTCCTTATCCGTGATAATAGAGTAATCAATTAGATTTTGATATTCAAAATTAAAATCATCTAAATTAATTGATGAATTCAATTCATATTCTTCTGAAAAATTATAGTATTTAAATTCAGAAGAAATATTTAATGAATAAGTCTTATTATCTTTTTTATAAAAAGATTTGACATCTAAATCAAGATCTTTCTCAGGAAAATGATCAACTTTTAATGACTTATTTTGAAAGGAGTATTTTGTTAAGGTTAATTGTTCTATTGTTATAAAGGGCATGCTCTCAATTATCAAAGGATTAATATCATTTTCTATTATTGATTTTATTTCTTTTTTAGTTAAGTTAATTACATTTTTAGATTTCTCTATAGAACTAATAGCTTTTTTAATATAATTAAAGAATTCTGACCTAATACGATTTAAATATAAGAAATACATCATATAAAGATCTTTTCTTATTTTTAATTTTCGATCTTCTATCAGTAGAAGTTGGTTATCAGCTTTTTCTTGATACTTTTTAAATAAATAATTATCCAATATTTTAATTTGATTTTATTGATGCGACTTCTTCTGCAAAACCTACAGTCTCAACTTCAATACCTTCTCCCAAGGTATATCTAGTAAACCTTCTAATTTTAATATTTTCTCCAATCTTGCCAGCTGTTTCTTTTACTAATTGCTCTACAGACAATGAGCTATCCTTTATGTAAGGTTGTTCTAATAAAACTAATTCATTTAATCTTTTAGAGATTCTGCCCTCTACAATTTTTTCTTTAATTTGATCAGGTTTACCAGTTAAATCATCTCTACCCATTTCAATCTGTTTTTCTTTATTTACGACTTCTTTAGGTATTTCATCAATTGAAACATATTCAACATTAGGACATGCTGCTATTTGCATAGCAACATCTTTTAGAAGAGATTGAAAAATTTCTCCTCTAGCAACAAAATCAGTCTCACAATTTAATTCAAGGAGAACTCCAACCCTTGAACCTGTGTGGATATAGCTCCCAATAGAACCTTCTGCGGCAACTCTACCTGATTTCTTTTCAGCACTTGCAATGCCTTTCTTTCGGAGCCATTCGATTGCTTTTTCAAGATTACCATCTGTTTCATTTAATGCTTTTTTGCAATCCATCATTCCAGCTCCTGTCTTATCGCGGAGCTCTTTTACTAATTTTGCTGTAATGTTTGACATGTTTTTACTTGAATGAAATTTGTATTAAAAAATTTATATAAAGGTAAATTAAATTTAACTAATTTTTTCTTTGATCATTAGAACCTTTTCTTCCTTCATTAATTGCATCAGCAAGCCTACCTAATACAAGCTGAACAGACCTAACTGCATCATCATTACAAGGAATAGGTACTTCACATAAATCAGGATCACAATTTGTATCAAGCATTGATACTAGTGAGATATCTAGTTTACGTGCTTCTAGCACAGCATTTGTCTCTCTGCGCTGATCAACCAAAACAACTACATCAGGTAACCTTCTCATATTTTTGAGTCCACCTAGATATTTTTGCAATCTCTCTAATTCTCTTCTCAGAACAGCTGCTTCTTTTTTGGGACGCATTGCTATTGCACCACTAGATTCCATCCTCTCTAAATCTTTTAATCTTTCAATTCTTGCTTTCATAGTAGTCCAATTGGTTAACATTCCTCCTAACCATCTTTGATTTACATAAGCTGCACCGCATCTTGATGCTTCTTGAGCAACAACTTCAGATGCTTGTTTTTTAGTTCCAACAAACAAAAATCTTTTACCACTCTTAGCAGCAGACCTAGCCCATTTGTAAGCATCGTTCATACAAACTGCAGTCTTAACAAGATCTATAATATGAACGCCATTTCTCGCACAATATATATACTTAGACATTTTCGGATTCCAACGTCTAGTTTGATGCCCAAAATGAGCACCAGCTTCCATCATTTCGGAAAGAGTAACAACAGCCATTTTTAAAAGTTTCGGGTTAGCCTCCATCTGACGGGAAATTCTGTTATTGAATCACCCGAAACTGTCAGATGTGTGGTTTAAATTTACTAAAATATACTAGCAAACTAAGGTACATAATGAAAAAGTTATTTCCTACTTAATTTATAAAGTTCACTAACGTAGACAAAATTTAGAGGAAACTTTAAAATTTCCATTGCTATTCCACTTCTGCCTGATTTAACTAGATATTTTAATAAAGGAAATATTAAATTGATATTGATTAATCCACCTAAACATAAAACATTCCATAATAATTTATGAAATAACGTAAATTGAATAATTAACCTTACTCTTAAATTTTTATGTTTTTGATAAAAGATTAAGGCCATTTTTGCCCTCTCAATCTCTTTATTTAGTAATAGTGGGATCTGATCACAATTAAAAGCTGGATGCCAGTGAAAACCTTTAGCCTCAGGACACTTTATTAGTTTTACACCAATTTTTTTTAATCTTTCACCAAGTTCTAAATCCTCCCATCCATATAGACTAAATGAGGTATCAAACAAACCCACATTCAAAAGTAGTTCCTTTGATATAGCTACATTTCCAGTCGCAAAATAAGCGAATGAAATATCAGTTATCTTGCTATCTTCTGATAAGGGATTTTGAAAATTAGATGTGTTTATTACAGATCCGTAAGTAAAACATTTTTTATTCTTTTTAAGCCAGTATCTATGAAGATTATTAACATGATGAATTAAGAAATTATTAACGACAACAAGATCACTATCTATAAAAATAATAATATCACCTGTTGATTTTAATACACCAAGATTTCTTCCAACAGCAGGTCCACCATGTTCTTGTTCATATAAAACAACATGAGGTAGATTTCTTTGATTTTCTTTTATCCATTCAGTCGTGCCATCTGTAGATCCATCGTCTACAACAATTATTTCATAAGAATAAATAAGATTATTAAGTTCTTGATTTTCTAAAGCATGCAAACATTTTATTAAAATAGGTTTCCTGTTGTAGGTAGGAATAACAATGCTTACATTCATAATGATTGGAAATAGATTACATAAAATTAAGTGCAATCTAAATTATTAATCTGCAGCACCACCATTATTAATAGTTCCTGTAACGTTAACACCCTCTGATCTAACTTCTCCACGCAATTTTCTTTTCTTGAACTTTCTTGCATATGCACGATTTCGTTCCTGCTTCTCTTTTTTTAAATTTCTTCTCTTGGCCATAAAATTTTTTATTTTTAATATTTTAACTCACCATGGGTGCTAAAAATCTTTCCATCCTCCATATTTAAAATCCTATCTGCCATATCTGAAATTCTAGGGTCATGAGTCACCATAAGAACTGAGCAATTTTGATCTTTTGCTAACCTTCTTAACAAAGCTACAATTTCTCTACCAGTAACGCTATCAAGAGCTGATGTAGGCTCATCAGCTAAAAGTAGTTTGGGATTCGCAGACAAAGCCCTTGCTATTGCAACTCTCTGTTTTTGTCCTCCAGAAAGATCACTTGGTAATTTTCTATGATGTTCTTCAAGTCCCACTTCAGATAACCATCTTCTAGCAATTTCTCTTCTTTGTAAATAAGAAAGACCTTTTATTAAATCTGCTCCCATTTGAACATTTTGTTCAGCAGTTAAACATCTTAGTAAATTATGCCCTTGAAATATCATACCTATATTTCGTCTAAGCTTTTGCCTGACTTTTCTTGAAGCACCATTTAGCTCTTTACTCAACACATTAAGACTTCCATTCTGGCAAGTTCTTAAAGCACCTATTAATGTCAAAAGAGTCGTCTTACCACAACCCGAAGGTCCCTTTAATAAAACAACCTCACTTTTTTTAATATTCATATTAATTCCATCAAGAACTTTTTTTCTATTATTTCCTAAACCATAAGAATGGCTCAAGTTATTAATTAAAACTGTGTCCCTTTTTGATAAATTTTCAAGTATTGTTTTATCCGAAACCATATCAATTATTAAAATATTTCTGCAGGATCAGCATCAACTAATTTTCTCATAGCTATTGCAGCAGAACCCATACACATTATCAAAATAAGTACAAAAATAAGGACTGCTTTATTTGAATCCATTGAAATCGGTAATTTAGTTGAGTTTCTGATTACTGCATATAAAATCTGACCAGATAAATAAGCTGGTATATAACCAAATAAAGCAAGTAAAAATCCCTCTCTCGCAACTACAAATAAGAGTGACTTTAATCTATAGCCCATAGCCATTAAGGTTGCATATTCAGGAAGATGATCACTTACGTCGCTGTATAATATTTGATAGACAACAACACATCCAACAACAAAACCCATCAAAGCCCCAAGACTAAAGATAAAACCAATAGCAGTACTATCTCTCCAATAATTTTTCTCAAAATCAATAAATTCCCTCTTAGTTAGTACTCTCACATCATTAGGAAGTGATTTATTAAGAATACTTTTAATAAATTGGTGATCAGATTTAGCAGAAAGCTTTATTAGACCAATTTCTATACTACCTTTAGGATTGCCTGATAATAGCCTAAGAAATGTCTCTCTACTTGTAATTAAGTTTCCGTCTGCTCCAAATGATGGGCCCAACTCTACCAATCCCTCAACTTTTACTCTTTTTCCAGCAACCTCTGTTTCAACACTCCTTCCATTGTTGTACCATTCTTCTATGGGACCAAATTCAGGTCTTGATAGTGTGTCAAATAATACTCGTCCAGGATTTTTCAAGGATTCTGCTTTAGCTTTAAATTTCTCATCAATTAAAAGTGAATCCTCAGGATTAAATCCCAAAGCTAGTATTGATCTAGTTTTTAGGTTCTCAGGATTCCTCCATAGAAGATAATTTAAATTTACAGGTGCGACTGATAATACTTCATTTTGAGCTAAAGCTTGTATTAATCTTCTTTTAGGAAAGCCGCTCATACTTATAGAACTTTTTGATCTAGGACTTATTAGAACTAAATCAGCATCTAGCAATCTATGTACAGTAACGCTTGCATCAAACAAACCATCACGAAAACCTAATTGCATAAACATTAAAATACCAGCAAAACTTATACCTGCAATAGCAACAAGTAATCTCAAGGGTTGACGACTTAACAACAACCAAGCTAGTGGTATTTTCCTAAATTTAATAAAATTCATTTAGGAATAAATCTTGCGATTACCTTCATTCCAGCGAAAGACTTTACTTTTTCAATAGATTTCTGGTTTAATTTTACTAAAACTTCAATTACTCTTGCGTCAGCATCACCGGTTGGATCAGTAGATAAAACTTTTCGTTGTTTAACCCGAGGATTAATTCTTACTACAAATCCATAAAGCTTATCCTCGAATCCACCATTTTCACTTGTTAATTCAACTCTTTGATTAAGAAATACTCTATCAATATCAGACTCATAAACTTCAATCGTAGCTGCCATATTCTGACTTGCTCCAATTTCCAATACCCCTTCTGAATTTGATCTTTCTCCTACCCTTGTATTGATAGATAAGATATAACCATTAATGGGGCTACGAAGTTGTGAATTAGAAAGATCGATTTGAATAGCTTTTCTATCAGCCAAATTAATAATTTTTTGTTTTTTAAGTTTTAAAAGTTCATCTTTTCTTTGAGAAAACTGAATTTCTGAATAAGCATTCTTATCAATAGCTAATTGAAATCTTTTGAGTTGGTCTTCTTTTAAAGAGATTTCAAGATCATTGGTTTCTAAAAGATATTTATTTTTTTCAAAATCAGATTTTAATTTTTCTCTATTCTCGAATATTGCCAAAACAGTATTTTTTTCGACATAATCTCCTTCTTTAACAAACAATTCAACAACTCTTGGAAAAGTACCAAATTGACTAACAGGAGAAGCTAATTTTCTTACTTCACCCGCTGGGGAAAGTTCTCCTAGTGCAGCAACTCCTTTTAAGGATGGAATACTGTCCTTTTCTAAATTTAAATTATCATCTTCTTTAAAATTTTTCTCATTTGAACAAGAAAAATTTAAGAATAAAAAGGGAGAGAGAATTAAAGATAATAAAAAAAATTTTGTTGACTTCATTACATGCGTTAAAAATCAAATAATATTTCCTTGATGTATCTATCGACCCATTTTTTATCAAAATACTTTAATAAAACCATGCTTGTTTTTTCATTTTTCATCTGTTGAATACAATATTGTTTTTGATAATAAATACGTTCCTTAATATTTTGTGGTTCCTCATCGGGAAGTATGTTTGTTGAATAGTTTACTAAGATTCTAATATATTCATCTACTATTTTATAAAAATAATTTTGATCTTCCTTATTTTTTAAAGATGCAAAAAAAACATGTTCAGAAAAAATCCCCCCCCATTCTGGTATTTTCCTCTTAATTCCAAAATTATCCTTATTTGCATTTATAAGTTGAGATTCTAAATCATAATTAATTTTGTTAGATACTGGAGATAAATCAACTATTGCAGCTGTTATGATTTCATTAACTTTTACAAGATCCAAACCAAAAATTGGAATATTAAAATTGGGGTCAGGGAAAAAAACAACGTGAAGAATCTTTAAATTATTAGAAAATTCTGCTATTTCGACATGTAATTTTCTAAAACCCTTTGCTTTATGAAATTGATTCTCTATGTAAAATTCGCCTTGTTTATTATCACTTACAATATTTAAGAAGTTTGAGTTAATGTTTATTGATTCAAGATTATTCAATAATGATCTCTTCTCACCAATATTCCTCAACAAAGATAAGATAAATGGATCAATCAATTTTGTTTTATTAAAAGAATCAGTCAAAGACAAAGTTAAAGTAATTTAATTGTAGGAAAAATTTTTCTAAATGGATATTGAAGGAATTAAATATTGGAAACATCCAAGTGAAACAGACAGTGTTTTTATTAATAAGAAAAATGCACCATTAATTTCAATAGATATTTGGTGCAAAGGTGGTATTTCATTTGAAGAAAAAGATAAAGGAGGAACAGCTCACTTCTTAGAGCATATGATTTTTAAGGGATCTAAAAAACTATTACCCGGAGAGTTTGATAAAAGAATAGAATCACTTGGTGGAAATAGTAATGCATCTACTGGTTATGATGATTCACATTACTACGTTCTCATACCACCAGCTAATTTCAAAGAGTCCCTTTATTTATTAACAAATTTGGTTTTGAATCCATATCTAAATAACAGAGAATTTGTTACAGAAAAATCTGTAGTTATTGAAGAAATAATGCAATCTTTTGACCAACCAGATGAAATACTTTTTGGTTTGTTTTTAAAAGAAGTTTGGATAGATCATTTTTATAGTAAGCCTATTCTTGGAGATAAAGAGATAGTAAAATCGCTATCAATTAATGATCTAAAAAAATTTCATACTAATCAATATATCTTAAAAAACATCTGTTTTGCATTTGCAGGGAACTTACCTACAAACTCAATAGAAATATTTGACAATCTTGAACTGTCTTATACAAAAAATATAAATTGTATAAATAGGATTCCAAAATACAAATCTTTGATTAAAAATGGCAAGAAAATAATTAAGTTTAAAGAAATTGAATTTTCTAGAATATTTACTGCTTGGCAGATACCCTCAAACAAAGATCAAAAATTCATATTAGCTTTTGAGATGCTTGCTTCTCTCTTATGCGATGGACATAATGGAAAATTAATAAGACCTCTCAAGGAGGATAATAACCTTGTTGAGTCTGTTTATGCTGATGTACATTCGGGTGAGTTTGGCAGCCTATTTATTATCGAAATATCTTTTAAAAAAGAAAATTTAACACTAATAGAAAATATTTTAGAAAAGACAATCGATAAATTATTTATAAAAAGAAATATCTCCAGAGAAGAACTCAAAAGAGCATCAAGAATGATAAATAGTAATTATATATTTAATTTAGAAACACCATCTCAGCTAACTCATTTTTTTGGAAATAGTCTTTTATGGGATAGGAAAAACCCTCAATTAGAATATAAAAAACATATTGAATATTGGAGTAAATTAGACAATTTTAAAAAAATTTTTAATTATTTGTCAGATGAAAATTTTACTTTGATTATTGAAAAGATTTAATTATGAATTCTTATTATATTAACTATAAAAGTAATATAAATGTTGCAAGTATATGGGTTTCAGGGGGAAGTAATAAAGACAGTGAAAATAAAAAGGGCATTAATCAAATTTTAAGTTCATTACTTATTAGGGGTTGCGAAGGATATGATAATTTCAAATTATCAGATTATATTGATTCATATGGAGCAGATTTAAATTGTGAAACCTTCGAAGATGGAATATTAATTAATATAAAATCAATAAATTTATACTTTAAAAACATATATCCAATTCTAAATTTTATTATAGAGAAACCAATTTTATCTAAAGATCAATTTAATATATGCAAACTAAATACTACTAATTACATAAGGAAATTAATAGAAAATCCCTTTAATAAAGCATTTGAAAATTGGAAAAGATTAGTTTATAAAAACCATCCTTATGCATACGATACAAACGGTTATATAAATAATATTAACAATATAAATTATGAAGATATTTTAGATGAATTTAATAGCTTTAAGAAAAGAAAAAAAGTACTTTTATCAAATTACTACGATAAAAATATGCAAAATCTTGATTCAATAATTTCTAATCGATCATATTGTAAGAATATTATTTATGAAAAAAATACTATTAATTTTTATAAAAGAAAATGTAAAATACATTATCAAAATACAAACCAAGTTATTTTTTTAATCGGTAATAAAACATGTTCATGTAAGCACAATGATTTTGTAAAACTAAAAATATTAGAATCTTATTTAGCTTATGGGATGAGCTCAAAACTTTTTAAAATTTTTAGAGAAAGCAATGGGTTGACTTATGATGCTGGGGTTTTTAATCCATTAAGAAAAAATTCATCCCCTTTTTTGATTTATTTATCTTCATCGACTAATAATTGTTTAGATACTTTTAATCATCTATTGGACTTATGGGATCAGATTACAAGTAGTCTTTTATCAAAAGAAGAACTTGATTTAGCAAAAATTAAGCTTAATACTGCAATTTTACTATCTTCCCAAACTACTGAAGAGATTATTAATAGGAAGGTTCAACTCCTGGGATTGAATATGGATCCAAATCTAGATGAAAAACTTATTGAAAAGATCTCAAAAATTAATTCAAGTGAAATATTAGAGACTGTTAGAAAGTATCTTATAAATCCTTCTTTGAGTATCAGTGGAAAAGAAAAGTACTGTAATCAAATAAAAAATATTTGGCAAGATAGATTTTAACCTTCTACTAATTCCAATTTGTCAACATCTATTAAAAATGATCCTCTTCTAAACTGAACTTCAACAGAATTAGGTGATTTAATAGATAAAACTTGACCAATCTCATCAATCGCTACAAGATCTGGAGGTCTAAGCATAGGCATGTTGTCAGAGGTTTTTAAGTAAGGCAAAGGTACAATAAGCTTCACTTTTTGATTAATTTTGAAAGTCATATTATCTGATAAAGAAAAAAACTAAACTATTTTCATGAATTAGTAGAGGGCGATATTTAAATTTTTGCATAAAATTTTTAGTTAAGATAAAAAATTTCAACGAAATTAACTAACACATAATAGAATTACAAATAATGATCTGATGTTATTAATGAATCAAAAATTTAAAACTGTTATATTATGGCTTTTACCGATTGCTATTGTTGTAGGTTTATCTTGGCAACTATTTTCAAATAATAATGTAGATTCTCTCAAATCAAATGGAACCACAGTAGCACCAAAAAATGCTGCAGTTGCACGTATGAGTTATGGAAGATTTCTTGATTATATTGAGGCAGGAAGAGTTACTTCAGTTGATATTTATGATGGAGGTCGAAATGCCGTTGTTGAAACAGTTGATTCTGATCTTGATAATAAGGTTCAAAGACTTAGAGTTGATCTTCCAGGCCTAACACCTGAACTAATTAGCAATTTAAAGAATGAAGGAATTAGTTTTGATGTTCATCCAGTCAAAACAACCCCTCCAGCATTAGGAATTGCAGGAAACTTATTATTCCCTGTTTTATTAATTGGTGGTTTAATTTTGCTTGCCAGAAGATCTAATGGAATGCCAGGAGGTCCTGGACAAGCAATGCAGTTTGGAAAAACAAAGGCGAGATTTGCAATGGAAGCTAATACAGGTGTCGTATTTGATGATGTAGCAGGTGTAAATGAAGCGAAAGAAGATTTAGAAGAAGTTGTCACATTTTTGAAAAAGCCTGAAAAGTTTACTTCTGTAGGAGCAAAAATTCCTAAGGGAGTTTTATTAGTTGGACCACCAGGAACTGGTAAAACCTTATTAGCAAAAGCTATAGCTGGAGAAGCTGGTGTTCCATTCTTTTCTCTATCAGGTTCTGAATTTGTTGAAATGTTTGTTGGAGTTGGTGCAAGTAGAGTTAGAGATTTATTTAAAAGAGCAAAAGAGAATAGTCCTTGTTTAATATTTATTGATGAGATTGATGCTGTTGGACGACAAAGAGGAGCAGGTATTGGGGGTGGTAATGATGAAAGAGAACAAACTTTAAATCAACTCCTTACTGAAATGGATGGATTTGAGGGTAATAGTGGAATTATTATTATTGCCGCAACAAATAGACCAGATGTATTAGATTCAGCTTTAATGAGGCCTGGTAGATTTGATAGACAAGTCACAGTAGACGCACCAGACATTAAAGGTAGACTTTCGATTCTTCAAGTCCACTCAAGAAATAAAAAATTAGATGAAAATTTAACCTTAGAAAGCATTGCTAGAAGAACACCTGGTTTTACTGGTGCAGATTTAGCTAATTTGCTTAATGAGGCTGCAATATTAACAGCCAGAAGAAGAAAAAGTTCTATAAGTATTCTAGAGATTGATGATTCTGTAGATAGGATAGTAGCAGGAATGGAAGGTTCTCCACTTACTGATGGAAGAAGCAAAAGATTAATTGCTTACCATGAAATAGGTCATGCAATAATTGGTTCACTTGTAAAAGCACATGATCCAGTGCAAAAAGTAACAGTGATACCAAGGGGACAAGCTAAAGGACTTACTTGGTTCACACCAGATGATGAACAGACATTAATAAGTAAGGCACAATTGAAAGCTCGCATAATGGGTGCCCTTGGTGGTAGAGCAGCAGAAGATGTTGTCTTTGGTAAAGGTGAAATAACTACTGGTGCAGGTGGAGATTTTCAACAAATAGCATCTATGGCTAGACAAATGGTTACTAGATTTGGTATGAGCAATTTAGGACCAATAGCTTTAGAGGGTGGAAATCAAGAGGTTTTTGTTGGTAGAGATCTTATGACTAGAAGTGAAGTATCGGACTCGATCTCAAAACAGATTGATGAAAGTATAAGAGTCATGGTAAAAGATTGTTATAAAGAAACTTACAAAATTCTTGACGAAAATAGGGAAGCCATGGATAAACTGGTTGAGATTTTAATAGAAAAAGAAACATTAGATGCTGATGAATTCCTTAAGATCCTTGCAGAATTTACAACTATTCCTGAGAAAAACAGGACTCCTCAATTACTTAATTGATTTAACTGCTTGGAACAGGTTTTTTATTTAGAACTAAATCTATTAATCCATATTCAACAGCTTCGGTAGGAGACATGTAAAAATCTCTATCTGTATCTTCTTTTACTTTATCTAAATCCTGACCAGTTCTTTCTGATAATTCGATATTTAATCTCTCTTTTAAAAATAAGATTTCATCTGCTTGAATTCTGATATCACTGGCTTGTCCTCTCGCCCCCCCTAAAGGCTGATGAATCATAATTCTAGAGTGCCTTAAACTGCTTCTTTTACCCTTAGTACCAGCTGCCAATAAAAAAGCTCCCATGCTCGCTGCTAGACCTACACATACAGTATTAATATCAGGCTTAACATGTTGCATTGTATCAAAAATACCAAGTCCATCATATACTGATCCCCCTGGAGAGTTTATATACATATATATATCTTTTTCAGGATCTTCTGCCTCTAAAAAAAGTAATTGAGCAACTATCCTATTAGCTGTATCACTAGTTACAGGCTCTCCCAGGAAAATTATCCTTTCTCTAAGTAATCTAGAGTAAATATCAAATACCCTTTCGGTACCACCAGACTCTTCAAGAACTAAAGGGATCATAATAATATTTATTAGTTTATTAGATCTTAACGATATTGAGTCAACTTACGCTAAGGTTATTAAGGTTTACATATAAAAAATTGAAAGAAAAATTGACAGTCTCTGATAGCAAAGCATTATTTCATGAGCAATTCCCATTTGTTATTCCTAACTTGTATAAAAGAATTGTAGATGAAATGCTTGTGGAGCTTAACCTTTTAAATCATCAAAGCGAATTTACTCAAGACTCATATTTTTGCGTTGGTCTTTCTGAAACATTTAAAGAACTGACAAATGGATACGAGCCAAAAGATCACTTGGAAAAACTTTTTAACGCTTTATGTAACTCTACAAACTTTAGTCCTGACGAAATATTAAAAATTTCTGAAGAGACAATTAAATCTCATAATAATAAAAATCTTGAGGAAATTTCTAACAAAATCATTCAAGACAGTTCAGAAAAACTCTACTATTCTAGAATATTGATATTAGGAATTTACAAAATTATTACAATAGCAAATGACTTCAAAGAGGAAGCAGATATTTCAAAGTTAGAGATATTAACTAAACTTACAAGGGAATTAAATCTACCTTTAACAAAAGTTGAAAAGGATATAAGTATCTATATAAGTAACCTTAAAAAATTTGAACAAGCAAAGGAATTGCTTAGAGAAACAATACTCTCAGAAAGAGAAAAAAGAAAAAAGATAGAAAAATAAATATTTATTTTTCTTCTCTTCTTTTATCTTTCCAAGATATAAAAGATATATAGGCAACCGCTATAGTTATAAGAACAAGTAAAACAAATGAAGCTATGATAAGGAATTTATCAAATTCCTGGAAATCTAATGAACCCAAAATATTTTAAATATCAATAGATCCATCGCCATTTCTACCCCAAACCACCATTGCTATTGAGAAAGTAAATATTGCAGCTAATGCTGCCCAACCAATTTGAAAGATCATTTTTTATTGATTCAATAATCTAAATATAACAAAAGTTGAACAACTAATAATCATTTTTAATTTAATGAAATTATCAAAAGAATAAGTTTCTAAGAATTACGTGATTTTCAATTATTTCTTTTATTATGTAGTAAATGGATTTTATATTGGGAAGAATAGTAATCACACATAGTACTTACATTGAAGGTCTAATTCCAGTTTTAAAGAAATTAGCCTCGAATGAAAATATCAAAACTGTAACACCTGCTTCAATTTCTAAAGTTAGAGGTAGAGCAACTAACCTAACCATAAGGATATCAGTAAGTACTATAAGTGGATACAAAGCTATTGCAAGAAAAGGCCAAACTGCTCAAGAAGTTTTCATATCTACTGAAATCAGTAAAAAAGACCTAGAGTGTCTTATAAGTACATACTGTAAATAATAGAACAGTAAACACATGAAAATAATCTTTACATATCTAATTTTTTTGTTTTATAGCGTTCATGCTTTTTCAATAACAAATAATGAAATCTATAGAATTTGTAAAAATGAGGTTAATAAAATTTTATGTGTAAAAAGATTAAAAATAAATAGATATAAGTTAAAAAAAGGAAATCCAATAGAAATTCCGGTGATTCCCTATAAAAAGTAACTTTTAGATTTCATATTCAGCTTCAAATTTAGAAATAGCATCCTTAAAGTTTTTATTCAATGCATCAGAATCCTCATGAAAACCTACGAGCTCATAATCATTTTTAAGCAAATCAAAAAGATTAACAACTTCTTGAAAAGCTGACATATATTCTTTCTGTATATCATCATCAGTAATATCATAAATTTTCGCCAATATTAATTCGATCTTTTTTTTAGAAGAATAAATAATCTTTTCAAAATTCTTATCTAATTTTCTCCTTTTCTTTGCCATTAGGTAAAAATATACTTATTAAACAATAATAAACTTTTTGGATTAATCAAATTAAAATTTAAAAACAAATATATAGTTTTCAAATCAAAATAAAACTACTATATTCATATAAGTCAAATGACCACATGGAGAAAAAAAATTCTATTAATGAACAGGAGAAAAAGAAATCTACTTTTGATCAAAGAAAGAAGAGAAATCCCTCTAATTCGGTTCAAATTAATGATAAAAAACTTCCTTGGTGGGTTGAATTTTTATTTGTTCAGATTGGATTGCCAGACAAATGGCTGATTTATTTATTAAGAACAAAAAAGAAAACCAATGAGTTATTTAAAAACGAAAAAAAGTTCTTATTTTCAATATTTGTATTTTTATTAACAATTGGCTATTTTCAACCTGTAATAAAATATTCCGCTACTAAATTAAAATGTCAAAGTAAAGCAAATTCTTATATCCTAAATAAGTTAAAATCTAATAAATACGACATTGCAACTATAAATATGATTGCTGTGAATTTTTGTAATGGAGGAAAAGAAATTGATGAGTTTGAAAGTAAATAATATTTACTCTTAAGATAAAAATAAATTTTGTAGTATATTATTAAAAATCAAATTAAATCAGTACTTTTATTAGATATCATGTCTGATTCGGCTCAAAAAAAAGATGATGTAAAAATGCATTTAAAAGATCTTAGATCTGAATTAAAAAAAATGCACTTAGCTGTTACAGAGGAATTAATTCTTCCAGAACCAGATGATGTCAAAACTCTTATGTCCAAAATGGATATATTACTTAAGGTAATAGAATCGAAATAATAAAAAATGAGTATTAAATACCTTACATCACCTAATAGAAAACAAATGAAATATTTCAGATTTATATTTTTAACACTGCTATTAACATCATGTAGTATAAAAGATCAGTTAATTCAAACAAAACCAAATAAAGAAAATAAAAATATAAGATCAAATTCAAATTCAAATAAAAAATTAGAGATCTCAATTTCTTGTGGAAAAGGTTCTATAGATGAATTCATAAGTGAAGGTTGGGTAGTAAAAAATAAATATTCGGAAGAGAAGATATGTTCATGGAAATCGGTTCCTGCAAATAGTAAATGCGATATGAATCTTGATAAAGGATGTAAAATTACAAAACCTGATAAGATTGGTGTAGAAGTTTTTTATCTACTAGAAAAGTATTAAAAATGAGTTATCTAATAACATTTAATAATATGATTTCAAAAATTCATAATAAAATCAATAAATATCAAAAAGGAAATAAATTAGTATCTAAAAAAGAAGTTGAAGATTTTATTTATTTTTTGAGAAAGAGTAATTGAGATTAAATAAAAAATGTTTTATACCGTAAAGAGAATTGATCATGTCTAATTAGAAAAGTTTAAAATGTTAAATTTCTCCCCACTAACATTAACACTAATAATTTTCTTTATTGTTAGTCTAGTTTTTCTTTATAAAGTAACTTCTAAATAACATTTTATTTTTTTGAGCTTTATTATTAAATAAATATAGATTAAAGTTGGAAAAAGTAAATATTTTATGGTTTAAAAAAGATCTGCGTATTGAGGATAATGAAGCTTTATTTGAAGCTTCAAAACGATTTAAGTTATTACCGATTTACATTATAGAAAAAGATCTTTGGTCACAGAATTCATATTCTGATAGGCAATGGCAATTTTGTAAGGAATCATTAATTGATTTAAATCAAGATTTAAAAAAATTGGGCCAGGAATTAGTTATTAGGACAGGAGATGTAATAGAGACATTTGAAGAGATTAGTAAATCCTTTAAAATAATGGGTATTTATAGTCATCAAGAAACAGGAGATTATTACACCTATAAAAGAGATCAGAAAATAAGAACTTGGACAATAAAGCACGATATTCCATGGAAAGAATATTTACAATTTGCTGTTTTTAGAGGAAAAACAAATAGAGATTGTTGGGCGAATAATTGGAAAAAACATTTAAATAAAAAGATACCCCAAATTAAACTAAAATTAGATCCTGTTAATTTCAGATCAGGAAATATTCCTGATGATGATTTTTTTAAATTTAAGGAAGACAAATGTTTAGGGAGATTAAAAGGTGGAAGAAAAGAGGGTTTATTGAGACTTGAAATTTTCTTAAGAAGAGATATTTACCTTTATAGGAAAAATATATCTAATCCAGATAAATCCAAAGATAATTGTTCAAGACTTTCACCTTACATAACTTGGGGTTGCCTCTCAATAAGAGAAATTTATCAAAAGACAAATTTTAAGAATGATATAAATAGCAAAATGTTCAAAAGCAGACTTGCTTGGCATTGTCATTTTATTCAGAAGCTTGAAAGTGAACCTGAATTAGAATTTAAAGAATTTCATTCATTCTTTAATAATTTAAGAAGAAAAAACGATAGATTTCTTAAACTATGGAGTGAAGGCAAAACAGGATATCCTTTTCTAGATGCTTGCATGAGGTCGCTAAATCATAATGGATGGTTAAATTTTAGGATGAGAGCAATGTTAATGTCCTTTGCGAGTTATAACTTATGGATCCCTTGGCAAGAATCTGGAGAAATATTGGCTAAAAAGTTCGTGGATTATGAGCCAGGTATTCATTGGTGTCAATGTCAAATGCAATCTGGGACTACATCAATAAATACAAATAGAATTTATAATCCTGTTAAACAAGGGAAAGACCATGATCCTGAAGGGGAATTCATAAGAGAATGGTTACCAGAATTAAAAAATATACCTACTCACTTTATTCATGAACCTTGGTTGATTATTGATTACGAAGAATATAAAAATTTAAATAACATAAATTATAATAATCCAATAATTGATATTAAAGAGACTTCAAGATCTGCAAGGAAAAGATTATATAAAATTACTCAAAAAGAAGGATATTGGGATATTTCAAAGAATATATATAAGAGGCATGGTTCTAGAAAATCAATTTTTAGAAAACGGATAAAATCGAAAGATCAAAAGAATCTAAATCAATTAGAATTAAATCTGGAATTATAAATAATTAATAAATATTTATAAGAGCAAATAGTAATTTATAAATATTGGAATTTGTCAAATAATTCTTAATTAACTAAACTATTATTTTTAATCCCTTAATGTTTATCAAACTTATAACATTATTAACTAATTATTATTCAAAAGTAACAACCAATACCGATAAATACCCATTATATTCATATTATTAAAAAAAAAAAATTATGTCTTATGAGGCTGGAAGTAAAGAATGCAGGCTTTTAATAGATGCAAAAGAAAGTTTGTTATCTGCGATGGATTCTCTTAGCGAGATAAGTTCAACAGAAAATCTTCAGTTACAGTTAAAGGATATTTATAAAACATTAGAAAATATGCATGACAATAGAAGAAAAATTGAATCCACTACAAATTTTGTTTAATTACCTAAAGGATCTAAAAATTATCAAATTCGCTCTTTACTTTCTTCTTATTCTTTTCTGATAAAAGCTGGTGTAAAGCATCCAACTGAGCGTGCACTTCTCTTGCCTCCCCTAGATCTGGTAAAAGACCTTCTTTCAATAACATCTGATGCATATCTCGAAGTTCTAACCGAATATATCGTAGGTGAGAACTAACTTCCTCTCTTTTTGTCGAACTCATATCATATAAGCATCACTTTTCATTATACAATATTAAAATGCCTGTTTTACAAACTACCTTATATTTTTCAATTAGCCATTGAAAATAAAAAGGTAACTATAAAAGATTAATTTTTAAAAAGAATGAAGAAAAAATCAAAAAAAAGTAAAAAAAATTCTTTCAAAAAAATAAATAATAAAGAAGTAGAACAAAATAAGACTACAGCAAAAATCGTGCTAACAGTCTTTGGTCTTGGACCAATTATTGGAATAATAATATTTCTAGCCAGTAAAGGTTTTTTTGCCTCTCCCTGATTCTATATAAATAGAAATTTATTATTAAGCATTTATTTTAAAGTTTTTTTATTGACTTCCTAATAAAATTGTCATTAAATTATCATTAGTTAGTAAATTTTATGAAATACTTCACATCATCAACTAAACAGAAGTTAATACTAATTATAAATAAGATCAATACTCAACAGTCTGTCTCGTTATCAGAAAGAATACTTTTAAATAAATATTCAGCTAAAGCACCATTTCTACTAACGTTGTTAGAAGATAGCTCTTTAAAATTTTCCTAATAAATTAATTCTAAAATTAGCAATCTTTTCTGACATTTCAGGATTGCTTATTACAAAAGGATGCTCACTCAATACTTTAAGAACTTTTTTGATTTTTTTACTTTTATCTGCACATTTAATTTTTTCCCATTCTTCATCAAATGCCATAGAAAAACTATCAGCATTATTGTAAACTTTGTCTATCATTTTTTGGTTTACATTACATTTTATAATTTATAACAAAATAAACGTTGCAGATAAAACATTAATAATATTGAAAAACATTTTTACGCTGGTAGATAAATTTGACAGAAATGTTACAATAATGACAATAATGGGAATTTCTATGGAAATTAACGTAAAAAGGATAGGTTATCTTCCTAGAAAAAGAGTATTAGAAATAATAGATAAGATTTCTCAAGCAGAATCCATAAGTAGATCTAAAGTTGTAGGAATACTAGTTGAAGAAGCTCTTGATGCTCGTGGGATTGAAAATTTTGGATTTGGAAATAAGACTGACTTGAATAATATTAATAATCAGAATTATACTAATAACATTAAACAAAACGATAACATTAATCTTGCCGAAGACGAGTTTGTAGATGATAGCGGCTATACATTACCTCAAAATAAGAAAATCGGACACAATATCTCATCTTCTGATATTGAACTTGCTAATAAAATAAATCTATTGAAGAAATCTGGCCTTATTTGAATTTAAATGCCTTTATTTTCATGATTTTTATTAATGTTTTTAAGATTTCAAATTCTTTTAATACATAGCATTATTGTTAATGGTTAATTAAATTAAGAATATTTATACACCTTATTCACTATTTCCTACAACAAAATATGAACGATATAAAATGTCCAAATTGCGGAAAAACATTTAAAATAGATCCTAGTAGTGTTGATGAAATACTTTCGCAGATTAAAAATAAAGAGTTTTTAAATCAAGTCAATGAAAGAATTAAATTTGTAGAAGAAGAAAAATTAAAGGAAATAGAATTAGCTAAAAAGCAAATGCAGTTAAAAATGGTTATTGAAAAAAAAGATATGGAAAAAAAAATTATAGATCTTGAGTCAAAATTAAATTCCGCTGATAAAGATAAAATAATTGCAATAAACGAATTTAAGATTTCAAATGATCATAAAATTAAATCTCTCAATAACGAAATAGATAAACTTAATAGTGATTTAAATAACCAGGCAAAGTTAGAAAAATTATTAAGAGAAAAAGAAATCATTAATGCAATTAATCAAATTGAAAAGGAAAAAACAGAACTTAAAATTTCTATTGAAAAAATTAAACAAGAAAAATTCAAAAATGAAAAAGTAATTGAAAACCGATATCTAGAAATAATTAAAGAAAGAGATTTGAAGATATCAGATCTTAGAGATATGCATTTGAAGTTGAGCACAAAAATGCAAGGAGAAACATTAGAAAAACATTGCGAGAATGAATTTAATAAGCTTCGGTCAACTGGTTTTCAAACCTCAATATTTGAAAAAGACAATGATATTTCAACTGGCAGTAAGGGAGATTATATATTCAGAGAATTTGATAATGACAATATAGAAATAATATCAATTATGTTTGAAATGAAAAATGAGAATTCTACAACTACTAATAAAAGAAGAAATGAAGACTTTTTTAAAGAGTTAGATAAAGATAGGAATGAAAAATCCTGTGAATATGCTGTATTAGTATCACTTCTTGAACAAGATAGCGATCTTTATAATTCTGGAATAGTTGATGTATCACACCGTTTTCCTAAAATGTATGTAATTAGACCTCAATTTTTTATCCCAATAATTTCTCTTTTAAGAAATGCTTCATTAAAATCTTTAAAATATAAAAGGGAACTTGAAATAGAAAAAGCAAAAAAAGTTGACATAACAAATTTTGAAAATACTTTAAGCCAATTTAAATATGCTGTTAGTAATAATGTGAGACTTGCATCAGATAGATTTAAAGAAGCAATCTCAGGAATAGATAAAACAATTAAACAGTTAGAAAAGACCAAAGAGGCTCTACTCCTTTCCGAACAACATTTGCAACGTGCCAACACAAAATCCCAAGATCTCACTGTAAAGAAATTGACCTACAATAACCCAACCATGAAAAAAGAGTTTAAAAATCTTGAGGAAACTGGATATTGATTTATTTCTTTTACTAACTAAAGATATCAAGTTAAATAGAGACAAGTTAATATAAAAAATATATTCTCAATACTTGTAGGGTTAGTAATGGAATCAAGCATACCCATTTATAAAATCTCAAAAGAGCTAGGCTTGGATACTAAAAAAATTATATTAGCCTGCAAAACTTTAGGGATTAATGCAAAAGGTTCATCCAAAAGGCTTAATAACGAGGAATTAGAAAAGATTATTAATTATTTTAATTCAGGAAAAAATGTATCAACTGAAACTATAGAAATTGGAAATGAAAAATCTGATAAAGCCAATAAGAATAATTTATTAAAAAATGATTCAGAAGATTTAGAAAATATTTATTTTCCAAACAGATTAATTGGATAGCTACTTAAAATAAAAATTCTAGTTCTCAAAGATAATAACCACGTTTAAAAGTAAAAAATAGATATGATTAAGTAAATCTACTTAATCATGAATATTAAAAACGCACTAATTGAACTTGATAATTCCTGGTCTAAGGATATTATTCTCGAAAAGATTAAAAATGGACAAGCCACGGATAAAATTGTAAATGATTTTATAAAATCAAATAGAAGCAATATTGAAATAGTTAGTAATTACATAGAAAAAAATAATTCAAACTTATTAGAAAATATTGAAAAACTATCTATTTGCGAGAATAAACTGATTAAAGAATTAAAGTGCTTACAGATTAATAATCTTAAAATATTAAAAGAAGACAGTTCCTCAATAGAGATTGAAAATAAATTTAAAGATTTCAATTTTGCTTCATTCCTTCAAAAATGGAGCAATAGTTTTGTTATTTATTTATTAATTTTAATCTCTCTTGTGTCTCTTACTAAGCAAGCCTGGGCTTTATAAACTAATTAAATAAAATTTGGCTACTAATAATTTCTTGGAAAAACAGAACAAAAATTTAATCAGCAAAGAAAATGGAGGTATTTTTTGTAGTCATGGAGATTTTTGGATTGATCCTGCTAGACCTGTAAAAAGAGCATTAATTACTCATGCTCATTTTGATCATGTTAGTTTTGGCTGTGAAGAATATATTTGTTCTCCTGAAACAAGTGTTCTTTTAAAAGAACGAGTAGGTAAGAAAATAAAAGTAAAATCATATGGATATGATGAAAGTTTTAAAATAAATGGAATAAAAATCTCATTCTATCCATCTGGTCATATTCTTGGTTCATCTCAAATTAAATTATTGGGAGGAAATGAAAAATGGCTTATTACTGGAGACTTTAAAAGGCAGGTAGATGAGACATGCCTAAATTATCAAGAAGTAAAAACTGACTTTTTGATATGTGAATCAACTTTTGCATTACCAATATTTAATTGGGATTCAACAAATAAAATTGTTAATCAAATAGTTGAATGGGTAAATAAATCTCCACATATGACTTCAATCTTATTTTGTTATTCACTAGGAAAAGCTCAAAGATTATTAAACGAATTAAAAAATAAAAATATTAAAAATATTTATGTTCACAGTAATATTAAAAAAATCAATGATATCTATATTGATCAAGGCATTAATTTAGAAGATGTCGCCAAAATCAATTCTGGAATAAAAGATTTTAAAGGTAGTTTATTATTGATGCCTCCATCACAAAATAAATTTAACTTACTAAAAAGATTTGGAGATTATCAAACAGCATTCGCAAGTGGCTGGATGTTGATAAGAGCATTAAAGAATAGATCTGGATACGATAAAGGGTTTGCAATCTCAGATCATGCAGATTGGAACGGATTAATAAAAACAATAAAGAACTCTGAAGCCAAGAAAATTTTTCTAGACCATGGAGATGGTGAAACTTTAGCAAAATATCTAAGTATTGAAGAAAATATTGAGATTGAATCATTTCAAACTAAGCAATGAGTATAAATAAGTTTTCAAAATTATTTTTTGATTTAGATTCAAATAATAGTATTAATAAGAAAGTAGATTTATTAATAAATTACTTTGTATCAAATAGTGCTTTAAATAATTCTTGGACTATATTTTTACTAATTGGAAAAAGTAATAAAAGATTTATAAGCGGAAAATTATTGAGAGAATATTATTCAAAATCATACAAACTACCTATGTGGCTTATTGATACTTGTTATCAAAAAGTTGGAGACTCTGCTGAAGTAATATCATTACTTTTATCAAATAAAATAATATCAAAAAAATCAAAAGATATATCTCTTGATGATTTAATTAAAAATAAACTTCCAGAATTACAAAAGATTAATGAAGAAGAAAAAGTTGCAAAGATTAAAGAATATTGGGAGATGATTCCTAAGGAAGATCTCTTAGTTTTTAATAAGATATTGACAGGAACATTCAGGATAGGAGTATCTAGAGGAATTGTAAAAAAGTCATTATCTAAATTAGCAAATATAGATGAATCTATAATCGAGCATAGATTAATGGGTAAATTTGTTCCCTCTGCTAAAACTTATAATTTTATAGTTAGCGGAGAATTAGATCAAGTAGAACTAGGTTATAAGCCATATCCATTTCAATTAGCAAATACATTAGATATTCCACTAGAAAATTTGTCAGTAAATAAATACCAATTTGAATGGAAATATGATGGAATAAGAGGCCAGATCATAAAAAGATCAAAAAATATATCTATATGGACAAGAGGAGAGGAATTAGTAAATAATTCATTCCCAGAATTAGTGAATCTAATATCTTTAATAAATGAGGATTTTGTTATTGATGGAGAGATCCTTATCTGGGACTCAACTAAAGATTACCCTGGTGAATTTGGATTATTACAGAAAAGACTTCGAAGAAAGTCTCCTTCAAAAAAGATTCAAAAAGATCTGCCTATTTCCTTTATTATTTACGATCTTCTTGAACTTAACGGAAATGATATAAGAAAGAATATACTTTCTGAGAGAAGAGATAAACTTGAAAAATTATACTTAAATTGGAAAAATAAAACTTCCGATCCCTATTTTTACAAATTAAGACTTACGAATTTGCTTAAGGTATTTAATTGGGATGATATTGAGAATAAAAAAAAAGATTCAAGAAATTTCAATACTGAAGGTTTAGTAATTAAAAATAAGAATTCGAGTTATCTTCCTGGAAGAAAAAAAGGTAATTGGTGGAAATATAAAGTTGATCCCATGCAACTTGATGCAGTTCTAATTTATGCAAAAGCAGGAAGTGGTAAAAGAGCCGATTTATATACAGATTATAGTTTTGCTCTTTGGAAGGATAAAGAACTTACAAAATTTGCTAGTGCTTATTCAGGATTAAATAATGAAGAGATAAAAGAGTTAGATAAGTGGATTAGAAAAAATACCACCGAAAAATTTGGACCTGTTCGATCTGTAAAACCCTTTTTAGTATTCGAAATTTCTTTTGAAAATATTCAATTATCTACTCGTCATAAATCAGGAGTTGCAGTTAGATTTCCAAGGATAAGTAAATGGAGAAGAGATAAAAATATTTATGATGCAGATAGTATAGAAAATGCTTATAAATTGATGAAAAAATAATGATAAATAAAAATTTAAATTATAAATATTACTACCTAATAAATGATTTTTTTAAAAAAAACAACTGGGAACCATTACCGCATCAGATTGAGTCATGGGATTCATTCTTTAGAGGCGAGAATGGAATAATTCAGTTGCCTACTGGTTGTGGTAAAACTTATGCAGCTTTTATGGGGCCACTCTTAAAATTAAAGGAAAAAGATATTCCTAAAGGTATAAATATTTTAGTAATAACCCCATTAAAAGCGCTTAGCAGGGATTTAGAAAAATCTTTAGACAAAGCATCTAAATTTGTTGATAAAAGGATCAAAATTGGGATAAGAAACGGTGATACATCTTCTTATGAAAAAAACAAACAAATTCTTAAGCCGCCAAATATATTAATAACAACTCCTGAGACCCTCTCTTTACTCATAGCTAATAAAAACACAAAGAAGTTATTTGATAATTTATTTTCAATCATTATTGATGAATGGCATGAATTAATGGGAAATAAAAGAGGTAATCAATGTGAATTATCTTTAAGTTCGATAAGAGCCCTCAAAAAAGATGTTCAAATTTGGGCAATGAGCGCTACTCTTGGAAATATATACGAAGCAGGTAGAGTAATTGTTGGAGTCAAAGGAAAAAATCCAACAATAATAAAAAGTGATTTAAAAAAAATCATTAAATTGAAAAGTATTATCCCAAAAGAGATAGGTACTCTCCCTTGGAGCGGACATTTAGGATTAAGAAGTCATAAGTATCTTTTAGAAGAAATAGAAAAAAATAAAAGTACAATTTTTTTTACTAATACCAGAAGTCAATCTGAGAAATGGTTCCAATGTTTAAAATTTTATTATCCTGAAATGGAAAATAAGATTGCAATCCATCATAGTTCAATGGATAAAGAAGACAGAAGAAATGTAGAAGAAGGAGTAAAACACGGTGATATAAAATGGGTTATTTGTACAAGTTCTCTTGATCTAGGAGTAGATTTTCAACCAGTAGAGCAAATAGTACAAATAGGTAGTCCTAAAAATTTAGCTAGACTTATTCAAAGGGCAGGAAGAAGTTCACACAAACCTGGAGGAAAATCTACACTTATTTTTATGCCAACTAATTCACTTGAATTAATAGAACTAAGTGCAATGAGGAGAATTATCTATAAAGATATTACTGAGGAAATAAATCTCCCAGAATTATCATTTGATGTCCTATTACAACATTTATTATCATTAGCATGTGGCTGGGGATTTGATCCAATAGTAGAAAAAGAAACTATAAAAAACTGTTGGAGTTTTAGAAATATGAAGGATGAAGAATGGGATTGGTGTTTAAACTTTTTAGAGAATGGAGGAGAATGTTTAAAGGCCTATCCAAAATTCAAAAAGATACAAAAAAAGGATCAAGGAAATAATGGTTTTAAATATTTCGTAAGTAATAAAAATATCATGAGAATTCATAAATTCAATATCGGAACAATTACAAGTGATAAATATATTATTGTTAAATTTTTAAAGGGCAAAACCATTGGAAATCTTGAGGAAAATTTTGCTTCAAGATTAAAATCAGGAGATGCTTTTTTCTTCGCTGGGAGAATTCTTGAATATGTAAAACTAAAAGATATGATCCTTTATGTGAAAAAATCAAATAAAAAAAGTTCAATTATTCCATCTTGGATTGGGGGACAAATACCAATCTCAAATCTTTTAAGTATAAACATAAGAAAAGAAATTAGTATTTGCAACACCCCTGAATCATCAAGTAAATTTCTTAATAAAGAGATATCATCTTTAAAACCTCTTTTAGATTTACAAAGAAGGCTATCTAATATTCCAAAAGAAAATGATCTTTTAGTTGAGTTTTATAAAGGGAAAGACTTCAAGAGTCTTTTTGTTTTTACACTTGAAGGAAAATTTGTTAATGAAGGTATTGCTTTTTTGCTTGCTTACAGACTAGCTAAAATAAATAAGAATACTTTTAGTATTACTTCAAATGATTTTGGATTTAGCTTAACTACCTCCAATAATTATGACTTTTCTAAAATAGAAAAACAGTTAATAGATTTTTTAAGCATTAATCAATTAGAAAAAGACTTACAAAGTGCAATCAATTTTTCTGAACTTACAAAAAAAAGATTTAAAAAAATTGCCCAAATAAGTGGTTTGGTGAATAACCACAGCCCATCAAACTTAAAAAGTCCAAATCAATTACAAATTAGTTCTAATTTACTATTTGACGTTTTTAAAAAATATGAAAGTAATCATTTATTAATTAAACAAGCATTCCAAGAAGTTAATAGAGATGATTTGGAAAGCTTAAGAATAAAAGAATGCTTAAAACGAATTTCAAATTGCAGATTAATATTTAACAACATTGAAAAACCTACTCCATTTTCATTCCCTTTATTGGTTGAAAGATTAAGAAATACACTAAGTAATGAATCAATAGAGGAAAGAGTTAATAAACTAATAAAATCCTATGAATAGCGGAGATATTAAAAAATCTATAAAATTTTTTTGGGATGATACTCTTTTGGAGATGTTTCCCTCTAGATCTCTTTTTATTCACAAAACCAAAGAACTTTTAATAAGTGATATTCATTTAGGAAAAGGAGAATATTTTCAACAAAATGGAATCCCTTTGACAAATGAAGGAGATAAATCAAACTTTGATAGGATCTATAAATTAATAGATAAAATTAAACCTAATAAATTAATTATTCTTGGAGATTTATTTCATAGTAAAGATGCTCTTAGTAGTGATTTAAAAAATAATATTGAAGAACTTATCAACTATTACAAAAATAAGATAATTTTTATTGAGGGAAATCATGATAGGGGATGCTTAATAAAGAATATTATTTATCTAAAAAAGATGAGATCCTTAAATCTTATTTATAGTCACGAACCACTAAATGTTAATCAAAAGAATATATTAAATATATGTGGTCATTACCATCCTAAATTCCTTCTTAAAAACTTCAAAGATAAGATATCATTGAGATGCTTTGCTTTAGATAAATATACAAATACTCTTTATTTACCCGCTTTTGGGGACTTAACTGGTGGTCATTTTTGTAAAAGAGAATTTCAAAAATGGGGCATACTCTCTGAAAAAAATATGATTGAAATATCATAAACAAAAATTTTTACTAATTAATAATATATTTTTATACTAGAGTCCTCAAAAAATAAATAAATAAACTAAGTTAGGTAAGTTTAATAATATATGGCAGGAGAAAATCAATTTGAACAATATCATTTACATCAATGGTACAAACTTACCTATTTTCTCAACATAAAATATACGTTATAAAAAAAATAAACAATATGATTTAAAATGAAAAAATTCTTATACACAATAATTTCTACAGCATTATTATTTCCATTTTATTCAGCAGCCAATGAGACATTTTCCGTTGAAATAGAAGCATTAACTTTAGTTATGGAGAAATACAGTAAGGAATCTGAGCCGACAAACAATGTAAGAAATGAAAAACCAAGTTACATGGCATTAAAGCATGATGAATGTAACGCTACTGTAAAAATTACCTCGCAGGCAGGGCTTCAAGTTACAACAATGCAATCATTTGATGTAAATGTCTGCAAGAAAGAAGTTTATAAATTAATCAAAAATAAAATTTAAATAAATCAATTCTGAACAAATCTTATGGTGATATGGATTTTTATCTTATTTTAAGTATTTATACTTCTTCTGTCAGTGAGTCCTAAAAAAGTTTTCAACTTTTTATGAATTTTTCCACAACTTTTTCCACAAAACCAAACAAAATCTTCTAAAAGAATGATTCCATTCATTGTAGAAATATATCCAATAGACTGCACCTTAATATCTGAAGTAGATCAAAATATCATTATTAATCTCTCAAAAAGGAGAAATGATTCACTGGAAGGCCAATTAAAAAAGGGCAAATCCGTCATCGGAACGTTTTATACAAGTAAACCAAATGGTAAACAGCCCGCCATGTGGCGTTTTATAAAAAAAGATAATAATTTTGAAGGAGAGATTATTCTTTTCAAAAAAAATCAGTTATGGCATGCCTTTCAAAGTAAAATAAAATCAGAAAATGTAAATAGAGTTTTATTTTCTGGGTTAGCTTATAGTCTTAATTCAATATCTAAAGATAAAGATTTACTAAAAGCATCTTCTGATTTTTTCAAAATTGGACAAGGATGTTATGGAGGTAGGTTAAAAAAAGTCTAAATTAAGTAAAATTTATTTTTCTAAATCTATAAAATCTATAAATTACTCCTTTGATTTGTCCTGAACCTTCTGATTTTCAGTTCTAGACATTAAAGCTTCAATTTGAGCTAAAACTTTTTGTAGTTCTTCGGTTTTATTTAATGAAGATTCCGCCACTTCTCTAAGCTTTTCCAGTTGCTCCTGTGTTTTGTTCATACTTGATAATTAGTGAAAATGTTTAAGAATGATAAAAAAACAAAAATGAATTGATGTACATTTGTATATTTACTCTAATTTTTTAAAAGTCAAATATAAATTTTTACAAACAATAAATCTAAATGATCATTGTATGCTTAAAAAAAAATACAGACTAATAAATACTAAGAAATAAATATAGGCAAACCAACCGTAGCTGTAGTTATTAGTGCACCCGCAAAAATAATAAAAGGAAGATAAGGGAAATTCTTCAAGATTAATAGGAATTTTTATTACTATATAGGTATTTATACTGTATGTCTAGTGAGTCGTACAATTTATACATTATTATATTTTTCAAGCCAAAAATAATGCTAAGAAGAGAATGGTACTTGTTATTATTCCAAAACCAATTAAAGGACCAACTATTCCTGTATTTAAAAACTTGAAAAAATTAAACTTTATTTGTTTAGATTTCTCCATTAAGAAAGACTTGCTATTAATAAACTAAACAAGGATTGCAACATTTGCAAGATAAATTGATATTTAAGAATGTAGTTATTACTTAATTTATTAAGAATAATTATTACATAAATTTACCCGAATTTCCCTGAAATATATTCTTGTGTCGTTCTTTCTTTTGGAGAATTAAAAATTTTTTTGGTCGAATTAAATTCTGCAAGATATCCAACCTTTCCTCCATCTCCATCTTCATATTCAATTGCATTAAAAAATGCTGTCATATCACTAACTCTGAGAGCTTGTTGCATATTATGAGTGACTATTATTATTGTGTAATTCTTCTTAAGTTCGTGCATAGTCTCCTCAATTTTTAAAGTAGAAATAGGATCTAATGCTGAACATGGTTCATCCATTAAGATTATTTCAGGTTCAATCGCTATGGTTCTAGCAATACATAACCTTTGTTGTTGCCCACCAGATAAAGAGTACCCACTATCATTTAATTTATCCTTGCACTCATCCCATAAAGCAGCCTTTTTTAGTGAACTTTCAACCAGCTCATCCATATCTCCTGTGAATCCATTAATTCTTGCTCCGAATGCAATATTTTCGTAAATAGATTTTGGAAAAGGATTAGGTTGTTGAAAAACCATTCCAATTCTTCTTCTTACCTCAACTGGATCTACTCTTTTATCGTAAATATTGGTTCCATCAAAAAGGACTGTCCCTTTCAGGGAGCAATTAGGTATTAGGTCATTCATTCGATTTAAAGATCTAAGAACGGTTGATTTACCACACCCAGAAGGTCCTATCAGGGAAGTTATTTTTCCTTTCTTAAAATTACAAAAAACATTTCTTACCGCTTCAAAGGTTCCATAACTAATTGAGACATTCTCTAGAGATAAAATACTATTCTTTTTTTTATTAGTTTTAATCATTTATACCCTCTTGGTTTTCTCGGTAAAAGCGGCTAATATCCTTGAAAATATATTTACTGATAGTATCGATAAAACAAGAATAAAGGAAGCCGCCCAAGCTAATTTATTCTGTGCATCGTATGGTTCAAGGGCAAAGTTATAAATCAAAACAGCTAAAGAACCCATCTCATAAAATAAGTCTGCAAAACCTGTTACGTAGTAGTAAGAGAATAAAGCAGTAAAGATCAATGGTGCTGTTTCGCCTGCTGCTCTTGCAATACCAAGCACAACACCCGTAGCAATAGATCTAAAAGCAGAAGGCAATGTAACTTTCAATATAGTTGTATACATACTTGCTCCTACACCAAGAGAAGCATATCTCAATTCATTTGGTACTAATTTTAAACCTTCATCAGTCGTCTTAATCACAGTAGGCAGCATCAATATTGAAAGAGCCATACCTCCAGCCAAACCGCTGTACATACTGCCAAACAAGATCTTTGTTGAAACTATTAATGCATAAATAAATACACCAGCAATTATTGAGGGAACTCCCGCTAAAACATTTACCCCAAATCTAATAAATCTTGAAAAAGCACCACCTTTAGAATATTCCGCTAGATATATCCCACCACCAACACCTACTGGTATTGCAATAATTGAAGCAATGGTAGTAATTATTAATGTCCCGATCAACGCAGGATTAATACCTCCCGCATCTAAATCATCTCCAGGAGGATTTGGTTCTAAAGTAAATAGTTCTGGTGTTATTTGAGATCCTCCTTTGATAAGAATATAAGTTATCAGTAAAATCAAAGGTAGTATTGCTATCAGTGCACAAATTACTGATAGAGAAGTAAAGAATTTATCTCCTATATTTCTTGATAATCTTTTCTGGTAATAAAGTGAATTCATAATTATCTAATATTTGAGACTAAATTTCTTAACTAGGAATTGAGCAAAGATATTTACTACTAAAGAAAGGATCATCAGTACAAAAGCCGCATAAAAGAGTGATGAAACTTGACTTCCATTGGCCTCACCAAACTGGTTTGCAAGCATTGAGGAGATGGTATATCCAGGGGATAATAGAGACCAACTAAATACATTAGAGTTACCAATAATCATTGTGACAGCCATAGTTTCTCCCATTGCCCTGCCTAAAGCCAATAAAACACCTGCCATAATGCCTGATAATGCTGCCGGCAAAATCACTGAAAATATTGTTTTCCATCTACTTGCTCCAATTCCATAGGCTGCATTTCTAAGCTTTTTAGGAACCTGATTTAGTGAATCTCTTGCAATGGATGTCACTATAGGTAAAAGCATTACTACTAAAATCAATATTGCTAGTAAGGAATTCCTACCTGTAGGTTCCGTACTGAATAAAGGCATCCAGCCTAAGAAATTATGTAAAAAGACAAAAAATGCTCTAAAAAAAGGTTCCATAACAAATATTGCCCAAAGGCCTAATACAACTGATGGAATAGCTGCTAATAATTCAACAAAGGAGCCTATTATTTCTCTAGCAACTTTCGGAACAAAGTCTTCTGTAATAAATATTGCAGTTCCAACCCCTAAAGGAATAGTTATTAATAAAGATAAAAATGAGGTTACCAAAGTCCCATATATTGCAGTAAGAGCTCCGTATTCATCTTTTACTGGATTCCATTCAGAGGTTACTAAAAACTTCAAGCCATACCTTGAAAAGGATTCAAATGACTGAAAAAAGACTACTAAAATAATTCCTAAAAGTATTATTGCTACTAAACTAGACAAGACTAGAGCAGTATTCTTGAAGATAATATCTATATTTTTTTCGATACCGAATCTTTTGCGATTCTTGAAAAGAGTTAATTTCTTTTCCATTAAAAAAAGAATATCTCTATAAATCTACTACTAAATGAGTAAAAAGACTTTCAAAAAAATCAAAAAATTTTGATATTTGATTATTTACAAGTTCGCTTATTCTATGATGACTGAATTCAGTTACCCATCCAATTTTTAATATCTGATAATACTTCTATATCAAATTTTTAGTTAACTCATCTAGCTACCTATACTTCCTACAGCCTGAATAGCTTTTTCTAGAATTTGCCCTTTTAAAGGAATAAATCCAAGTTGGGATGCTTTGGATTGATATTCCTCACTAAGTAATTTATAAAAAGTTTCCTTTAAACCCTGAGTGTTTTTACCATTCCCAGATTTATACGCAAGAATCCAAGTCAATGTTGAAATAGGGTAAGCACCTTTAGTCTTAGGATTTGGATTAGTACCAGCTAAGTTTTCATCCAGCACTATTCCATTGAGAGCAATTGCTCCTGAATCTTCACTAGGTTTTACAAATTCTCCTAAAAAATTTTGTAAAGATGCCGCTTTAACATTTCCCCTAATATACGATTGATTAACATATCCAATAGCACCTGGCGTGTTTTGAATTACACCAGAAACACCTGCATTTCCCTTAGCGCCAACGCCATATGGCCACTTAACAGATTTACCCGTTCCCAAATTCCAAGTAGAAGAAAAAGCTTGCATTGAATTAGTAAAGGCTTTTGTGGTACCAGAACCATCAGAACGATGTGTCCAAGTTATTTTTCCTTCTTTACAGCCCAGTTCCTTCCAATTCTTTATCATCCCCATTGCAACTTGAACAGCTTGCTCTTGAGTTAGCTTTAAATCGCAATCATAATTATATCCAAAGGCAATTGTTCCTCCAACCATCGGTATTTGTACCAAACCTCTATTAACTTTTGCAATATCTGATTCTTTCATTGGTTCATCAGAAGCAGCAAAATGTACAGTTTCATCGATAAAAGACTTTCTTCCGGCGCCAGAGCCTACTGCCTGATAATTAACTTTTGTCCCTCCTGATTTCGCATAATCAGAAAACCATCTTGTGTATATTTTTGCAGGGAATGTTGCGCCTGCACCGCTTAATCTGACTTTAGGTGAAGAACCACAAGCAGTTAACAATAACAAAGAAGTTCCAATAAATGCTTTTTGATAAAGACTCATAAAAGTTCTTAAAAGGAATAATCAATTATATAGATATAGCACCTAATAAATACAAAAATATCAAACATCAAAAATATTTGATGGAAATATTTTTAATAATATATTTATTTAAGAAGCTCCACTGCTACAACAAGATTTCCTAATAAACCGTTCAAAACATTTAGTTGTTCTTTACTCCCAAATGCTATTAATACCTGCCCTGGTTGAAGTATAAAACCACCCCCAGGATTAGTAACCAACTTCTCGTTTTCCTTAATAGCTAATATTTTTGCACCACTCTTTTTGCCTATTCCAAGTTCAGAGAGTGATCTCTTCTCTGCAGTTTCAAAAAGACTAATATCATTACTTAATTCAAATTCTTCAATTTCACATTCACTTCCTGCTAGCAGATCAAGAAAGTCAATAGCAATTGGTCTTAAAGCCATTGATGCCATTGCTCTTCCTGCAGCTATATAAGGGCTTACCACTATACTTGCGCCAGCTAATCTCAATTTACTTGCAGCTTCTTCAGTTCCCGCTCTTGCAATTACTCTTATAGAACTTCTTATTCCCTTAGCACTCAAAACCACATATAAATTTGCAGCATCATTAGGTAAGGTAACAACCAAACTTTTGCATTTTTCTAAACCTGCAAGTTTTAACGTCTCATCAAGAGTCGCATCTGCACAAAGCACTTCTAACCCATTTTCTTCAGCAATCTTCTTTCTTTCTTCATCGCTCTCTACAACAATAATTGGAATATCTTGCGTTTTTATTTGATTCGATATTTCTTGTCCTACTCTTCCATAGCCACACAAAATTACATGATTTTCCATTTTTCTAAGAAATCTTTTAAAACGTAACTCATTTACTCTTTGAAAGTAACCTGATTCGAATAATCTAACAGCTTTTTGAAAAGTAAATTGAATAAAAATTAATCCTCCAACTATTATTAAAACAGTAATAATTCTTCCTTCAGGACTTAATGGTTCTACTTCTCCAAAACCTATAGTTGTTATTGTTATTAGTACCATCCATAAGCAATCACTCCAATCCCATCCTTCTGTTATTCGATATCCGATTGCACCCAGAAAGAACAAAAAGAAAAGCGAATAAATAAGACCAAGCCAAGGTCTTAAATAATTTTGCAAAAAGTAAAATTCAAATAATTTTAATTTCATATTTAGTATTATTATTTATTTTTTAAAATTATCAATTAATTGAAACCATCTTATTATCTAATAATTTATTAAATTCGTTGAAGACTAAGATTCAGTTCTAACTTTAAAACTCCAAATATTTACTCCCCCTTTTGAATTTACGGCAGCAATAGCACAATCATCAGGTTTCCACGCCAAGGCTGAAATAGAATTACCAGAGAATGCGGCTCCAACAGGATTTCCATCCCCATTATTTTGCAAAAAACTTACAACAACTGAACCATCTCTTGAACCGGAAGCTATAAGTTTAGATTTATTAGCAAAAGACAAGCTGGATACTGCCTCAGTATGATGACCTAATTCTCCTGGAATAGTTCCCTCTGGGCCATTACCCTCAAAACTCCAAACTGTTACTCGTTCACTTCCTCCCGTAGCTAGTAATTTACCCGTATGATCAAAAGCTATATTGCTGGGCTTACCTGGATAACCTGTCATCTCTGCATCATGCCCTGTGGATCGTCTCCAAAAATGAACTGAATTATCTTGGCTTCCACAGGCAACAATATCACCATTAGAACTAATAACCATTGAAACCAAAGAACCTCGCCACTCAAGTTTTTGGTTAACTTTATTTTGAGTAATATCATAGAAACAAACCTGCCCGTAGCATGCTGTGGCTAATTCATTTTCCTTGGCCCAAGCTAATGCACTTACAGTACTTGGATGTTGTTCTGATTTCCAGATTTCTTTTCCTGTTGAGCTATACACATAGACAGTTCTAGAAAATGCAATCGCTAGGTATTTTCCATCAGGAGACCAACAAAGATGTTCAACCCATCCCTTACCTAAATCAATAAAATTGAGTTCATTTCCATTCTCAGAATTCCAAAAACGAACTGCTCCATCTTGACCAGAAGTCGCAAAATTATCTCCTTCAGGATTAATATCTAATGCCAACAAACCTTCTTGATGAGAAGACTCTTTATTCCATAGGGATTTACCATTTGAACCATTAAATGCGTATAGACCTCCAGCACTACTGCCTACAAGAAAAATATTTCCTTTCTTTGCCCATCCACAAGCAATGGCAAAATCATCTACTTGAGAAGTCCAACCATCATGGAGCATACCTCTTGGGTTGAATGGCTCTAAATTAGACACTTATCGAATTCCTTTTGCATTTGTTCTTCATCAAGATTTCTACCTATAAAAACCAACTGATTTCGCCGTGGCTCATTGCCCCACTCCTTATCAGGTTGCGCTGTAAAGAGCATATGCACGCCTTGGAAAACAATTCTTTTAGGATTACCTGCATAACTAATAAATCCTTTAGTTCTAAAAATATCAACTCCCTTTTCTGCTAGAAGTCTTCCCATCCATGTGTTTAATTTTTCAGGATCTACATCGCCAATTCTTTCGATAGCAATGGAACCTACTTCATCATCATGCTCATGTTCTGCAACCCATATCCTCTCTTTTTCTGTATTAACTAACTCTCCTTTATTTTCATCTTTTAAACTTAATAATTTAATATCAAACTCTTCAGCAGTATGTTGAGTAAATAATCCAACATTGCATGATTGATCTATATCTAAAATAAAACTCTTTGGACCTTTATCTTTTAAATTCAAATTTACATGCTTAGAAAATGGAACATGATCTCCATTAAATATCTCAAGAGGACTTTCTGCATAATACCTAACACAAAATTCAGCACCCTCTTTTAAATCCTCCTCAGAAGTTCCTTGGTCTTTAAAAGCAACTAATGACATCTCTGGATCAGGACCATCCTCTAAAATTAATTCATACCTGCCTGCCTCTAGGTTATAAACTCCTGTCCATTCGAAAGGATATTCTGGCTCAAGGAAACTAGGTCTTCTTTTTAGAACCTGATCGAGATCAAAAGCACTTAAATTTAGTACAGTTTCTATTGGAACTTTTGCTTGTTCAGCCCGAATAATTCTAGTCATTCTATTCATATCTCTTAATCTTGACTCAAGATTTTTAAGAGAATCTTCGGAGACTAAATCTGTCTTATTAAGTACTAAAACATCTGCAAATGCGACTTGTTCTGAACTCTCATCACTTCTTCCTAATTGTTGATCAATATGTGCTGCATCAACCAGCGTGACAATCCCATCGAGAGTAAATTCAGAGCTAATTTCTTCATCCATAAAGAAAGTCTGTGCTACAGGACCTGGATCAGCTAAACCAGTAGTTTCTACTAAAACATAATCAAACTTATCCCTTCTTTTCATTAAGTTTCCTAATACTCTTATAAGATCTCCCCTAACAGTGCAGCAAATACAACCATTTGACATTTCAAAAACTTCTTCATCAGCATTAATTACAAGTCCTTGATCAATCCCAACTTCTCCATACTCATTCTCTATTACTGCAATTCTTTTTCCATGCTCCTCACTTAAAATCCTATTTAATAATGTAGTTTTTCCAGACCCTAAGAAACCTGTGAGTATCGTGACTGGAACTTTCTTTGATTCGTTCATTTCAAGAAATGGTTTTCATTAATAGTAAATCCTGTATTAAATATAATGTGGTTTAATTAAAAATGAAAACCATTTCTACATAGATATTAGTTTTTTAATGAATCCCACTGGTTTTCAAGATTTACACCAGAGTTCTTATCACATGATCCTCCCAAGGAATTAACAATTGTACAAGTATTATGAACCGCAACTGAAATTGTATTACCTTTGGGCATTAGTCCATCAACAAATATTTGATCAACGGCTAACGGTATGGAACTTTGTCTACTTAAATTTCTTAATAATTTTGAAGTAGGGACTTGTTCAGGGAAAAGAACTTGAACGTTATCTTTCTTTAATTCCCTCAAGACAGAACTGATATTTTCAGGTCGTAAGCTAGATGAATCACCAAGTGTGTCTAATAAGCTTATTGTCTCAAATCCAAAAGCTGCTCCGTAATAATCCATGGCTTTATGCTTTGAGACTATCACCTTATTTGATACAGGTATCGTTGATACTTGTTTTGAGGTCCACCGTTGGAGATTCCCCAAAATATTATTAGCAGAATCTATTCTTTCATTAATTAAACTACGATCTTTTCTATTGAAAACAGAAATATCATTCTTAAGGCTTTTGGATATAACTTTACCCATTTTCATGACATTACTAGGATCATGCCATACATGAGGGTCTAGAGAACCGT
>CACOIV010000015.1 GCA_902627335.1 uncultured Prochlorococcus sp.
GTGATGCTCATCACATAACTTCTCCATCTCCAGGAGGGACTGGAGGAGCTCAAGCAATTAAGATGGCTCTTGAAGATGGGAACCTCGAAATTGACCAAATTGATTATATTAATGCTCATGGCACAAGTACCGCAGCGAATGATAGTAACGAAACAGCTGCAATAAAATCAATTTTCAAAGACAAATCTTACCTTATTCCTGTAAGCTCTACTAAGTCGATGACTGGTCATCTTTTAGGGGGTTCAGGAGGAATAGAAGCAGTTGCTTGTATACTTTCTTTGACACATAATTTTATCCCTCCTACAATTAACTACGTTAATCCTGATCCGAATTGTGATCTAGATTATGTACCTAATAATGCAAGAGATGCTCAAATAAGAGTTGCTCTTTCAAACTCCTTTGGCTTTGGTGGTCACAATGTATGCTTAGCATTTAGCAAATTTGCCTAACCACTTCAAAGTCTAAAATATCCAACTTACTTTATTTAAAACAATGGTCGCTGCTTCCGTTTCCTTGGAATCTCTCTGTGTAAATAGTATAAGAATGCTTGCTGTAGATGCAGTAAATAAATCAAATAGTGGTCATCCTGGACTACCAATGGGTTGCGCACCAATGGGTTATGCCTTATGGCAAAACGTTATGAGCCATAATCCAAATAATCCGAAATGGTTTAATAGAGACCGTTTTGTTCTATCTGCTGGACATGGTTGTATGTTGCAATACTCTTTATTACACCTCACCGGGTATAAATCAGTTTCAATTGATGATATTAAAGAGTTTAGACAATGGGGGTCAAAAACCCCTGGCCATCCAGAAACATTTGAAACAGATGGTGTTGAAGTGACTACAGGCCCTTTGGGTGCTGGGATTTCAAATGCGGTTGGATTAGCAATAGCTGAAGCTCATCTAGCGGCAAAATTTAACAAGCCAAATTTTAATATTGTAGATCACTATACATATGTCATTATGGGTGACGGATGCAACCAAGAGGGAATATCTTCTGAAGCATGCTCATTAGCAGGACATCTTAAACTTGGAAAATTAATTGCTCTTTACGACGACAATCAAATCACAATCGATGGGAGGACAGATGTATCCTTCACAGAAGACGTATTAAAAAGATATGAAGCTTATGGATGGCATGTCCAACATGTAGAGGATGGAAATCATGATATTGAAGGGATAACAAAAGCGATTCAAGAAGCTAAATTAATAACTGATAAGCCTTCAATAATAAAAATTTCTACAACTATAGGTTATGGCTCACCTAACAAATCAGATACTGCAGGAATACATGGAGCTGCTATTGGACAAGAAGAAGCAGAATTAACAAGAAAGTTCCTTAACTGGGATTATCCTCCTTTTGAGATACCAAGTGAAGTTTATAATCATTTTAGAAAAGCAATAGATAAGGGAGAGGCAGCAGAAAATAATTGGAACACAAAATTTGCAGAATATAAAAATAATTTTCCAGAACTAGGGGCTGAATTAGAAAGGATGTTAAATGGAGAATTACCTAATAATTGGAATAAAGATTTGCCAACCTACACGCCAGAAGATAAAGGATTAGCCACAAGAAAACATTCACAAATCTGTTTAGGAGCTTTAGGACCAAATGTTCCTGAATTAATTGGAGGATCAGCTGATCTTACTCACTCTAATTACACAGATATAAAAGGCGAGACTGGATCTTTTCAAGCCCACTCTCCTGAAAAAAGATATTTACATTTTGGCGTAAGAGAACATGCAATGGCAGCCATCCTAAATGGAATTGCCTACCACAATAGTGGTTTAATCCCCTATGGAGGTACTTTCCTTGTATTTGCAGATTATATGAGAGGTTCAATGCGATTATCAGCACTAAGTGGTCTAGGGGTTATTTATGTCTTAACTCATGATTCTATTGGCGTTGGAGAAGATGGTCCTACTCACCAACCAGTTGAAACTATTCCTTCCTTGAGAGCGATGCCTAATATGCTTGTTATTAGACCTGGCGATGGGAATGAGACTAGTGGTGCATATAAGATTGCCATTGAAAATAGAAATAGACCTACTACTCTTTGCTTAAGTCGCCAAGGCATGCCTAACCAAAAAAATACATCTATTGAGAAAGTTGCTTTAGGAGGTTATGTAGTCTCAGATTGCGACGGAACTCCGGATGTCATATTCATAGGCAGTGGAAGTGAATTAAATCTTTGTATAGAAGCAAGTAAAGAAATTACTAAATTAGGCAAAAAAACGCGTGTGATTTCCATGCCATGTATTGAACTTTTTGAAGAACAAGATTCTGCTTATAAAGAAAGTATTCTTCCAATGGATGTCAAGAAAAGAGTTGTGGTTGAAGCAGCGCATTCGTTTGGATGGCACAAGTACATAGGACTTGATGGTATTGCTATAACAATGGATAGATTTGGCGCCTCTGCTCCCGGAGGAACATGTTTAGAAAATTTTGGTTTCACAGTTGAAAATGTTGTAAATAAAACCAAAGAAATCCTTTGAGTTAAGCTATTTAATAATACTTTGACATTCAGAGAGTTTCGTATCCAACTCATCAAGTGATTCATCAGATATTTTTGAATTCATGGGACAATGCTTTGGCCCACACATCGAACAAAATTCTGCCTTCTTAAAAATTTCGTCAGGAAGAGTTTCATCATGATATTGCTTGGCTCTCTCTGGATCGAGTGATAATTCAAATTGCTTATTCCAATCAAAGTTATATCTGGCATGACTTAATTCATCATCTCTATCACGAGCACCAGATCTATGCCTTGCGATATCAGCTGCATGTGCAGCTATTTTATATGCGATTAGGCCCTCCCTTACATCATTTGCATTAGGCAGTCCTAAATGCTCTTTAGGGGTGACATAACACAGCATGGCAGTTCCATACCAGCCAGCCATTGCAGCACCAATAGCACTAGAAATATGATCATATCCTGGAGAAATATCAGTTACTAGTGGTCCTAAGACATAAAATGGTGCTTCAGAGCATTCTTCCATTTGTTTCCTTACATTAAATTCTATTTGATCCATTGGAACGTGACCAGGACCCTCAACCATTACCTGCACATCATGCTCCCAAGCTCTTTTGGTTAGTTCACCTAAAGTTTTTAATTCTGCTAATTGAGCCGCATCAGAAGCATCATGTAAACATCCTGGCCTCAAGGAATCACCTAGAGAGAAAGTGCAATCGTATTTTTTAAAAATTTCACAAATATCATCAAATCTTGAATACAAGGGATTTTGTTTGAAATGATGAAGCATCCATTGAGCTAAAATACCACCACCTCGACTCACTATTCCAGTAATGCGTCCTTTAACCTTAGGCAAATGCTCTATCAATAAACCTGCATGAATAGTCTGATAATCTACTCCCTGTTGACATTGTTTTTCAATAATATGCAGAAAATCATCCTCTGTTAATCTAGCTATTGACCCATGAACACTTTCTAAAGCCTGATAAACAGGAACAGTTCCTATAGGTACAGGAGAGGCTGTAATAATTGCTTGTCTAACTTCGTCAAGATTTACTCCTCCTGTGGATAAATCCATTACTGTATCAGCACCATATTTTACTGCAAGATTAAGTTTCTCAACTTCTTCGGCAATATTACTTGCATTTGGCGAGGCTCCGATATTGGCATTAACTTTGCATTTTGATGCAATACCAATACACATTGGCTCTAAATTATGGTGATTAACATTTGCAGGAATGATTAATCTCCCTCTTGCTACTTCTTCAATAATTAAAGATTCTGACAAATTCTCTCTTTTAGCTACATATGACATCTCTTCTGTCAGAATTCCTTCTCTTGCAAAATGCAGTTGAGTAATATTTTTTTGACCTAAACGTGGTTTGATATAAGATTGTCTCATAGTTAAATAATTTCAAAAAATTTTACTAAGTTAGATCAAAAATCCAGGTTCCCTTCGTCAGTATTAACTGAATCAGGTTCAAAGGGTATGATCTCAGCTCAGTTTCTAATAACTAAGCACCCCTAGCTTTAATTAATTAATAGCTATTTTTCAAAAAATAAACATCTATGAAATCGTATAAAATAAAAAATTTAGATTTTATTTATTTTTCTGAAAAAATTTTACTTTGTTCAAAATATCTTTTCTTTTTGACCTTCTATTTAATTCTTTCTCAATAATTAAGTAAAAACTAATCATTCCCAATGGCAAGTAGTATATTTTTTTATTCTGAGATCTAAGAGTAAAGCCACTAATCGCTATTAAAAGCATAAACGGAGCAATTAAACTATATAAATATGCACTTTTCTTCTTCATTTATTAATTCAATCAATTGTTAAGTTCAACTATAATATCAGTTATTAATTCAATACCCGTCCTTATCGCTTTTTCATCAGGATTAAATTCTGCACTATGTAAGGGTGAACAACCAAAATTTCCACTAACTCCAAGTCTAAACATTGCACCTGGAACATAATTTAAGAATTCAGCAAAATCTTCAGCCCCTAATGAAGGTTTTTGTAGTTCAACGAGATTCTCATATCCAAATAATTTCAAAGTGGATTCTCTGATTACTCTATTTATCTCCGAATCATTTTTTACTGGGGGGGTTATTTTCCTGAATTGAACAATGACTTCAGCACCACAATGGTTAGCAAGAGAGGTTATATTTTCGTTTAGCCATTGTCCTAAATTATCAAATAAATTTAAATTTGTGCATCGAACTGTCCCCAGAATATTAACTTTTTCAGCGATAACATTATATGCGCTACCTCCGCTAATTTTGCCAAAGGTTATAACTACTGGATCTAATGGATCTAATTTTCTTGTTATAGATTCTTGTATCCCAGAAATTATTTTTGATGCAGTCCAAATAGCATCAACTCCTTCATGAGGCCTAGCTCCATGACCTGTTTTACCTCTTATTTCTATTGATAATTCTCCTGCAGCTGCAGTTAAACTGCCTTCCTTAATTCCAATCTTGCCTACTAATAGATCAGGAAAAACATGAACTCCTAATATTTTAATTAAATCCTTTGTTACTCCATCTTCAATCATCCATCTTGCACCACGTGCTATCTCTTCAGCAGGTTGAAAAATCAATCTTGTTCCATATTGCAACTTCATATCTTTAATCAAATGAGCGACTCCCAAGCCAATACAAATATGAATATCATGACCACAAGCATGCATTATGCCATTAATTTTTGAAGAGTAATTCAAATCAGTATTTTCATCAATCGGTAGTGCATCCATATCAACCCTTAATCCAATAAATCCATTTTCTTTAGGACCAAATTCTGCTACTACTCCTGTTTTTCCTATCGATTCACTTACATCCCATCCCAATTTTTTTAGATAACCTGCAACAAGAATCGCAGTTTGATTTTCCATACCACTCAATTCAGGATGAGCATGAATATGTCTTCTTAAATCTATAATTTCTTGAATTATTAAATCAATTTTTTCCTTATAGTTACCATGTTGCATAGCTTAATAACTTACTTGATAGAAATAAATTTCATTAGATCATCTACTGGAGCTGGAGGCCATCTTCTAACCTCTAAAAGCCAATCCTCATTTGCATAGCGTGGATCAAGTTCCACTGCTGCAATCCAATTACTTTCAGCTTCGCCAGATTTTCCCTTTGACCATTGTAATGCTGTCAATGCTGCTCTGGCATCTGCGAAAGTAGGGTATCGCCTAATCAATTTCCTCAGTTCTTTTTCTGATGCCTCAAGATTCCCTAACTGATAATTAGCTAAAGCTTCACTTGAACGAGCCATAGCAAACCCAGGGTTATATTGAGCAGCTTGATAAAATAAACTTCTAGCTTCTTCCCAATCATTTAACGAGCCCTCAACATTTGCCAAATTATACAAAGCTGAAAAGTTTTCTTTATCTTTTGAAATTACATATAAATAATCTTCTTTAGCTTGAAGCCAAAGTCCTAAAGATTCATTTGCAATTCCTCTATTTATATGGGGATCTAATTCCCTAGGATTGAGTTCAATAGCCTTATTTTGATCCATAATTGATCCTTTGGGATCGCCTACAACAAGTTTTACATTTCCTCTATTACTTAATGCTGCAGCATCATCAGGATAAATATCTAAATAATCATTCCATTTATCTAATGCATTATTGAATTGACCTTCAGAACTAAAATTCAAAGCTTCGCGAAATAATAATTCTCTTGAATCAAGTGCATAAGTTGGCGATATATGAAGAACAATCAAAAGTAAAATAATAATAAGAGAGAAATTTTTATTCTTCATTCACTTTAAAAATAATTATTACTGGATTGATTAATATATTCTTCACCTAGAGGATTTAAAATTCTTCCTCTCGGAGTTCTGGATATAAAACCCAATTGTAATAAATAAGGTTCTACAATTAACTCTAACATTGATGCATCTTCATTTAATCCTGCTGCTATTGAGTCTAATCCCATTGGTCTTCTGTTTATCTTAAGTAAATTTATAAATTTCCGATCTGTTTCATCTAATCCATAACAATCAATATTCTGATATTTCATAACCTGTTGAACTATTTCTGGAGAAATATTATTATTTTTTTCAACTACCTGAGAATAGTCTCTAACCCTTTTTAAAAGTCTTAAAGCAATTCTTGGAGTACCTCTAGAGCAATTAGCAATTATTAAGCTCGCTTCTTTGTGTAATTTAATATCCAATGTAGAGGCAAAACTTGAAATAATATCTTGTAATTCGGTTGAAGAATATAGATTAATCTTATGAGAGATGCCAAATCGATCTCTTAATGGAGTACTTATTGACCCAACTTTTGTAGTCGCTCCAATTAAAGTAAATCTCGGCAAACTTATACTCCTTGATCTAGTACCTCTATTAGAACCAACAGTAAGATCCAATTTATAATCTTCCATAGCTGAATATAAAATCTCTTCAGTTAATTTATTTAATCTATGTATTTCATCAATAAATAATATCTCATTTTCTTTTAATCCCAATAACAAACCAACAATATCCCTAGGCCTTTCTATAGATGAAGCATTTGTCACTTTACACTTTGTTCTCATTTCATTAGCCATTAATAAGGCTAAAGATGTCTTACCTAAACCAGGTTGCCCATAAAAAAGGACATGATCTAAACATTCTTTTCTATATAGTGATGCGTCAATAGCGATTCTCAAAGAATCTTTTAATTTTTCATGTCCTATAAATTCTTGCAGCAATTGCGGACGATAAGCATTTGGAATTAAAGGTAACTTCTCCTCTGCTATCGCTTCAGAACTAACAATCCTTAATGCTTTATTTGAGCGTGGAGAATTAGATTCGTTTAAACTTGAAGAAATAATTGCCATAATGCAAGATTAATAGCAATTTCAATTTGGAGAAACGTTTTTTAAACAAAATGGTAAAAAAATCACAAAAAGATTCTCTATTTAAACCTCTTGCTCAGAATAAATATGCCAAATTTCAATATAATATTACGGAAATAATCGAATCAGGGATTGAACTTTTAGGTACAGAGGTTAAATCGATTAGAAGCGGAAAAGTAAATTTAAGGGATGGGTACTGTACCTTTAGAGATGGAGAAATATTACTCAAAAATGTCCACATATCACCACATAAAAATGTAGGATTATATTTCAATCATGATCCTTTAAGAGAAAGGAAACTTCTTATACATAAGAAGGAAATTATAAAATTAAAAATGAATGCTGAAAAGAAAGGATTAACTATTGTCCCATTATCGATTTACCTTAAGGGATCATGGATCAAGCTAAAAATAGGAGTAGGGAAGGGGAAAAAATTACATGATAAGCGACAAGCAGATAAGACTAAAAATATTCAAAAACAAATACGTTCAGCCTTAGCTCGATAATTATTAAAACGACTAAGGATCTAAACTTACTGATTCAGGGGGAGGAGACGGATCAGGATCTGCTATTAACATGTGTTGTAAAACTATTTCTGGTCTTTCGCTATCTCTCCAGCGAATTTTATATGCAGGCATCTTAGTACCTCTGCTGGTAGTTTGTTCCACCGGTTCAATTACCCACCCCCTTCTAGATCGGCCTTGAGGGTTTCTTTTAACAACTGCATCTGTGTGCTTGAAGCGAAAACCAACACGTTCACCACTCATTTAACATAATTCGTATTGGACCTATATTTATTTTACTTCATCCAAGGTAAATTTTTATGATTTATTCAAAGTAAGTTCAGGTTTAAGTAATGGGAAAGGAATAACATCTCTAATTGATGGACTGTCAGTTATTAACATTATTAACCTATCGATGCCTATTCCTAGGCCTCCAGTAGGAGGCATTCCGATTTCTAAAGCCTGTAAGAAATCTTCATCAATACAATGTGCTTCAAGGTCTCCAGCATCGCGCATTGCTTGTTGCATTTCTAATCTATTGCGCTGATCAACAGGATCAATAAGCTCACTGAAAGCATTAGCTATTTCTCTTCCCGCTATAAATAATTCAAATCTTTGTACAAATGCCTTATCATCATCGTGACTTCTTGCTAGCGGTGAAATTTCTATAGGGTAATCTGTAATAAATGTTGGCTGTATCAAATGGGATTCTACTTTTTGTTCAAAGACTTCATTTAATAACCTCCCTAAAGTATTAATATTTTTTGGTATCGCAATCTTTTCAGCCTGCAACGTGGCTTTTGCCTTCTCCAAATCACCTTGAAAAGAATCAAAATTTATACCTGCAAATTCCTCAACTGCCTTTTTCATTGATATTTTTTTCCAAGGTTGAGAAAAATCAATTCTCTCTCCTTGATAATTAATTTGTGATGCATTACATATTTTTAAAACTATATTTGAGATCAATTCTTCACATAACTCCATCATGTCTAAATAATTTGAATAAGCCTGATATATTTCAACAGAAGTAAATTCAGGATTGTGACGAGTACTAATTCCCTCATTTCTAAAAATCCTCCCTAACTCATAAACTTTCTCAAACCCACCAACTATCATTCTTTTCAAGTGCAACTCCGTAGCAATACGTAAATATAAAGGGATATCTAAAGTATTATGATGAGTAATGAATGGTCTGGCTTCAGCTCCTCCCGCTTCTGATTGCAATATTGGAGTTTCAATTTCTAAGAAATTTTTATTATCTAGCCATCTTCTAATCATACTTATGCAAGTAGCTCTTACTTTAAATACATTTTTAGAATGAGGATTAACTATCAAATCTAAATATCTTTGCCGATATCTCTTTTCAATATCAGTTAAACCATGCCATTTATCTGGTAAAGGCTGTAAAGCTTTAGACAACATTTCCCATTTAGAAACCTTAATAGATAATTCACCTTTATTCGTTTTTTTTAAAATACCTTTTACACCAATCCAGTCACCAATATCAACAAGTTCTTTAAGATCATCGAATGATAAACGTTTTGATGAACCCTCTATATTATTATCAATATTTAATTTATCTAAATAAAGCTGAATAGAACCTTCCTGATCACTAATACTAAAGAATGCAATCTTACCCATTATTCTCTTTGCTAAAACCCTGCCAGCAATAGATACATTTAAATTGAATTCTTGTCCATTCTCTAAAAAATCATATTTATCTATTAAAAATTTACTGTCATGAGAAACAACAAACGTCTCAGAGTAAGGATTAAATCCTCTTTTTAATAAAGACTTAGCTTTACTTAAGCGCGCTTCTCTAAATTCAGACAAAATTTAAATTACAAATGTTTTACTTAATTAAGTTATCAGAATAACTTTCAACTTGCCAAAGTTGTTGCTGTTTCTCCAACCCTCTGTGAAGCGTAGCCTATACCCCTTACTGTAAGTATTAACTCAGGATTCCTAGGGTCAGGTTCTAATTTCCCTCTCAATCTAGCCACATAAACATCAACTACTCTCAAATCAGCAGCTCTTCTTGGTGGATAACCCCATAACTGTTCTAATATTTCAGCTCTAGGAACAACTTTTCCAGGTTCATCAAACAAAAGTTCCAAAAGACTAAACTCAGTATAGGTTAGACTTATTCTGTCACCAGATCTGGATACTTGTCTCCTATTAGTATCAACAACTAAATTACCAAATTTCATGACCCCTTTACCGGAGGGAACTTCTTTAGTCTCAGTTACTGAAATCGCAGGGCCCATTCTTCTTAAAATAGTTGCAATTCTTGCTTCAAGCTCTTTTGGGCTAAAAGGCTTAGAAAGATAATCATCAGCTCCTAAATCTAATCCAGCTACTCTTTCGGATATAGCTTCTAAGGCTGTAAGAAATATTATAGGAACAACTGACTCAGCTCTAATTCTTCTACAAACAGCAAATCCATCCATCTTGGGAAGCATCACATCTAAAACGATTAGATCAGGTGATTCTTTATGAAAAGCTTCAATAGCTTCTTCTCCATTAGTTGCAGAAAAAACTTCATAACCAGCCAATTTCAGCCTTGTGACCAAAACCTTCAGAACCGCTGGCTCATCATCAACAACTAATATACTTGCTTTTGACATAGATCGAAAGTGATTAACTAATTGGTTTCAAAGCGAGATTCGCTTTATTAAGATTATTTATTTAATCTAACAATTAAAAATATAACATTAAGCAATCACATTGTTATATCTTCAATATCTACAAATTTTTTTTATTATTCAGGTCAAAAGTTTATGAACAACATATTAGAAAAAAAATTTTTAATAAAAAATTAATTTAAAAAGGATTTTTTTTTAAATTTTTTGAGAACAACTTGTAAAGGCAAATACTTAAAACTGGAGCAAACAATCCTGTCAGAAAAATCTGGCCGAATATATTTTTCAAACCAAAAGAGAAAAGCCAATCAGAATTTTTTTGATAATTATTTAATATAATTTGAAAAAAATAAATTAAACCACAAGTTAAACTTCCCAATGAAGCTACTAAACCATATTGATATCTATACTTTAAAGTGCCTAATTTACCAAACCAAAATCCACAAATTAATAAACCTGGTACTTGTGTATAAATATCATTATTTATTGAATCCAAAATCATACCAATTATGAAACCAATTATTAATCCATTAAAAGATCCGTTCAAAATTGACCAGGGCAATAACCAAAAAATTGGCCAATAAGGTTGAACTCCCATTAACGAAAACCAAATTGGATTCCAAAAAGATAATAAAGGTATTAGTAAAAATGATAATAATGAATAATTTTTTTTTATTAATGAGAAATTCATTATATTTTTGTTTTTAATATTTGGACCCAATCTATGGCTTGTGGGTTTGCAAGTAATTGAACACTTACAGTGGTAGTTGGTCGAGAATCTTGATCTATTGATTCAACTATTCCAATTGGAATATTAGGCGGTAATAATGTGCTTGCTGGGGAGGACATTATCAAATCACCAACTTTAATATCTATATCCTTAGAGTAAAAAATCAGTTTAGGAGAATCATTTCCTACTCCTACGATTAATCCATGAATATTTATTCGCTGGACCCAAGCCCCAACTTGACTTTCTGATGATGTTAAAAGCTTTACTGATGAAGTAAAAATAGAAACATCATCAATTAGCCCAATTAATCCCCCTGGTCCAACCACTGCATCCCCTATTATTACTCCATTCCTTGATCCTTTATTAAGAATTATTTTCCTCCACCAACTTCCTGTATTTCTAGAAATAACAGATGAATCAATTTTTAAATCATCTGTTGTTTTTTGGAGAGACAAAAGAGACCTGAGCCTTAAATTATCCTTTTCTAATTGTTTTAATTTTGTATTTAATTCCTTATCGTAGCTTTCTAACAATAATTCTCTTTGAAATTGTCCAGGCCAAAAAGGCTTTGAAAGAAAGTAATAAATATCTCGATAAATAAGGCTTTTAGAAAATCTTATAAAGACAATTAAAAATAAAAATATTAATAAAAACAATAGATTTTTATTATTCCACCAACGAGAAGTAGTTATTCGCCGGGTTTTATTCATTCAATTCAATCTCTTATAGCATTTCGCGCAAAATCTGGAGTATCAACGACTCTCCGCAATTTCTTAAAATCATCTAAAACCTCTCCACAACCATTGACTACGCAAAGTAACGGATCCTCAGCTATGTGAGTGAAGATACCAGTCTCATGACTAACTAAATCACTAATACCCCTTACTAAAGCTCCTCCTCCTGCAAGCATAATTCCTCTATCTACTATATCTGCAGCTAACTCTGGAGGAGTTCTTTCTAAAGTTCTTTTCACTGCTTCAACTATTTTACTTAAAGGATCAGCCATAGCCTCCCTAATTTCACCAGAAGTTAAATTAATACATCTGGGTAAGCCTGATAATAAATGCAAACCTCTAACCTCCATAGATGATTTATCAAACTCATCATTAGGGAATGCAGAACCAATCTTAATCTTTATATCTTCAGCTGTTCGTTCACCTACAACCAAATTATGAACCTTTTTTAAGAAAACTCCAATTGAATCATTAATTTCATCTCCCGCAACTCTAACAGATTCACTTAATACGGTTCCTCCTAAACTTAAAACAGCTACTTCTGTTGTACCACCACCAATATCCACAATCATTGTTCCAATTGGTTCTGTAACAGGTAAAGACGCCCCAATTGCAGCAGCAACAGGTTCATCAATTAAATGGACTTCTCTCGCACCTGCCAATCCAGCCTCTCTGACTGCTCTTCTCTCTACGCTAGTGACACCACTAGGAATTCCTATAATTAACCTAGGAGCTATTATCCCTCTCCCTTCATTAGATTTTTGAATAAACATTTTCAGCATTTGTTCAGCAGCATCAAAATCTGCAATCACTCCATCTTTAAGAGGTCTAACTGCACGAATATTTCCAGGAGTTCTTCCAAGCATTAATTTTGCATCTTCCCCTACTGCGAGAGGAACTCCTTCTTCTAAATCCATTGCCACAACTGATGGCTCTTGCAAAACCACTCCCTTCCCTGAAACATGAATTAAGGTGTTCGCAGTTCCCAGATCAATTCCAATATCTCTTGAGAATTTAAATCGATTAAAAATCACAATAAATTTTATTTTTATATAAATAATATATTAATTTTTAAATTCGCCTAGAAATTTGTGAAGTAAGTTATGAAGAGCTAGCAAAACTTCAAGCAAAATCCTTGGAAATGTGTAATATAAAAAAAAATCAATTATGGAAATTAACACAGTTAATTTAGTAGGCCGTGCAGGGAGAGAACCTGATGTAAAATATTTTGAATCAGGAAGTATTGTTGCTAACTTTACTCTCGCGGTAAACAGAAGAAGCAGGGATGAAGAACCTGATTGGTTTAATTTAGAAATATGGGGCAAACAAGCACAAGTAGCAGCAGACTATGTCAAGAAAGGGTCTTTAATTGGAATTACTGGTAGTTTAAAAATCGATACATGGAAAGATAAGAATTCAGGAGAAGATAGGCATAGACCCGTTATTAGAGTAGATAGGCTTAATTTGTTAGGTTCTAGAAAAGATACTGAAACTAATTCAAATTTTTCTTCATCCAATATGGAATCAAATGAGGTTCCTTTCTAGTTATTGTTTTTCAATTTTTTTAAAAACCTTATCAATAAAAATAATAATATTATTACAAATATAGGCTTCAATATAACTTTAAAATTATCAATATATGTGCCTATGATTTTATAATTTTCGCCAAATAAATATCCTGCCCAAGTTAAAAAAATAACCCAAATTAAACTTCCTAAACTTGTCCAAATTAAAAACTTATTTATTGGCATAAGTTCAATACCAGCTGGAACAGAAATAAGCGTCCTTATCCCGGGTATTAATCTTCCCCAAAAAACCAGCTGCACGCCATATTTATCAAACCATAACCTTGTTTTTTCTAAGTCTTTTAAAGAAATACCTATAAACTTACCTTTTCTATCAATAAAATTTGATAATTTTTTTTCATTCAGTAGCTTGCCTAAAAAATACCATGGTAATGCTCCAATAACAGTTCCAAATAATCCAGAAATAATCAAAATATAAAAATTCAAATCTCCTTTATATACAAAAAAACCACCAAGAGGCATAATAATTTCCGAGGGAATTGGTGGAATAAGGTTTTCAAGAAACATTGAGAAGCCAATAACAAAATATGCAATAGAAGGATTAGTTTCAACTGTTTTTGTTATTAAATCTGGTAAATAAGTTATTAAATTTAAAAAAAGTAAACTCAAGTTTAGTATCTATATAATTCTGATTTATATGGACCTTCTACTGATACGTTGATATAGTCTGCTTGTTCTTGCGTCAAGGTAGTTAGTTTTGCACCGATTTTATCTAAATGTAACCTTGCAACCATTTCATCCAAATGTTTTGGTAGAACATAAACTTCATTTAAATATTCATTACTTTTAGTAAATAATTCTATTTGAGCAAGCACTTGATTTGTAAATGAGTTACTCATCACAAAGCTTGGATGACCTGTAGCACAACCTAAATTAACCAATCTACCTTCTGCTAAAAGAATAATCTTGTTACCATTAGGTAACGTAATATGATCGACTTGAGGTTTAATATTTTCCCATTTATATTGCTTGATTGAAGCGACATCTATTTCGTTATCAAAATGTCCAATATTACAAACAATTGCTTCATCTCTCATCTTGATTAAATGATCATGTCTAATGACTTTGTAGTTTCCAGTAGCCGTTACAAAAATATCAATATCTTCAACTACTTCATCTAAGGTGACCACACTATATCCTTCCATTGCAGCTTGTAAAGCACAAATAGGATCGACCTCAGCAATTTTTACAATCGCACCTAGGCCTCTTAATGATTGTGCCGATCCTTTCCCTACATCACCAAAACCAATAACTAAAGCAACCTTACCCGCAATCATGACATCTGTGGCTCTCTTAATACTATCTACTAAAGATTCTCTGCATCCGTATAAATTATCGAATTTACTTTTAGTAACCGAGTCATTAACGTTAATAGCGGGGAAAGGCAATAAACCCTCCTTTTGCAATTGATATAGTCTTGCTACACCTGTAGTAGTTTCTTCAGTTACTCCAATTATTCCACTTTTAATTCGAGAATAAAAATCACTATCTTCTTTTAATTTATTTTTGATTGATTTGAAAAGAGCAATCTCCTCTTCATTACTTGGATGATCTAAAACTGATAAGTCCTTTTCAGCTTTACTACCAAGGATTATTAGACCAGTCGCATCTCCGCCATCATCAAGAATCATGTTTGGAGAATCATTACCCCAATCAAGAATGTAATGAGTATATTGCCAATATTCGTCTAAAGTTTCACCTTTTTTTGCAAAAACTGGAATATTTCTCTTTGCAATTGCTGCAGCTGCATGATCTTGTGTAGAAAAAATATTACATGATGCCCACTTAACTTGTGCACCTAAATCAACTAAAGTCTCAATTAAAACAGCTGTTTGAATAGTCATATGAAGACTACCTGCTATTTTTGCCCCAAGAAGTGGTTTGGTAGATTGATATTTATTTCTTAATGCAATCAATCCTGGCATTTCTGTTTCAGCTATATTTAACTCTTTTCGACCAAAATCAGCTAGATTAATATCAGCAATTACATAATTTGGAGTAATAGTTTTATTAGAATTTGCGATTACCATTTTAAATTTAAATATCTATTAAACTATAAATGATTTTTTGTTGAATTTGTGTTACTTAAAAATTTAGAAGAAACTATTACATTTGGGCATAATTTCTCACAAGACTTAAAAGCTAAATCTATAATTTTACTCAAAGGTCAAATTGGTGCAGGTAAAACTTCTTTGGTCAAGGGCATTGCTGAGGGTTTACGAATCAAAGAAAATATAACAAGTCCAACTTTTGCATTATCTCATCACTATAACTCAGGTAAATTACCTTTAATCCATATGGATTTGTATAGACTAGATGACAATTCATCAGCTAAAGAATTATTTCTTGAAGAGGAAGAAGAATTACAACAAAATAACGGCATAATGGTGATCGAATGGCCAGAGAAGATAATTTCAATAGTTGACGAATATTGGCTCATTGAAATTCATTATTGGGAGGGATCTGGCAGGATATTAAAAATCTATGATCCGTATGATTCAAGGAAGTCTTGCACTTGATTAATATTTGGTTGTGGCTGAATAGCTCCTTCCCCTAAACATGAAATTAGCCCACAGACACTAGCAAATTGAATATGGTTAATAAGAGAATTCTTATCAGAATCTTCTTTTCGATTTATAAACCTAGAAATTAATCCAGCTAAAAAAGAATCTCCTGCTCCTGTGGTATCAACTATTCTTGGTGATCTTAATACCTTGGTTGTATCTTGAAAACCATTAATAAACCAACTTATTGGTTTATCTCCATTAGTAATAATTACATCAGGCTTTTTTGATAAAGACTGAGATATTAGTAATGGATTGTTATTACCAAAGAATAAAATTGCCTCCTCATTAGATAATTTTAAGATATCTCCATTTAATAAAAATGTCTTTATTTTTTGTATATGATCTTGTCTTTGAATTTGAGATGATTTATATAAATTATCCCAAAAAATCTCTCGCCAATTTGCATCTATTACGATATTAACGCCAGATTTACTTGCATAATCAACTAAAAATAATAAGGCTTCAGAAGATTTATCAGAGGCAAGTAAATTTGTTCCCGTTATAAGATATTTAGTCTCTTTAAAAAGTTTTTGAAGAGAGATCTCACTACTTTCAAAAACTTTTCTATCCAGCATTTCATCCGCAAAGTTGTTTTGTGAATTTACAAAACCAGCGAAAGAGCGGTCTCCTTCATCATTTATACAAACTTTGATTATCCTAGTAGAGAAATTTTTATCAACCTGAATTGATTGTATATTGACTCCTAAATCTCGAAACAAATTTATAAATTCTTTTCCGAATTCATCATCTCCTAAACAACCTACAAACTCAGTGTGAACTCCTAATTTGCTCAAAGCGCAAGCAACATTGGCAGGTGCTCCGCCTAGATAATTTTTACAATCTCCATCAGATTTATTAATTATTTGATCAACTAAAGCTTCGCCTATACAAATCACCTTTGAAGAAATCATAATTTAAATTCTATTTATAACGATAGACTAATACTCCTAAAACAGATAGCAATTAATTCAATTAAAATTAGAAATTAAGAAATTCTTAGATGGCAAGCAAAATCAACAACCTATGGAAATGGCATGGATGGGATATTTCTTGGTCTTTAGTGAATCAGCCTAGTAACACATCAAATATTAATGTTCTTTTAATTCACGGATTCGGAGCATCCAAAGAACACTGGAGAAATAATCAAAAAATTTTAGGGCAGTTTACAAATTGCTACGCTATCGATCTACTAGGGTTTGGTAAGAGCAGCCAACCTAAAGCCCTTTTAGATTACGAAACAAAAAAGGAAAACCACATAAAATATTGCTTTGATCTTTGGGGAGCTCAAATTGCAGACTTTTGCAATACACAAATTAAATCACCTGTAATATTAGTTGGAAACTCTATAGGGGGGATTGCCTCTTTAAAAGCTGCTGAGTTATTAGATCAAAACTGTCAAAAGACGATCCTTCTAGATTGTGCACAAAGAACTATGGATGATAAAAGAATAAATGATAAAGATATTCTAATGAACTTTTTAAGACCAATTCTAAAAACATTAGTTAGACAAAGATTTATAAGTAATACTCTTTTTAAAAAAGCTGCAAATAAAAAGACCATAAAGCAAATACTTAGTCAAGCTTATCCCTCAGGAAAAAATATAGATGATGAATTAATAGATATCTTGTATGAGCCTTCTCAAAGGATAAATTCGGCAGAAGCATTCAGAGGATTTATCAATTTATTCGATGATTATTTAGCTACAGATCTATTTAAAACAGTTAATTGCGATATACACTTGATTTGGGGCGAAAAAGACCCGTGGGAGTCTCTAGAGGAAGCTATAAATTGGAAAAATAATTTTAACAATATCAAGAGCTTAGATGTTCTTAAAGGAATTGGACATTGCCCTCATGATGAAAGCCCCTCAGAGACTAACAAAATCTTATTAAAGCTAATTCAAGAAACAAAGTAGGCTTCAACATTATCACTTAACCTTCTTAATCCTCTTAGACCATCTCTTTCTAAATTCCTAACTCTATCCCTACTAATTCCAAGAACTCTTCCTATCCCTGTTAAAGACATTGGTTCGTCACCATCCATACCATACCTCATCCTTAAAACCCTGCATTGAAGATCAGGGAGCTGATGTAATAGAGAGTGTAAATCTCCTCGCATACAATCCATTTCAATCTGCTCATCAGGTAAATCTTCCCCACCCGCTAATAAGTCAAGCAATACTGTATCCTCACCGTCTCCAACCTTTGTCTCTAAACTGACCGGTTGACCAGCCTTACACATAAGATCTTTAACATCTTCCTCAGGTAGTTCCACATACTTTGCAAGTTCGCTAATAGTAGGTGTTCTAGACATTTCCTGGCTCAACTCTCTTTGGCCTTTTTTTAACTTGTTTAACATTTCTGTGATATGAATTGGCAGTCTTATAGCTCTGCTTTTTTCAGCAATTGCTCTAGTAATACCCTGTCTAATCCACCAATATGCATAAGTAGAAAATTTGTAACCTCGAGCAGGATCAAATTTCTCAACCCCTCTAACTAAGCCGATAGTTCCTTCTTGTATTAAATCTAAGAGTTCCATATTTCTCTTAGTGTATTTTTTTGCAACGCTCACTACTAATCTCAGATTGGCAGCTACCATCCTTTCTTTAGCGCGTTGACCAGCTCTTAATCTTTTTTTAATTTGAACAGGATTCAAATTAAGTTTTTCTGCTAATTCTTCAACGGATGGCTTTTCACCAGTTAGATCTATTATTTCTAACTCTAATTTCTCAACTTGCATAAGCTCTTGAACTTGCCTACCAAGGGTAATTTCTTGTTCATGAGTTAATAATGGGACTCTTCCAATATCTCTCAGGTAAGATCTTACTAAATCAACTTCATTACCTGTTTTAAAACTGGTAATTGAAGTTAATTTATTATCAATCAATGTTTCAGCAGACATAAGTTAAAAATACTTTTGTAAACAATACCATTAAGAATTGTAAAGTTAAACCTAAAAATCCACAATATTACATTTTTGAGTATATTTACTTACTAATTCATAAATTAGAATTAGCAAGAAGCCAGGTTGCTGTATTTAAATAAATAAAGACACCAGCAATATCTGTAACTGTAGTAATGAAAGGGGATGACATCAAAGCTGGATCCAAACCCATCTTGTCAAACATCAAAGGCAAAAGGGCTCCAGCAGTTGCAGCAAGAGTAGTAATTGAAATTAAGCTTATGCCAACTGCAAAGCCAATTAAAGGTCCATCACCTTGCCACCATGCAAATGGTATTACAACAAATAACATCAAAACACCTAATAAGGCTCCCGTGAATGCTTCTTTCAATATTGCCTTTAGGGCTCCTAAAGATTTTATTTTTTGAGTACTAAGACCTCTTATCACAACGGTTGAACTTTGAGCACCAACATTACCTCCCGTACCAATCAATAGAGGTATAAATGCTGCTAGTATCACTACCTGACTAAGTATTTGATCATTCATTGCAATCACTTTTGTAGTGATACTATTAGCTAATACAAGTATTAATAGCCATACAATTCTTCTCCTAGCAATTGTAAATAAACTACTTTGAAAATAGTCATCTTCATCTCCAGCCTGTACCGCTCCAGCAGCGTATATATCCCTTGTAGCCTCCTGTTCGATGACATCGATCAAATCATCAACAGTAACAATTCCCACAAGCCTATTCTCCTTGTCAACCACGGGTAAAGCCAAGAAATCATATCTTTGGATTGCTCTTGCAACTTCTTCTTGATTTGTATCAGTTGTAGTATTCACAACATCTCTAGTCATGACCTCACCAATTTGCTTTGATGGCTCAGCTGTCACTAAATCCCTTAAAGACAAAATCCCTGTTAAATGCCTCTCTCTATCAGTTACATACAAGCTATATATAGTTTCAGTAAAAGGAGCTCGTTTTCTCACAAGCGATAAAGCCTCTTCAGCAGTTTGCATTTCTTTAAGATCAATAAACTCTGTAGTCATTAACCTTCCAGCAGTTTCTGGCTTATATCCTAATAATTCAGCAGTAACTTTCCTTTCTCCCGGACTTAATGCAGATAAAAATTTTCTTACAACTTTTGCTGGCAACTCATCAAATAACTGAACCCTATCATCTGGTGACATTTTTTCAACTATTTCCAAAACTTCTCCTGAACGAAGTCTGTCCAGCAAAGTTTGCTGAACAATTGGATCTAAATACTCATAAACTTCGATTGCTTCATTCTTTTTCAAGAGACGGAAAGCAAGTGCTTGTAATATTTGAGGTAAGCTACCTATTGCTTCAGCGATATCAACTGGCTGAGAGGGCTCCAAGATCAATTTTGCAGTGTCATAATTGCCTGCTATCAAAAGTTCTTTAAGCTGTGCAGCAATTTTCTCACTAGATGTTAATTCAGTAGATGAAGGAGCATAACTATTATGAATTTCAACATCTTCATTCATAAGAAAAGTCCTTACTAAGGCATCTGCATAACACTATTATTATATTTATTACTGAGAATTTTTCATTTTCATATTTAGACATAAATATTAATATTATTCAGTTTTAAAAGGTAGCTATATAATTCAATTAGTTTAAAATATCATTTAAGGTGAACCCTTAATAACTTTAATAAATTTATAAATTAATTCAGTCAAATTAGAGTATAAATTTTCTAAAAATTATCATTAGAATATAAGATTTATTATAATTTTTACTTCACAATTCATCTTTAGATTTTATTTGTAAGTATTAAATTTTATTATTTCTAAATTTTCATCCAACCTTTCAATGGCTGATCAAGATTATCAAAAATACTTTTTGAAAGTTCTACTCTAATCCATCTCTCATCATCAGAATCAATCCAATATCTCAATATTGAAGCAGATGAACCAATACTTAAAGAAGAAAGTTTTTTTGAATTTTTTTCAGGATAAAAATACATATATTTATTGGAATTAATTATAATTTCATTAGATTTATCATTTAAATTAATATTAATAGATCGTTGTATGCCTCCTGCAGGTAGAGAGATAGGACATGCTAGAGCGAATACTATAAGACAAATATTTTTTATATAGTGATTGATCATATATCTAAAGTTGCTAAATCCAAATCGACACTGTGAGTTTCTATAAATTCTCTTCTTGGAGCCACTTTATCTCCCATAAGAATATTAAATATCCTATCAGCCTCTAAAGCATCTTCAATTTCAACTCTTTTCATCATCCTTGTTTTAGGATTCATTGTCGTATCCCATAATTGCTTTGGCATCATTTCACCTAATCCCTTAAATCGTTGAATATTATAATTAGCCCTTTCTCCATATTCAGCGATTGCTTCTTTTAGTTCGGCTTCGTTGTAACAATATTTATGTGCTTTACCTCTTTCAAGTTTATACAAAGGAGGGCATGCAATGTAAATATGTCCTTTTTCTACAAGTTCTTTTTGATATCTATAAAAGAAAGTTAAAAGTAAGGTTCTTATATGTGCACCATCGACATCAGCATCTGTCATGATTACTACTCTGTGATATCTCAGAGAACCAATATCAAACTCCTCGCCTTTAATACCTAAGCCAAGAGCTGTAATTAAAGCTTGGATTTCAGTATTTTTATATATTTTTGAATCATCAGTTTTTTCAATATTTAAAATTTTTCCTCTAAGCGGCAAAATTGCTTGGAATTTACGATCTCTTCCTTGCTTTGCTGAACCACCCGCAGAATCTCCCTCAACTATATATATCTCAGATTCTGATGGATCCCTAGAGCTGCAATCAGCTAATTTACCAGGTAAAGTTGAACTCTCAAGAACACTTTTTCTTCTAACTAATTCTCTTGCTCTTCTTGCAGCTTCAGCAGCATTGAAAGATTGGATTGCTTTTTCAAGAATTAAATCAAGTACTGATGGATTAAATTCCATATATTTTGAGAGTGATTCTCCTATAAGAGAATCAACTATTCCTCTAACTTCAGTATTTCCTAACTTAGTTTTAGTCTGCCCTTCAAATTCCGGATCAGGTACTTTGACAGATAATACGACTGTTAATCCTTCTCTAATATTTTCTCCTGCTAAATTTTTATCCCCATCTTTCCTCTTAGACCTTTTTTTTGCAAAATTATTAAAAGTTCTAGTTAATACTGTTTTTAGTCCCTCAATATGAGTACCTCCATCAATTGTTCTAATGTTATTTGCAAATCCTAAAATATTATCAGAATAAACATCAGAGCACCACTGGAGAGCTGCCTCTACATAAACATTATCTTTTTGAGAATCTACGTATATAATTTCTGGATGAATTGATTCTTTCTCGGAATTCATATATTCAACATACTCTTTAATACCGCCTTGATAGAAATAAATTTCTTCTTTAAAAGAATCATCTTTTAATTTATGTCTTTCATCCCTAAAAATAATTTTTACACCACCATTAAGATATGCTAGCTCTCTTAATCTTGATGAAAGAATAGAGTATTCAAATTCAATACCCCCAGTAAAAATTTGCGTATCTGGTTTAAAACTTATTGTTGTACCTGTCTTTTTTAATGGAGAAATTTGTTTTTTTGATAATAAATCTCCACTTGATATCCCTTTTTCAAATCTTTGATTAAATTCTTTCCCATCTCTATAAACTGTAACTTCAACCCATTCGCTTAATGCATTAACTACAGATATTCCGACTCCATGCAATCCCCCTGAAACCTTATAACCGCCACTACCGAATTTACCACCAGCATGTAAGACTGTCATTACTGTTTCTAGAGCACTTTTACCGGTTCTAGGATGAATATCTGTAGGAATCCCTCTTCCATTATCAGAAATCAGCGCTGAACCATCGGCTTTTAAAATTATTTCAATATGATCACAATGTCCTGCTAGAGCTTCATCTACCGAATTATCAACAACCTCATATACTAAATGATGAAGCCCTCTTGGACCAGTTGATCCAATATACATCCCTGGTCTTTTACGGACAGGTTCAAGGCCCTCAAGAACTTGAATCTGCTCAGCCCCGTATTCGTTCGAAACTTTATTAAGACTTGATTCCTCACTCATTTAAAATAAAAAAAAACTAAATTTAACCATTCTAAATTTATCTTTAAAAAGGTTTCGACTTAAACTTACCATTAGTGCTTATGAAAGGCTTGAAAACAATGAATAATTTTATTACTTACTTAATATAATCGAAACTTTTTAAACAAACCTGATTATGTTTTCATCTGAGCCATTAGTAATAGTATTAATAGGGCCTACTGCTAGCGGCAAAACTGAATTAGCGATTAAAATAGCGCAACATTTTCAAATCAACATCCATAATATTGACTCTAGACAAATTTATAGAGGCATGGATATCGGAACAGCAAAACCCACAAAGGAACAGCAGAAACAAATAAAACATTTATTGATTGATATAGAGAATCCAAATAAACCAATAAATGTTAAGGAATTCCAAGAAATTGCTACTCGATCAATAAATAATGAGATTAGGCAAAATAAATCTCCTTTTTTGGTGGGAGGTAGTGGCTTATATATGAATTCAATTACTAAGGGCTTCATAACCCCGAATGTGCCTCCTCAAGAATTCCTAAGAAAACAATTATCACTGTTAGGCCAAGAATATTGCTGGCAACTACTAAAAGCATGTGATCCCATAACATCAAAAAAAATTAATTCCGAAGATAAAACAAGAACAATAAGAGCTTTAGAAGTCTTTTATTCCACAGGCAAACCAATGTCTTTACAACAAGCTATAAATCCCCCACCTTGGAATGTAATAGAACTAGGTCTTGACAGAGAAGACCTTCATCAAAGAATTGAAAGGAGAGCTCAATTCATGTTTAATAATGGACTGATTGAAGAAACAAAGCATATTATGAGTAAATATGGAAGAAATATACCTTTACTAAAAACCATAGGTTATGAAGAAGCGCATTTAATTATTAAAAATAAATATAGTATTAGTGAAGCTATTAAAATCACAGTTAACAAAACAATGAATTTTGCAAAAAGACAAAGAACATGGTTTCGTAATAAAAACAATCCTTTTTGGCTTGATAACAAAAACCCTCTAAAAGATGCAATAATTAAAATAGAGTCCTCAATTAGCTGACTTAAATTAAAAAGTAAATTTATTCTTTACACATTTTCCAATCCAACTGAATGCCCCCACGTCCACGCTTTGATCGCCGCGCTCCCGTAAGAGAGCTTCCTAACATTAATGAGAGAATTAGTTATCCTCAATTACGAGTAGTTGATTCAGACGGACAACAATTAGGAGTTATAGACAGATTAAAGGCTCTCGAAATTGCCGCCCAAAGAGAATTAGACTTAGTTCTTGTAAGCGAGAAAGCTAATCCTCCTGTGTGCAGAATTATGGATTATGGTAAATATAAATTTGAACAAGAAAAAAAAGCAAAAGAAGCTAGAAAGAAATCACATCAAACAGAAGTTAAAGAAGTAAAAATGAGATATAAAATTGATAAGCATGATTATGATGTAAGGATTGGACAAGCATTAAGATTCTTAAAGGCAGGAGATAAAGTGAAGTGCACTGTTATTTTTAGAGGAAGAGAGATACAGCACTCAAATTTAGCAGAAACTTTGCTGTTGAAGATGGCTAATGACCTTGAAGAACAATCGGAAGTTCAACAATCTCCCAAACGGGAAGGTAGAAATATGATTATGTTCTTAAGTCCAAGAAAATCTCCACTTATAAAAAAAGAAGACTCTTAAAATAATTTTTAAAAAATTTTAAAAAAGCATTCTAACAGTTATGCCGAATGTTAAACTGTCACTTAAGCTAACGTAAATAAGGTTTCAATTGAGCGTGAGATTCCATATTCAGCAAGAAAGCGATATTTCAGCTTCTACTCAGCTATATAATCAAATTTGTTTTGCTATTGCCTCAAGGCACTACCCTCCAGGCCACAGGCTTCCAAGTACCAGGCAACTTGCAATGCAAACAGGCTTGCATCGCAATACCATTAGCAAAGTGTATAGACAATTAGAGACTGATGGAGTTGTAGAAGCGATAGCTGGTTCAGGAATATATGTCAGAGATCAACTTAAAAAAAAGGAAGTAAAAGAATCAATTCATTCAAGAAAAATCATAAGCGATCCTCATCAAGAGGCTAAAAAAGCGATCGATCAACTTATTCAAATAGGATGCTCACTTCAAGATGCGAGAGATTTACTAACCAAAGAAGTTGATTGGAGAATTAAATGCGGAGCAAGAGTCTTAGTTAGCACTCCGCGAGAAGATATTGGTGCATCAATGTTAATAGCTGAAGATTTATCACCTAGAATTAACGTCCCTGTTGAAGTTGTGCCGATGGAAGAACTCGAAAAAGTGTTATGCAATTCAAACAAAGGTACTCTTGTAACAAGTCGGTATTTTTTACAGCCATTAGAGAAATTAGCGAAAAAATACGGAGTAAGAGCAATAGCGGTCGATTTAAGTGATTTCCAACAAGAATTGAAGATGCTTAAAGAATTAAAACCCGGGAGCTGCGTTGGAATTGTAAGCATAAGCCCAGGACTTTTGAGGGCAGCTGAAGTTATACTGCATAGCATAAGAGGTAATGACATACTTCTTATGACAGCCAATCCAGAAAATAGTAGTAGACTATTAGCTCTTTTACGGGCAGCCAATCATGTTTTATGTGATGGACCTAGTTTGTCAGTCGTTGAAGGTACTCTGACAAAAAATCGTTCGCAAATGATGAGAATACCCTATATTCATTGTGCAGCAAACTATTTGAGCAAAGAAACTATTAATCAACTAAAAAAAGAAATAGGAATTTCAAATTAACAAGGTATGTTTAAAATAATTAAATCAGATATCGCAATCATTAGAGAAAGAGATCCTGCCGCCAAAGGAATTCTTGAGATCTTCTTATGTTATCCAGGTTTTCAAGCAATATTTATGCATAGATTTACACACAAATTATGGAAATTAAAATTTCCGTTAGTTCCTAGAATACTAAGTCAAATTAATAGATCTCTAACTGGAATTGAGATTCACCCTGGCGCAAAGATAGGCAAGAAAGTTTTCATTGACCATGGGATGGGAGTTGTGATAGGAGAAACAGCAGAAATTGGAAATAATTGCTTATTGTATCAGGGGGTCACCTTAGGAGGAACCGGGAAAAGTCATGGCAAAAGGCATCCCACTCTGGAAGAAAATGTTGTAGTTGGTGCTGGAGCTAAAGTTCTTGGCTCAATTACTGTTGGAGCTAATACAAGGATTGGAGCTGGTTCAGTTGTCGTTCGCAGTGTCAAAGGAAATAGTACTGTTGTTGGCGTTCCCGGGAGAGTAGTTCATCAAAGCGGAGTAAAGATAAATCCTCTCGCACATTCAGCTTTACCAGATGCAGAAGCTAATGTAATAAGAAATCTTATGGATAGGATTGACCAACTAGAAAATCAAATAAATAGATTACAGAAAACCATACAAAGTCTAATCAATAATGAGATTTTTGATACTTCAAAGTTAGGTGATGCCCAAAACATAAAAGATAAAGAAATAATTGAATTTCTAGGAGATGATAAAAATTAAATTAGCTTTCGTCTTCCTTCTCAATCTTTGGTTGAAACATAAACATTGAATAAATAACATTTCTCCTCATATTCGTCATCATTTCAAGAAACATATCATATCCCTCATTTTTGTATTCGATAAGTGGGTCTTTTTGTCCATATCCTCTTAAACCAACCGATTCTCGTAATGAATCCATGGCTTGAAGATGCTCTCTCCATAAATTATCTATTTGCTGTAATATAAAAAATCTCTCAGCCTCTCTCATCAATCCAGGACGATAATTTTCTATCTGAGATTCTTTTAGGTCATATGCCGCTCTAAGTTGCTCTTGTAAATAACTCTTTAATTCTTGAACAGAAAGTGAAAAAATATCTTCCTCTTTAAGGTCATTTAATAAATAAACAAACTCTTTTACCTTTGAAACCAATTGTTCTAAATCCCATTCTTCAGGTGGCAAATCCTGATTCACATAAGCCTCTACTATCTCCTCCATCGTAACTTCGCCATATCCTAAAACCTGTTTTTTTAAATCTATCCCTTTTAAAACTCTTAATCTCTCTGTATAAACAGCTTTTCTTTGATTATTCATAACCTCATCATATTCAAAGACCTGCTTTCTAATATCGTAATAATAAGTCTCAACTTTCTTTTGAGCACTTTCTAAAGATCTGGTCAACATGCCCGATTCAATAGGCATATCTTCATCAACCCTAAAAGCATTCATTAAATTTGCTACTCTTTCTCCTCCAAAAATTCTCAGTAAATTATCTTCTAATGACAAGAAAAATCTAGTGCTTCCCAAATCACCCTGCCTTCCAGCTCTTCCTCTTAATTGATTATCTACTCTACGAGACTCATGCCTCTCAGTTCCAATTACATGTAACCCCCCAGCTTTCCTTACGTTTTCTTCTTCTTGGATGAGCACTTGTTCATATTCACTTTTCACCAAAGACAAAACCTCTCTAAGCGAGCTTATCTGCTTATCATCTGTTGGTGCTTTCTCTGCAGCAGTAGCTATGCGATCATCTAAATCGATACTGCTTAATTGCCTATCGCCCCAAGCCTCTACAAGCTGTTTAGATATAGCTGATAATTTGTGTTCTGTATCTTCACCTAATTTGCATGGGAAAAGACTATTAACACTATTAAGTTGATTATTTATAGTTTCTTTATTTTTCTGCAAAGATTTAGAAAACCCTCCTTTTGATTTCGAAGGTCTTTGTTTTGGAATAGGAGGTTTGTGTTCATTATCAGGTTTAACAAGTAAAGGCATTAAGGTCTCTTTTAACTTTAATCTGGCCATATAATCACTATTACCACCAAGAATAATATCAGTGCCTCTTCCTGCCATGTTTGTCGCGATAGTAACTGCCCCTGATCTTCCTGCTTGAGCAACTATTTCAGCTTCTCTCTCTACATTCTCTGGCTTTGCATTTAGTAAATTATGAGGTATCTGCTGTTCATGAAGCAAAGAACTTAATAATTCGCTTTTTTCAACACTTGTTGTACCGACTAAAACAGGTCTACCCTCTTTATGAATATCAGCAGTTTCATTGGCTACAGCTCTCCACTTTCCAATCTCGGTTTTAAAAACTTGATCAGCCCAATCCTGTCTTTGCCTTGACATATTTGTTGGTACAACTGTGGATTGTAATTTATATGTCTTTTCAAATTCAACTTCCTCTGTCTTTGCAGTTCCAGTCATGCCAGCTAGTCCTGGATAAAGGAGGAAAAAATTTTGATATGTAATAGAAGCCAATGTTTGTGTTTCTGGCTGAATTGTCAAGTTCTCTTTTGCTTCTATCGCTTGGTGTTGGCCATCACTCCACCTCCTGCCAGGCATAACGCGACCAGTAAATTCATCAACAATAACAGCCTCATTATTTTTAATAATATAGTTCACATCTTTTATAAATAATTCTTTGGCTTTTAATGCATTAGTTACATAATGCGCCCATGGATCTTGTGGATCATATAAATCAGCAACCTTCAGATAATCCTCACATTTTGCAAAACCTTGATCTGTCAAGATGCAACTTCTTTGTTTTTCATCAACTTCATAATCTCCTTCTGGATCAATTCCATCTTTACTCATCTCTTGCGCTCTCATTAAAGATAAAGAAAGCTCAGCCGCTTTTTGATATTTCTCTTGGGGTCTTTCTATCTGACCTGAGATTATCAATGGGGTTCTAGCCTCATCAATCAGGATTGAATCAACCTCATCAATAACACAATAATTAAATTCTCGTTGAACTACTTCATCAATATCTGTTGCCATATTATCTCTTAGATAATCAAATCCAAGTTCAGAATTAGTTGCATAAGTTATATCACATGCATAATTTTTCTTCCTTTGTGAAGGTGTCATATCTTGCTGAATCAACCCGACACTAAGTCCCAAAAATTTATGTACCTGACCCATCCATTCTGCATCTCTTCTAGCGAGGTAATCATTAACAGTAACAACGTGCACTCCTCTTCCAGACAATGCATTCAAATAGCAAGGCAAAGTAGCTACTAGAGTCTTGCCTTCGCCTGTCTTCATTTCAGCTATTTGACACTCATGTAATACCATTCCACCTATCAATTGGACATCAAAATGACGCATACCTAAAACTCTTTTGCTTGCCTCTCTTACAATTGCAAAAGCTTTTGGAAGAACTTCTCCTATTAATTCATTTTGTTTTTGTAAATTAGATTCAGCCTGAATTATCTGCTTAAGATTGCTAGTCTCTTCTCTTAAATTATCACCACTGAGTTTAGATACTTCATCTTCTAAAAGATTAATTTCCTCTACTAAAGGCTGGTAGCGCTTTAACTTTCGTGTGTTTGGGTCTCCCAACAAAAGCTTTAGCATAATTTTTTTCCTTAAAATCCTTATTATGAATTACATTATAATTTAGATAGCAACTACTTGGAACAATATAAATTATTTCGCGAAAATGCATTCGTTTAATATTATTTTGATAAGATTAAATATTATTTTTAAAGATTTTAAAATAGTATTTAATCTTTCCTATGCAAACGAACAAATTAATATTGCTAAAACATATCAAAGGAGCTCCTGGTTTTAGATTACTAGGGTTAGGTCCATATTTGCGACCTTGCAAAGGTTTAACAAAATTACAAAATTTATTCAATCAGAATGCACAATGGGCTCAAAACAGATCAATACCAGAATTAAGAAATTGCTTATCCAAAAGTGATGTAATTATAAGTCTTTGGATTGATAAAAAAATTGTAGGGTTTGGAAGGGCACTAAGTGATGGGATTTTTAGAAGTGTTCTTTGGGATATTGTTATTGATCAAAATTACCAAGGAAAAGGTTATGGCAAAATCATAGTGAATTCTCTTTTAGAATCTAAAAGTATTAGAAAAACTAAGAAAATATATCTAATGACAACAAATAAAAAAGATTTTTATACTCAACTTGATTTTGAAGAAGTAAATTCGCAAAAACTTCTTATTAAACTCAGTAATTTTAATTCTTAAAAATTAAGTATTTTGAAAATAAGAAGTTATTTATTGCGGCAAGACAGGCGCCACATAACCAAGCCATAATATGATTCGCACTCAACTTATATATAACATTTATAGTGATTGCCATTTCAAGTCCACCAAGAGCATAAATTAACGCAAATGTAATAAATGCTTTATCTAACCTAATGCATCTGTTATTTGAGAACACCCATTTTTTAGAAAATAAAAATGAATTTAGAAGGCCAATACAATATCCAAAAACAGAGGATAGGTTTATATTCGATGTGAAAATATAGATTAATTTATATACTAAAAAATTTAAAATGCTTGAAAAAACCCCTACAATTAAAAATTTAAAAATTTGAATTTTGTGATTATTTATAAACCTTCTCAAAATATTTTTTTAAATCTAATTAACGAATAGGCTATATAACCATCTTATGAATGTCCCTAAAACTGGTACTGGACCAAATGTTGGTCCACAGAAATCAAAATAATCTCTATGTTCTTTAATCTTTCCAGTTTTGCCAAAAACTAATTTAGTTGTACCAGGATAAATAAATTCTTTTTTCATTATCTTCAATCCTAATGTCCATTCAACAAAAGCAACATCTCCATTTATAGCAATCGCATGAGTTTCTAAAAATACATCATCACAACGCTTTATTAACTTTTCTTGTGCTTCGATGTAAGCGATCAAGCCACTTTTTTCTTGAGTTGGATCAATAAAAACAACATCGTCTTCGTAATAATTAGACCATTTTTTTTTAGTTGGAGGTTTATCTCCATAATCCTTTGTAAATAAGTCTTTTAAATCCTCCTCTGATACCAGTTTATTCATAAAAAGTTTGCGATTAGAACAGAAATCTTATAACTAGAAACTTTATAAATGTTTTTAGAAAAAGGTTAATATTAATTCATTAAGCGGATGAAGAGATTCGAACTCTCGACATTCTCCTTGGCAAGGAGATGCTCTACCACTGAGCTACATCCGCGTATTCATTATCTTATCTTACAGTTGGGAAAAATAAAAAAATTGTTTTAATTTTCCTTCAAATTTTTCATAAGTTCTCCCATCTCAATAGCTTGTAAAGCATAGTTCCACCCTAAATTATTTTTTATACCTGCACGTTCAAGTGCTTGCTGCATGGTATCTGTAGTTAATACTCCAAAAATAATAGGAATATTATTTTCGTGAGAAATTTTAGATATCCCTTTGCTAGCTTCATTAACTACAACGTCATAATGTGATGTTTCTCCTTTAATTACAGCTCCAAGAGCAATAATTACATCAAATTTATCCTTTCGAGATAAAGCATTCGCAGCTATAGGTAATTCAAATGATCCAG
>CACOIV010000016.1 GCA_902627335.1 uncultured Prochlorococcus sp.
AGGTGAATTTTTCGCAATCGAAACAGCACGATAAATTTGCTCAATTAAAACTAATCGTGCTAGTTCGTGGGGGAAAGTTAATGGGGAGAGGCTAAGTAAAAGGTCTGAATTATATTTAAATTGAGAGGACAAGCCGTCAGAATCTCCAATAAAAAAAGTGATTTTTTGATTATTGAAATTTAAAAGTAAAGAGGAAAATTCTTTTGAGTTAAACGACTTACCTTCTTCTCCAAGACTTATGATTATATTTTTATCTCGGTTTTCTTTATAATTATTTATTTTAAAATGTTTAAATTCTCTAATTATGAGATCAGGCATTCGTTTTCTGTACTGATTAATTCCTTCTTTTATCCAAGGCTTTCTTATTTTACCTATGGCATTTATCGTTAATCTATTTGTTTGGATCATAAATCAATTAATTCAAATTATATTTTATTCTTCTAATAGGTAATTGAATTCATCGTATAAAAGCTCTTCTTCTGATAATTTGTTATTAGATTTAGCTGAGCTAGAAACGTTATTAGAGTTATATTTAGTAATCTTTGATTTAAATAAGTTATCTTCTGCCTGTTTCAATTTGGGGCTAACAAACGTAGTCTCTTCAAGGGAGGATGAATTATCAATAATTGAATAAAAAAGCTCTTCTGGTTTATCATTATTTGATGAGCTGGTTTGATTTGTTTTGGAGGGATCCAAATTTTGAAGCGAAATTTTATTTTTAAATGATTCTTTTTTTTGAATAGATTTTAATTTATCTAAATTATTTTTTGAAAGGCTCATAATTAAAGTTGATATAATTTAAATAGTGATTATTTAATATTCTATTTATATTTTTTATGAATTTAAAAAAAAGATTTACAAAAAAGAGATTTGGTCAACATTGGTTAATAAATGAAAAAATTCTGGAAAAAATAAGACAGACTGCTAATTTGAATGAAGATGACTTTGTTTTAGAGATTGGTCCAGGGAGAGGCGCTTTAACATCAAGATTATTAGATTCTAAAATAAGAGGATTGCACGCAGTGGAGTTAGATAAGGATTTGATTGAATTTTTGACTACAAAATTTTCTGTTAATGAAAAATTTTCATTAGAACAAGGAGATATACTTAAAATTAATTTTGAAAACCCTAAATATGAGTTCACTAAAGTAGTAGCAAATATACCTTACAACATAAGCAGCCCTATCTTAGAAAAGTTTTTGGGAGTGCTAGGAGAAGAAAGAAAAAGTAATATAAAAAATATAATTTTTTTAATGCAAAAAGATATAGTAGATAGAATAATAGCAAATGAAGGAGATAGTAATAATGGAGCAATCAGTACAAGAATTAAGCTTATTTCCAGAGTAGAAAAAATATGTGATGTCTCTCCCTCTGCCTTTTATCCTGAGCCAAAAGTATATTCATCTTTAGTAGTATTTAAACCTTTACCGTCAAATTTAAGATTAGATTTTAAGTTAGAAAAATGTATTGATAATCTTTTAAAAGTGACATTTAGTGCTAGAAGAAAAAAAATAAAAAATACAATAACGTCAATATTAAGCAAAGAGGATATTGAAAGGGTAGAAATTGATAGTGGAATAAGTTTTGATTTAAGACCTCAGGATTTGTCAATCGAACAGTGGATAGATATCGCAAAGCTTTGTATTAATATAAATAATTGAAATAATAAATTAATGTCAGATTTAAAAAACAAAAAAATAATCATTAATGCTCCAGCAAAGATAAATCTTCATTTAGAGATAATAGGAAAAAGAGAAGATGGTTTCCATGAGCTAGCAATGGTAATGCAAAGTATTAATCTTTCAGATCAATTAGAAATTAAAATTAATAATGATGGAAAATTAAATTTAAAAACAGATTCTGCAAATCTAGATAATGGTGATGAAAATTTAATAATAAAAGCAGCTAAACTTATAAAAGATTATTCAGGTAAAAAAGAATTAGGAGCAAATATATTCTTAAGAAAGAATATTCCCATAGGCGCTGGATTAGCAGGTGGCTCTAGCGATGCTGCCGCAACTTTAATAGGTCTAAACAAATTATGGAATTTAAATTTAAATTCAAAAATATTGCATCAATTAGCAAGTAGATTAGGATCTGATGTCCCATTTTGTATAAAAGGTGGAAGCCAATTTTGTTTTGGAAGAGGAGAAATTTTAAAAAAATATAATTTTACTAATCCTTATGGATTACTTTTAATAAAAGATTCAAATATCTCTATATCAACTGCATATGTTTATAAGAAATATTATGAAAAATATTCTAGATTCATTGATCTATCAAATATAAATATCGAAAAGAAAAGAGATACATTAAAAAATTTAGGATTTATAAATAATGATATTTTTCAAAGAAAAATAAAGATTAGAAATGATCTGCAGAAGATAGTTAAATATGAATTTAAGTCAGTTAATGATGGGCTTAATATTTTATCTAACTTAGAGAATTCTCTTTGTTTCTCTATGAGTGGATCTGGACCTAGTTGCTATGCAATATTTGAAGACTTTAATATGGCAAATAAAATATATAAGAAGAATATTGAAATATTTAAAAAGTTTGATTTTGATGTTTGGGTATGTCAATTTCAGAGTAAAGGTATTGAAATTATCTAGTTATGAATAAAAAAGAATTAAGTCAGATTGATTCATCAAAAACAAGTGAGAATGATATTAAGAATTATCCTGCGAAGGGTCCACTTAATTTTTTAATTGGATCAATAACAAGTTTTTCTCTTTTTATAATTTTTTATTTAATAAGTAAAAATATAGCTATTTATTTTGCAACACATAGACCTTCTAATGATTCTGAAATGGTTCAAAGTATATCTACAAGCTTAAATACTTTGATAGTTGGATTATCATTTTTAGCAACATTTTCTTTCGCATTTATTGGTTTTGGTTTATTTATTGTATTTATTCGAAGTTTTTTCTTAAAAATTAAGTAAAAGTTGAATAATATTATCTATATATAAACTTATTTAGATGTCTTTACATGACCTAGGATTGTTAATTCTTCTACTATCGCCTGGGATGATTTTATCAATATTACTACTTATAACCTTTGCAGAAGGAGGATAATTCCACCTTAATGGTATAGATTTATATATAGGATGATTTTATGTGTTTTATTATTGTGGCAACGACTTTATTATTTAATGCTTTAAAAGAAGCAATTGACGAAGAAATGGCTAGAGATATTCATGTTTGTATTATGGGTGAAGACGTTGGTCATTATGGTGGTTCATATAAAGTGACAAAAGATCTTTATGAAAAATATGGAGAATTAAGAGTTCTTGATACTCCTATCGCTGAAAATAGCTTTACTGGAATGGCCGTAGGTGCAGCCATGACGGGTCTAAGACCAATTGTTGAAGGAATGAATATGGGTTTTTTACTTCTCGCGTTTAATCAGATTTCAAACAACATGGGGATGCTCCGATACACAAGTGGTGGAAACTATAAGATACCAGCTGTAGTTAGAGGTCCAGGAGGAGTTGGGAGACAACTTGGAGCAGAACATAGCCAAAGATTAGAAGCCTATTTTCATGCTGTTCCTGGTATAAAAATAGTAGCTTGTAGTACTCCAACTAATGCCAAAGGATTAATGAAGGCAGCTATAAGAGACGATAACCCAGTCTTGTTTTTTGAACATGTACTTTTATATAACTTATCTGAGGAGCTTCCTTCTGAGGATTACGTATGCGCACTTGATCAAGCAGATTTAGTAAAAGAAGGTAAAGATATTACAATTCTTACTTACTCTAGAATGCGTCATCATTGTTTAAAAGCTATCGAGCAATTAGAAAAAAATAATATTGATGTTGAATTAATTGATCTTATAAGTTTAAAACCTTTTGATATGAAAACAATATCCAAATCTATTAAGAAAACAAATAAAGTTTTAATTGTTGAGGAGTGCATGAAAACTGGAGGCATAGGTGCTGAGCTAATAGCTTTAATTACAGAGCACTGCTTTGATGATTTAGATGCTAGACCAATACGTTTATCTAGTCAGGATATCCCAACTCCTTATAATGGTAATTTAGAAAATCTAACAATTATTCAACCTCATCAAATTGTTGAAAAAGTTGAAGGTCTTGTAAAGGGGAGTATTTAAAATATGAAAAGAAGGCAAGGATGGCTTTTTTTTATTATTTTTTTGATAGCTTTTTCAATTTATTTATTAATTAATTATCCCTTTCAATTAGGTTTGGATCTAAGGGGGGGGTCACAATTGACACTTCAATTAATTAAAGATAAAGGGGTAGTTACGAAGGATGAACTTGATTCTGTTAAAGCAGTCTTAGATAGGAGAGTCAACAACTTAGGTGTATCAGAATCTAATCTTCAAACTCTTGGTAATAATCAATTAATACTTGAACTACCTGGGGAACAAGATCCATTATCTGCATCAAGAGTTATTGGAAAAACTGCTTTATTAGAATTTAGAACTCAAACTCCTGATACCTTTACAGAGTTAAAGACTTTTCAAGCACAAAGACTTAAGATTAATAATTTAATAGTATTATTTAATGACTTTAATAGTAGAAAATATGATGAAAACAATTTTCAAAAGCTGAAAAGTGCTTTAATAAATATACAAGATGTCACAGGTTATGAATCAGATAAAGTTGATTTTTATTCAAAATTAGTGGACCAGAGAAAATATATCAATAAGCAAATTGCAAATTTATTTAAGTCTACAGATTTGACTGGCAAAGACTTAATTAGCGCAGGAAGAAGACAAGAACAGTCAAACAATAATTGGGAGGTTTTATTATCTTTCAACAGTGAAGGTGGAGATAAGTTCGCTGAATTAACTAAATCAATTGCTGGAAGTGATCGTTTATTATCAATAGTTTTAGATGGTGAATCTATTAGCGAAGCAAGTGTTGGGAATCAGTTTTCTAAAACTGGAATTACAGGTGGATCTGCTACTATAAGTGGCAATTTCACAGCTGAAGAAGCACGAGAATTAGAAGTGCAGTTAAAAGGAGGATCTTTGCCACTTCCAGTAGAGATAATCGAAACAAACACTATTGGAGCATTACTTGGAAATAGAAATATAATTAAAAGTTTTTATGCGGCAATACTTGGATTAATATTTGTAGGTCTTTTTATGATAGTTAACTATAGAATTCTTGGATTTATTTCAGTAGTTTCACTATTAATTTATGGTTTATTTAATCTCGCTCTATATTCTCTAATACCTGTAACAATTACTTTACCTGGTATAGCAGGATTGATTTTGAGCCTTGGTATGGCCGTAGATGCAAATATATTAATTTTTGAGAGAATTAGAGATGAATTAAAGAATGGAAATACTTTAATTAGATCTATAGATAATGGTTTTTTAATGGCTAATTCATCAATAATTGATGGACATATAACTACCTTGATAAGCTGCTTTATATTATTTATTGTGGGAACAAATTTTGTTAAGGGATTTGCAGCCACATTAGGTATAGGAGTAATTATAAGTTTATATACCTCTTTAAATTGTTCTAAAACATTCTTGAGGTTTTTGACAAGTTATCAATCTATGCGTCAAATAAAACTTTATCTAGTAAGTGATAAAAATGTAATTAACAACAAATTATCTGGTAAGAAATTATGAGCTCTAAATTTATAAAGTTATTAAAAATCAAAAAAGGAATATGGTACTTCTCCTTATTTCTTATTATTTTTAGTTTAAGTGGAATTTTGTTTTCAAGTTTTTATAAACCTATTAAAAAACCAATAAATTTAGGTATGGATTTTGTTGGGGGCAATGAAATTAGAATTGAAAGAATATGTAATGAATCTTGTTCAGAGATTACAACTGATATTTTATTACAAAAGATTAGAGATATTTCAAGCGATAAAACTCTTATTAACAATTTAAGATTACAAGTACAAAACGATAATAAATTAATCTCAATAAGAACCCCATTTATAAAAATAAATAAATCTGAAGAACTAATTGAAAATATAAATAAAATTATTGGACCTTTAGATTTTGGAAGTAAAAACTCTAGATCAATTGGACCTAAGTTAGGGAAAGATTTATTAGTTAATGGATTAAGTTCTCTAGCAATTTCATTAGTAGCGATTTCACTATATCTCTCCATAAGATTTGATAAGAAATTTTCTGTACTTGCTTTGGCAGCTTTATTTCATGATTTATTTATTGTTTTTGGTTGTTTTTCATGGCTAGGTATAATTTTATCTGTTGAAGTAAATAGCTTGTTTGCCGTAGCATTATTAACAATTGCTGGATATTCAGTAAATGATACCGTTGTGATTTTTGATAGGATTAGAGAAAATAACAGATCCTCAAAATATAATAATTTTAATGAAAGTTTGGAGATATCTGTTAATGAATCTTTAAGAAGAACTTTATTTACTAGTTTAACCACTCTAATTCCTTTGCTTACGTTAATATTATTTGGATCTTATTCTCTTTTTTGGTTCTCAATAGCTCTCGCTATTGGAATTGTGGTTGGCAGTTATTCAAGTATATTATTGGCTCCATCTTTTTTGATAGAGGATAGTAAATAATTCCAATATGAAAAAAAGAAATTTTTTATTTTTTTTACTAATTTTTTTATTTTTTGATCTTTCAAATGAAATTAAAATTATTTTTGATTACTTAACAATAAGTTCCTTATATTATGCTTTCTTGAGACATCCTCTTAGCTTCTTTATCATTTTAAGTTTTCCTTATTTAAGAAAAAATTTAAATTAATAATTTTTCACCTTAAAGTCTTGATTAGAAATCTCTTTAATAACTACTTGAATTACTACTGCTAATGGAAGCGAGAGTATTAATCCTAATGGACCAAATATGAAAGTAAATCCAAATTGCGATATAAGTGTCAAACCTGGGAGAAGATTAGTCTTTTTTTTCATTATTGAAGGCATAATTATGTAGCTTTCTATATTTTGAATAATTATATAGGAGCCTAAAACTAGAGCTGGTTTCCATAAATTATCGATCAATGCTATTGAAATAGGAAATACTGCGCTTAAAACTGGACCTATATTTGGAATGATATTCAAAACCATTGCAATAATGGCATTAGAAATAGCATATTTAACATCAAATATATAAAGGACGATTAATGATAATAATCCAACAGATAGCGAACTTATAACCATTGAAAATAACCAATTAGAAAGAGCTATATTTGACTTTTCTAAAATATTTCTGAATTTATTTCTTAAGTGTTTTGGTGTTATAAGTAAGACAACTTCTTTATAGGAATTTGGTTCAATTGAAATCATTAAACTTACAACTAAGACAAATATGAGCCTAATTAATCCAGAACCTAGATTTCCAGCAAAATTTATTAAATTCACAAAACTTTCTTGAATGGCTTTAACTATGTTTGCCGCATCAGGTAAGGTTGTAAACTCATTAATAATACTTAAACCGTCATAGATATTTTTAGAATCTTCTCCATAAAATAATTTGTTTACCTTATCTAAGTTTGAATTTATTAATAAGTTTATTCTTGTAAATGCATTAGGGATATCAAAAAGAATTTCATTAAACTCTTTTATAAATGGAGGTAGTATTAAAATTGCTGAAGTGAGAAATATGAATGTTAAAAAAATTAATACTAATATAAGGGAAAAAGGTCTAGGTATCTTTAACAACCTTTTGAACTGATTACATAGATTACAAATAATATTAGATAAAACTAAAGAACATATAATTAGTAAAAAAAAGTCTCTTAGACTCCAAAAGATTAAAAAAATAAATGATGTTACTAGTAATTTAAAAAAAAGAGAACTATTCAATTTTGTTGTGAACTATTTACTTTTCAGAATATCCTAAACCATTTGATTTAGCATAACTATTTGCAAAACGCATAAATCTCTCGAAATCTTCCTTATTTCTCCATGAATAAACTGCCTCTACAAAAGTGGGGCTACCATCAACAAACCTAGCTTTTACTTCTTTTGTGGTTAATTCTCCTTCTTCATCAATCATCTTCATACCTATTATTTCTCCACTTGATAATTTAGATAGTGCTTGAGGCTTTTCAAATATAAAAAAGGCTTGACCTGTTGATCCATCTTTTCCTCTTGTTAATCTTATCTCAGGAACAACTGGCTCGCTGACGCCTTCATAAAATTGTATTGTCGCTTCTTTATTTTTTGACATAGAATTCATAATTCAATTTATCAATTCTATAACAAAAAAATTTTCTTTGTAATTTTTATTTTAGTTTTCTTCTTTAGTAATTAATTCAATAATTTCTTTATCTTTTTTATCTTGAATATCGATAATACTAACCTTTACATTATTTGCTAATTCATAGTCATAACACTTGTCATAGTAATCAAGAACAGCATTGCAGACATCTTCCCAATTTTTATTTCCTATAGCTTCAATTGCTTTTTTTGTTCTTTGAGGACCGAGTCTTTTACTTATTTTTATCACTGCATTTTTTAATTCATTACCTGGAAAGACACTATAAGTACTAATTAATTCGTGTATTCTATTTTTTTTACTTTGAATAATTTCAATTCTTTTAGCATTTTTCATTTGCTTAAATAATTCATTAGGAATTCTGCAACTACCTATATTTGCGCTTTCTGCCTCAATATAAATAGTTTTAATTTTGGAAAATTTTAATAACTTTTCTGCTAATAAATTTTCAAATTGCTCATTTGATGGTTGGCAAGTCATTCCTAAACCTCCAAATGAACTGCCTCTGTGATTTGCTAAATATTCGAGGTCAATAACTTGATAATTATGGTTCATTAAATTTTTAAGAATTTTGGTTTTACCCGTACCTGTTTTGCCTCCAATTAAAGTAATGTTTCTGTCATCTTGAAAGCTATTTAAAACCCAATTTCTGTATGATTTATATCCCCCCTCTAATTTAAAAGATTTATAGCCAATTTTTTCTAAAAGCCAGCTTACACTTATAGATCGCATACCTCCTCTTGCACAATAAAATTTTAATTGAGAACTCATTATTGGTGATATAGTTTTATTAATATATTTTTTATTTTCTGAAACTATATCTCCAATTAATTGATCAAATTTCTTTTCAACAATTTTTAATCCCTCAAAAACAGCTTTCTCTCTTCCAGCATTTTTATATTTTTTACCAATAAATGCCCTTTCATCATTATTAAAAAGAGGAATATTAATTGAATTAGGCATGTGTCCTTTATAATATTCATCTGGACTTCTTAAATCAATAAGAAGACCTTTTAAATTCCTAAATTCAATAAGATTGGTCTTTTTGAAATTCATAGGATTATATAAATAAATTAATTAAACTTGTCTTCTTATTAAAATGTCTTTGCAGGATAAAAACAATAGTATAGAAAACATAACTGATTTAGTTAATAGTTTTGTTGAATCTAATCAAAGAAAGAGAAAAAGTTTAATAAAGAAAATTGAATCTTCAGCTGATTCTTTATTTGAGGTTGCCGATACTTTTCTGAAAGAAAGCGAAAGAGATGGAGATGATTGGGCTCATGGTTGGATTTTACAAGTATTGAAAATGTATAAGCCAGAATTCTTTGAAAATGATATCTATAATAATTGGTTCTTAACTTATTCAGAAAGAGAAATTAATTTTGATAAATTGCAATTAAATTTACTTGAACAAAAATTTGAAGAAGCGGATAGATTAACTAGCTCTATACTAAGAAAACTTGCAGGTAAGGTTGCAGAAAAAAGAGGTTATGTCTTTTACAGTGAAGTCAAAAACATGTCTGGAAAAGATCTTGAAACTATTGACAGATTGTGGAAAATTTATTCTCAAGGAAAATTTGGATTTTCAATACAGGCTAAACTATTAAAATCAGTTGGAAAACGGTATGATCTATTGTGGCCAAGAATTGGATGGAAAAAAGATGGAATTTGGACTCGTTATCCCTCTGCTTTTTCATGGTCTTTAAATGCTCCAGATGGCCATATGCCTTTGGTTAATCAATTAAGGGGGGTGAGGCTTATGGATTCGATATTAAGACATCCTTCAATTGCTTTAAGGCATGATAATTGTCTTTGATTGTTGATCCAATAATAAGTTATTATTAAGAAAACTTTGATTCTTTATGTCCTTTATTCAGGGCACTTCTAAATTTGAATTACAGTCTTCCCTTCAATTAACAGATTTTGTTGATCAATTATTAGAGCCATTAAAAAAAAGGAGAAATTTTTACATAGTAAAATTAGGTTTACATGAAGCACTTGTTAATGCCGTTAAACATGGAAATAATCTTGACCCTCATAAAAGTATAAAAGTTAAAAGAATAATTACTCCAAATTGGTGTGTATGGCAAATTCAAGATCAAGGAAAGGGTTTAGAGCAAAAGAAAAGAATCTTCCACTTACCCAAAAGAATTGATTCAATTAATGGAAGAGGTTTGTATATAATTCATGAATGTTTTGATGATGTCAGATGGAGTCCAAAAGGTAATAGAGTGCAATTAGCTTTAAAGAGGTGATTTCCTATCTGGACAAGGTGTATCAACATTAATACCCTTTAGCCATTTTATACTTTCCTCTAAATAGGCAATAGAATCTTTTGTATTATTGCCTATTATTAATTGACATAATGCTGATGAAATTAATTCAGCAGCCCTAATGTTCCTGTTGCTTTTCAGTTTGTGCCAGTTATTATGATCAATTTTGAGAATCTCGTTTAAGTCCTTTACAATTCTCTGGGTATTATTAGGCCATGATTTCATTATTAAAAATAATTTTTTTTATTTTACCGCAGACCAGACTTTCGTCATAAAAAAAGATTGTGAAGAAACTTCTTTAAAACCAATTTCTTTCATTTTATTATCAATATCATCCTTAATGTAGTCACAATAGAATGGTTCGTGAAAATTCTTATAAAATCCTTCCATAATACTTAAAAATTCAGGAGAGTCTATTATTTGTATTGAATCAGCTAAAACAAGCGTTCCACCTGGTTCAAGAATTCTAATGAATTCCTTTAAGACATTTTCTCTAACTGTTCTGGGTAATTCATGAAATAAATATACGCAAGATACACCTTGAAAACTATTATCTTCAAAAGGTAATTCTTCTGCATTTCCTTTTATTAATTCAATTAAGTCACCCTCTAAACTAGAAATATGCCTACTAGCTTCTTTTAAATAAGAATCGGAAAGATCAAGACCTATAATTTTTTCTTTTGGAAAAGCTCCTCTAAGCTGTTTAAGTGTCCTACCTGAGCCGGTGGCAACATCTAAAATTTTAATTGAACTTCTTTTTCTATTATTAAAATTAAGTAAGCCAGTTTTTAATGGTTTAATTATTCTTCTTCTCATTGGATTCGCGGTACCATTAAATAAAATTTCTACTTGAAGATCGTAAATGCTAGCTGAAAAGTCTGATAAATAACCATCAGTTTGATGATGAAAATTTCTCAAGTAATAGTTAGGATAATTTTCTTTTTCTATAGTTTTAGGTAAATCATTATTTTTTTGTTTTTTTCTTCTTTCCCATGTATTTGGCATATCAAGCCAAAGTTTTGGATATTGTGTTAAGTACCTTAACCAAGGTTCGTCGAATAATAATTTCAGAGGGTAAATATTATTTTCAGCATCGTTCCAATCTTCTTCTCTTAATTTGCCCATTGATTTTTGTATATCTAAAAGAAGATCTTTATCAATATTAAAATCATTTAATTTCTCATCGGGAGATAGTAAATTCATTAATTTGCTGCTAATCTCTTTGTGAGCTAAACCAGCAATACTTTTGCCTTGCTGAATGGTGTTATAGGCTAATTTAGTAATTGAGTCCTGTGCCATAGCTAATTCCGTATATACTTATTTCAACAAAAAAAAAATCATTTTGAGAACTTAATGTATAAATTCTCAAAAAAATTGATTTAATAAGTGATAAATGAATTTTATAGATTCAGTAGTTTATGCATCGTAATACATGAAAAATTCGTGTGGATGTGGTCTTTGTCTGAGTTGTTGAACTTCTTCATATTTTATATCAATAAAGTTATCAATAAAATCATTTGTGAATACTCCACCTGCTAATAAATATTCTCTATCTGCTTTTAAGGCATTAAGTGCATCATTTAATGATGATGGAACAGTGTCAATTTTTGAGAGTTCTTCAGAACTTAATTCAAAAAGGTCAACATCTACTCCATCTCCAGGATCAATTTGATTCTTTATGCCATCAATCCCAGCCAACATCATTACAGTAAATGATAGATATGGATTAGCTAGGGCATCGCCAGATCTAAATTCTAGTCTTTTAGCTTTAGGACTTGGTCCTGTTAAAGGAATTCTCACAGCCGCAGATCTATTACCTTCAGAATATACAAGATTTACAGGTGCTTCAAAACCCGGTACAAGTCTTTTATAACTATTTGTGGTTGGATTAGTAAAAGCTAAAAAGGAAGGAGCGTGTTTTAAAATTCCACCTATGTACCATCTTGCCGTTTGAGAGAGATTCGCATATGTGCCTTCTCCAAAAAATAATGGTTGGCCACTTTTCCATAAACTTTGGTGAACATGCATACCTGTGCCGTTATCGTTAAAAACTGGTTTCGGCATAAATGTTGCAGTCTTTCCATATTTCTTGGCTACATTTCTTACTACATATTTGTAGGTCATTACATTGTCAGCAGCTTCAATAAGAGAAGAAAACTTCATTCCCAATTCATGTTGACCTGCTCCTGCAACTTCATGATGATGTTTTTCTATTGGGATCCCAAGTTGGCCCATTAACAAAAGCATCTCTGATCTTATATCTTGAGCCGTATCATTAGGTGATACAGGGAAATAGCCTTCTTTGTACTGAATTTTGTAACCTAAATTCCCTCCTTCCTCTGCTCTTCCTGTATTCCAAGGGGCCTCATTTGTATCAACACTGTAAAAGCAACTTCCTTCTTTTGAGTCATACCTTACATCATCAAAAAGAAAAAACTCAGGTTCTGGACCGAAGAATGCAGAATCAGCAATGCCAGTTGAATCCAAGTAGGCTAGTGCTTTTTTGGCTAAGGACCTAGGACATCTGTCATATGGCTCACCACTTCTAGGTTCCTGAATCGAGCAAATCATACTTAATGTTTTATGCTTATAAAAAGGATCAACCCACGCAGTAGTGGAATCGGGAACCATAGCCATATCTGAAGCATTAATTGCTTTCCATCCTCTTATTGATGATCCGTCAAATGCAAGACCTTCAGTAAATGACTCCTCCTCAATCATGTCTGATGTAACTGTTAAATGTTGCCATTTTCCATGTATATCAGTAAATTTCAAATCGATGAGTTCGATACCTTCATCTTTAATTTGACTTAAAACATCTTGTGAAGATTTAGACATTAAATTTTTTATACCTTATTAGAAATTAGTGATTCTAAAATACTAATTTTGTATCAATCGTAACTTTTTTGAAGACTTAATACGAACTTTGTTTATTTCAAGTTATTTATTAATGCCTTTTTTCAAGTTATTTATTAATGCCTTTTGTATGAAAATATTTAAATTGAATTAATTTCCTTTAAAATTTATCGCTTAAGTAACCTTATTGGTTTAATTTAAAGTAATACTACAAAAAGGTTTTGACAGATTCAAAGCTTATTTCTTCTTTAATTGAAGATAATCTACCAAATTTCTCAAATACATTTGTTCCAACAAGGTTGTTATTAGGACCAGGACCGTCTAATGCAAATCCAGAGGTTTTACAAGCATTATCTCTTAATCCTATTGGCCATTTAGATGAAGCATATTTGGAGTTAATGTCCGATGTTCAAAAATTATTGAGATATTCATGGCAGTGCAATAATAGAGTCACTTTACCAATGAGTGGTACTGGTAGTGCCGCTATGGAAGCTTCTATTGCAAATTTTATAGAGGAAGGAGAAAAAATCTTAATAGCTAAAAAGGGTTATTTTGGAGATAGGCTTATAGATATGGCTTCTCGTTATAAAGCCAACGTAAATGTCATTGAAAAAAATTGGGGTGAAGCATTCTCACTTGAAGAGATTGAATTTGAAATTGAAAAGATTAAACCATCCATTTTTGCAATAGTACATGCTGAAACTTCGACTGGAGTACTTCAACCATTAGAAGGTATTGGAGAAATATGTAGGAAAAATAATTGTCTTTTCCTTGTTGATGCAGTTACATCTTTAGGAGCTGTAGAGCTATTTGTTGATAAATGGAAAATTGATTTAGCTTATAGTTGTAGTCAAAAGGGCTTAAGTTGTCCTCCTGGTTTAAGTCCTTTTACAATGAACGAGAGGGCAGAAGAAAAGTTAAAGAATAGAAAATCTAAAGTACCAAATTGGTATCTTGATTTGTCATTACTAAATAAATATTGGGGATCAGATCGAGTCTATCATCATACAGCTCCAGTAAATATGAATTATGCAATTAGGGAAGGTTTGATATTACTAGCGAAAGAAGGTTTGAGGAATATATGGGATAGACACCTTTATAATTCTCAAAAACTATACAATGGGTTAACTGAATTAGGACTTGAATTGCATGTTGATCAACAATTTAGATTACCTACCCTAACCACAGTTAAAATCCCTTCAGATGTTGATGGTGATGCTTTTAGGAATCATCTATTAAAAATTCATGGTATTGAGATTGGTAACGGGTTAGGAACTCTCTCAGGAAAAATCTGGAGAATTGGTTTAATGGGATACAATTCAAGATCAGAAAATGTAGATAAATTATTAAATTTATTTGATACTGAGCTTAAAAAATTTACTATTTTTCAGTCCGCAACTTTTTAAACCAAAGCTTTAATAAATTTTGTGATTCTTCTTCTAATAATCCACCGTATATTTTCATTTTATGATGAGCACTTTTATGTTTTGATAAATCAATAGAACCTCCAAATCCTCCTCTTTTTTTGTCTTTTGCCGCAAATATCACAATACCCATTCTTGCTTGAATTAATGCTCCAGCGCACATTTGGCAAGGTTCTAAATTAACTAACATAATGCAATCATTAAATCTCCAATCTTGTCTCAAAAAGGCAGCTTGTCTTAAAGCAATTAATTCAGCATGTCCTAGAGGATCTTTGTTTATTTGTCTTTTGTTAGTTCCTCTTCCTATGCATCTACCTTTTTGGTCTATTATTAAAGCTGCTATTGGTAATTCTATTTCGCCTACAGATTCTGCTCTTTTCATTACAACCTTCATCCAATTTTTGTATTTAAAAAAAATGTTTTTTTCACTAAAATCTGTGCAGTTATATTTCTCTAACTTTTCTTTCATAGATTTAATTTAAAACGTAATCATTAATAATCAAAATAATGAAATCTGATTTAAATAACTTAATAATAGATTACTTTCCATCTTCTAATGGTGATAACGAGGAGTTACTTAAATTATTACATCAAACATCAAAAATTATTTGTGACTGGTTTTCCGTTTCAGGGAAATTATCTCCACTTCCTCAAAATACAATAAAAATAATATCTGAGCCTGCTGAGCTTGGTTGTGAGATAAAAATGCTATTAGATGATATTAATTCACTGATATATTCATCTTTTAATCCCTCTCATCCTGGATCTCTTGCTAATTTAGACCCTCCTCCTTTAACGATTTCCATAGTAGGAGATCTTGTCGCAGGGGCCCTAAATAATAATCTTTTAGCTGAAGAACTTTCTCCAAGTATTTCAATTATTGAAAATGATTTGTGCAAATGGTTTGCTAATGAAATTGGTTTTGGTGATTTATCTGGAGGTATAGCCGCAAGTGGTGGAACTTTAAATAATTTGAATGCTTTAGCGTGCGCTAAATTTAATTCAGGATTAACCTTTGATCCTGAAGCTTCCTTGATTATAAGTGAAGATGCACATGTTTCATTTAAAAAATGTGCAAGAATTATAGGAGTTAAAGACGAAAATCTTATATACATTGAAACCGATAATTATGGGAAAATGGATATATCACACCTTAATAATGAAATTAAGAAAAGTAAATCATTAGGTAAAAAGCTATTTTCTATAGTTGCTACCTTTGGAACTACCATTAGAGGTTCTATTGATCCAGTTTATGAAATTGGGAAAATCTGCCAGGATAACAATATTTGGTTGCATATTGATGGCTCAATAGGTGGTATTTTTGCAATTTCAAACTACAGATTCCATGACATAAAAGAAATTGATAATCTTAATATCGCTAATTCGATAACCATAAATCCTCAAAAAATCTTGGGGATAACCAAAACTTCATCTCTTTTATTAGTTGATGATATGAATAAGCTAAAGAAAACTTTTTATACTGGTTTACCTTATATTGACTCTTCAGATGATGTTTTAAATAGAGGGGAATTAGGGGTACAAGGTTCTAGACCAGCTGAAATAATAAAATTATGGTTAGGTTTAAAGTTCTTAGGTAAAGATGGAATAGATAGTATTCTGAGTAGTTCAATTAGGAAGAAATTTTTATTTGAAAATATTTTGGATAAAGATAAATTCTATGTTTACTCAGGATCGCTACATATCAGTTCTTTTGAGCCAAAGAATATGAATACTAATCAAATTAATATATGGTCACTAAAATTAAAAAAAATACTTTTGGAAAATAAAATTATGATTTCTAGGCCTCTATATAAAAATAGATTTATTCTTAGAGTTGTATTTGGCAATTTTAATACCAAGGAATCTCATATTATAGACTTAGCAAATTTTTTAAATAAGAATATTAATGAATAGATCAAAGTTTATTGCTAAATTAACAGGCTTTATTTCAATAGCCATATGTATTATTTATCTATTATTAATAACTATTTTTGATTTTCGTACTTCATTTAATGATTACTTTTCAGATCTTTCTAATAATATGGCGGTAATTTTTTTATGAGTGAATAGTTTTTATTGTTTTTTATTTTTAGAATTGCTTCGTTAATAAAAACTTTCATGATCTCTTCTCTTTTATTTATTTCATAAATATCTTCAACCACTTCTTGTATTCCTCCATCACCCCAGTTTTGATTTTGCTCGAAATATTTAACAAATGATAAACCTACTAATCTTATAATCCATGCCGCTGTAATTGATTGGATCGACTTTGAAATAAAGGTACTAGTAAAATTGGTTGATAAAATACTTGATATTATATTCATCCCGCCTTTAACAATTCCTAATGTTGCTATAACTCTTATTAGCGATTTAGTAAGTTCAGTTGCTTTGTTTTTGGATAATTTCACACCATATATTTTTGAAATTTCAATTACCATTTGAATATTAATTGTACTTGCAGCAATAAATTCAACTGCTGGAATAGGAGTAATAAGAACTACTCCACTAGTTATCCAACCATATTTATTAATTAATCTTTTTGCTGATTTTTTTCTTTGCTCATTAATTAAATTTTTACTAATTAAACCTAATTTGTTGCACTGAAATAGAATGTTATCTGCAAGTAATTCTTCTCCATTCTTATCAAGAACATTTATTACAGCTTTGAATAAATTATCAACACTTGTTTTTTTTAATTTTGGTTTGCCTGCAATATTTGGTATTGATTGTGGAGCAGCTACAGTTTTAATTATTTCATAATTTCTGGAGAATTTTGAAACGATATTATCTATATTTTCTAAAAGAGCTTCATTTTGATTAGTTGATCTTAAATCACATTTATTAAGCGCTAATATTAATGATTTGCCAATCTCTGAAAATTTCTTTAAAAGAAATAGTTCATATTTATTTAAATCTTGATCAATGACAAAGATAATTAAATCTGATTTAGATGCTTCTTGTATAGTCTTTTGCTCTCTTTTAAGTCCATTGGTTGAAGCTTCAAATAAACCAGGAGTATCAATAATCTTTATCTTTCTTTTTAACGTAGGGATTTTAATCTTGTAACTTGATATTTTTGTTGTAGTTCCCAAAGTTGGCGATATATCACCAACCATACTATTTAATAAAGATCGAGCTATTGAGGTTTTTCCGCATGATCCCGCACCAAACAAAATTACACTATAGTCTGAATCTCTTAATTGTCTTTCAATTTTTATTTTTTGGTCATTGATTATTTCGTAGTTAACTTTATCATCTATTTGATCTTTTAATTCAGAAATAGAATTTAAACTCTTTTTTGCGGCAGAAAATTTATTATTAAATTTTGAAATTTTATTTTTAAATAATGTTTTATAAAGAACTTTCTTAAATAATTTAGTATCTTTTTTATAAAAAAGATAAGAGGAAAAAATAATAATTAATAAGGTGTAAATATTAAATAAACTTTTTATAACACTTATTATGAAATACAATAATATTATTACGGTTATAAATCTATAGTATTTTTTTATAAATACAATCATAGTTATTTTTTAGATTTAAAATAATTAAATATTAATATAATGCAACCAATATTTATAGCAATATCAGCAATATTAAAAATTGGGAAATCAAATAGTTTTAAATTTATAAAATCAATGACATATCCTTTTATTATTCTGTCTATTCCATTTCCTAAACTTCCCGCAAGAATAAAAGATAAAGCATATCTATCAAGTTGATTTAATCTTTGCTTGATAAATATAAAATAAATTAAAATTAATGATGATAATATACTTATTGAAGATAAAAATACTCTATTACCTTCAAATATATTAAACGCAGCGCCATAATTTTTAACAAAGTTTATAGAAAAAATAAATATATTTTTATTTAAGAAATAGTCATAATTTAATGTAATAATACATTTTGTAATTTGGTCTAGTATTATTATAATAGAAACTATTATGAAATTTATTTTCTTTTCTCTATTTAATAAAAGCATAAATTTATAGTTTAATTTTTTTAAAAGAAATTAATAATAATGTACATGGGAATAACATCAAGATTTGATAGGGTAATTTTGCAAATGAATATACACCTATTGAATAAAGTATTAATTCTATTCTACTAAATATCAATAATTGAATTATTAGATAAATAATACCTATTAGATGAAGTATTAATAGGCTTATTATTCCGTATAAAATAAAATTAAATATAGTGATTTTATTTTTAGATTTTAGTTTATTTATATAAACAATCATGGGATAAATACCTAAAAGGAATCCAAAATTTGGGGTTAATAAATAACCTAATGAACCCCCATCGAAAAAAAGAGGTAAAAAAAATAACCCTAAAGTTAAATAAATAGTATGTGAAGTTAATAAAATTTTATCTGAAAATAAAATAGTTAATATTAAGATAATTGGAATTTGCCAGTTAACTGGTAAATCAACTATTGTGAAAAATTTTCCATTTGAAGGAATTGATATATAAAAAGGTACCAATGAAGAAATAAATATACATTGAGTAGAAATTATTAACTCAATATTTTTTTTAAGATTGAGCATTATTAATATTTAAAAATTTCTAAAGGCTTCTTAGGGCAACAATAGGATCCAACTCTGAAGCCCTTTTTGCAGGTAAGACTCCAAATATTAATCCTATTGATCCAGAAATTATCATTGTTGATAAAGTAGTGGACAGACCTACTGAAGCGGGTAAGGGTGTAATTATTCCGATAATAAAAACACCTGATAATCCACTTAATGTTCCGACTAATCCACCAATTACAGAAAGGATTAAGGCTTCAAATAAGAATTGAATCAAAATATCAGATTGTTTTGCACCAATTGCTTTTCTTAATCCAATTTCTTCAGTTCTCTCGCTTACTGACACTAGCATAATATTCATGATTCCTATGCCTCCAACAAAAAGTGAAACAGCTCCAATTCCTGCCAACAAAAATGTTAAACCACTAGTTATGTTAGTCACAATGTTAAGTGCATCTTCTTGTGATCTGACAGCAAAATCATCATCCCTTAAAATCTTATGCCTTTGCCTCAATAAATTTGTAATCTGAAACTTGGCAGCACTGGTTTTATTCTTATTTATAGCCTCAACACTTATAAAGCTTAAGCTAACTCCAAAGGTAGGATCTTTACCGGTAATTCTATTAACCATAGTTGTAATAGGTATATAAGCATTTTTATCCTGGTTATTACCAAACACGGCTCCTTTGGGCTTTAATATTCCTACAATTTCATATGAACTATCCTTAATTCTAATTTTTTCTCCTAAGGCAGACTTCTCTTTAAAAAATTCAGTTTTTAGATCTGGACCAATAACTACTATGCTTTTTGCTCCATTGACATCATTTTTAGATATAAATCTTCCTTCATCAATCTCAAAACTTCTAACATTTAAGAATTCTGGTGTGATTCCTGCAATTGAAATACTTAAACTTTTAGAATTTGACTGAACAATTTCATTAGCTGAAATTTGTGGAGCAACTTCTTTTACACTAGGTACTTGATCTTTTATAGCAATCGCATCCTCTAATACGAGATTTTTGGGAAATGCTATACCTCTTCTTCTTGTGTCATTGTTTCCTGGAACTATAAACAGGACATTTGCTCCTAAGTTACTTAATTGATTTTTAGCTAAGGTCTGGGCTCCTCTTCCAAGTCCAACAAGGGTAATTACAGAGGCATTACCTATTATTATTCCCAACATAGTCAATGAACTTCTTAATTTATTTGAAACTAGTGTTTTAGCAGCCATTTTAAAAGCTTCGCTGAGTGATATATCTCTAGCCATATTTATCCTTATCTATAGTTTCATCTGTTTCTTCAATTTGCCCTTTATAAACAACGCCCTCATTGAGTTGTAGGGTTATTAATTCTCCATCCTGAATATTTTTGTTAAGGTTGTCTAAATTACAAATAGATGAAATCTGGGACTTTAATTTTTTAAATAAATTTAAACATTCTTCTTCCGATTCATCTGTGATAATTCCTGTTATTTCTTTTGAAAAAGGGAGAGCTTCTAATAAATCTTTCTTTACGATTAAGATCTCGCCTGGAGTTATTAGTGAAATATCAACTTCCCTATTAATAATTCTTGCTTTACCAGTTACACCGTTTTCTCCTATTGATGTTCCCCTAGCTATAACTTTTCTGACTAATCCTACTTTTATTAAATCTGTAGAACCACTAATACCAGTTAATGTACCTGCAGTTTGAACAACTAAATCACCTTGCTTTAAAATCCCCATTTCTTGCGCTATTTGCATAGCGATGCCAAATATCTTAGATGTTCTCTCTTGACTCTCAATTAAGATGGGAGTAACACCCCATGCTAATTGTAATCTTCTTGCGACAGATTTTTCACTTGTGGTAGCGAGTATTGGGGTTGGAGGTCTAAATTTACTAACATTATGTGCTGTGGCACCAGACTTTGTTAAAGGTATAATTGCCGCAGCGTCTAATTGTCTTGCAATACTACTTACAGCTGCACTAATAGCATTTGGAATTGTGCTAGGTAAATGACTCTCGATAGCTTTTTGAGGGTAATCTCTTTCAATTCTTCTAGCAATTGTTGCCATTGTCCTAACCGCCTCCACAGGATAATCGCCTACAGCAGTTTCATTAGATAACATTACTGCGTCTGTGCCATCTAAGATTGCATTGGCAACATCACTTACTTCAGCTCTTGTTGGTCTTGGACTTGAGGCCATTGAATCTAACATTTGAGTAGCAGTTATTATTGGTATTCCAAGACTGTTTGCCTTTTTAATTAAATCTTTTTGTAATAACGGAACTTCTTCTGGTGGCATTTCAACACCAAGATCGCCTCTAGCAACCATTACACCATCACATAAAGGCAAAACCGAATCGATTTGATCAATTGCTTCAAATTTTTCAATTTTTGCAACAACTGGCGTAGAGTATCCATATTCATTTATTAAATCTTTTATTTCATTGATATCTGAAGGATTCCTTACAAAACTTAGTGCTATCCAGTCTACACCGGCATTGAGACCAAATTGTAAATCTTTTTTATCTTTTTCTGTCAAAGCTTTTACCGACAGTTGTACATCAGGGAAATTTACACCTTTGTTATTTGATAGAACACCTCCAACGGTAACTCTGCACTCTAAAAGATTATTTGGTTTGTTTATATTTTCTACAATCATTTCAACTCTTCCATCATCAAGAAGTATTCTTTTTCCTAAACTGATCTCCTCAAGTAATTTCTCATAAGTAACATTTGCAATTTTATTATTACAATCAACTTCCTTTGATGTAAGAGAAAATATATCTCCTTTTTTTACTTTAATAGGTCCATCTTTAAATCTACCTAATCTAATTTTGGGACCTTGTAAATCTTGAAGAATGCCTATATTTAAATCTAGATCATTAGAAACTTTTCTTATTATTTTTATCCTTTCTGCATGATCTTCATGATCTCCATGAGAGAAGTTAAGTCGAAATGTTGTAACACCTGCTTTGATAAGCTCTGATATCGTTTCTTCACTTTCGGTAGCAGGACCGATAGTCGCAACGATTTTGGTTCGCCTTTTTAAATCAACATTCGACATATAAATTTTCTATGAATAAGATTAATTTATCATATAAAAAATACTAAATCTAAGCTATGAATTTTGAAACTTATCAAATTAATGCAAGAAAAACTGCTGTTTATCCTAGCTTAGGTTCCAATTATGTTTATCCTACACTTGGATTAGTAGGCGAATCTGGGGAAGTAGCTGAAAAAATTAAAAAAGTTTTAAGAGATAATGATGGGGATTTTGATCAGGAAACGCTAATAGGATTGAAGAAGGAACTTGGAGATGTTTTATGGTACGTTTCAAATATTTGTAGCGAATTAAATTTCTCTCTAGAAGATATTGCTGAAGAAAATTTAAAGAAGTTAAAGAAAAGATCTTTAGAGGGAAAAATAAAGGGTTCAGGGGATAATCGATAAGTTAGTAACTATAACCCAAACTTGCATATTGTAAATTAGTAATTAAATTTTGAATAACATTTAACAGTAGGAAAGCAAGTAAAGAAGAAATATCAAAACCTCCTATTGGTGGAATTATCCCTCTAAAAATATTAAGGTAGGGGTCAGTTATTGAACATAAAGCAGACAAAATACCATTACTCCAGTCAATTCCTGGAAACCAAGTTAGTAATATTCTAATTATCAAGATAAATGAATAAATTGATAAAGTTTGACCTAAAACTGCAAAAATTTCTGAAACCATTTATTTATTAAATATTTTTAATTTTAACATTTACTTATTTGACTCGCTTATTTTTGAAAGGAATTCATTGCTTACTGCGAATGTCTGAAAGAATTTCTCAGACAATGATAGCCAAAAAGACCTACCATCCTTTTGTCTCCTTCTTTGGATAAACTTTTTATCAAGTAATTCCTTTATGTGTTCATATGCACTTGAGCCTCTAAGGAGAATGAGGTCTGATTGCAAAATTTTTTTCTTGATTGCTATAACTGCAAGTGTTCTTAAAACAGCTGTTTTTAATTCTGCTGGAAGTAAATCCTCTACGAATTCATTTAAGTTTTGTTTTAATTCTAAAGATATAGATGATTTATTTTCATTTAATTCAAGTGCAGAATTTGGGTCGGAATATTTACTTTTAAGTTCCCCTAAGGCACTTTCTACTAAATGTAAATCAGTATTAGTTATTTCTGATAAATCTTTTATTGCAACAGGTCTGCCTTTTAGGTACAAGATGGCTTCTATTTTTGTTATCAGTTTAATGTTGTCTACTTTTTTTTGATTTAAATTGTCTTGATTAACAATGTTTTCCATAATCTTTTTTGAGGTTAACGTTATATCTAATTTGATGCACCAAGGAATAATTTATATGTTTGATTATTAGATTCGTCCCAATATTTATAACCTAATAAATTTAAAAAATCAAACCATTCATTTAATCCATTTTTATTTATCAATACACCAATTACTATTCTGCCTACATCAGCGCCGTGATTTCTGTAGTGAAATATGCTGATACTCCAATCTGGTCTCATACTTTTTAGAAAATTCATAAGTGCGCCCGGTCTTTCAGGGAATTCAAATCTATAAAGTAATTCTATTAATTCTTCATTATTTGAATTTGAGATCTCAGTAGGTAATCTTCCTCCAACCATATGTCTAAGATGATTTTTTGATAATTCATCATTAGTAATATCTATGAATTTATGATGCGAATTATTAAATATATTTATAAGATTATCCTTATCTGTAATACCTTTAACCTCAATGCCCATGAATATCTGAGCAGAACTAGAATTTGACATCCTGTAACTAAATTCTGTTAAGTTTCTTTTCTTTAATAAATTACATAGCTCTACTAAACTTCCTGGTCTTTCGGGAATCTCAACTGCTAACATAACTTCTTTGTATTCACCTAATTCAGCTCTTTCAGCAACGAATCTGAGGCGTTCGAAGTTCATGTTTGCCCCACATGCAATTGCTACTAAATTTTTATTTTTATAATCAGATTCTGCGATATCTTTTTTCATTCCTGCTATTGATAAGGCCCCTGCAGGCTCAAGTATTGATCTCGTATCTTCAAAGACATCTTTGATAGCCGCACAAATTTCGTCTGTGTTGACAGTAATCATTTTATCAACATACTGTTTAGCAATATCAAATGTTAATTTTCCTACTTTCTTAACGGCTACTCCATCTGCAAATAGACCGACATTATCTAATTCGATTATTTTTTTTTCTTTTAATGATCGCGTCATTGCATCAGCATCTTCAGGCTCAATGCCAATTATTTTTGTAGTAGGCCATAGATTTTTTATATAAATTGATATACCAGCTATTAATCCGCCACCACCAACAGCAACATAAATAGCATCAGGTGGATCTTTAAGTTGGCTTAAAAGTTCTACTCCAATAGTTCCTTGACCTGCGATTACCTCTGGATCATTAAACGGATGAATAAAACTCAATTCTCTTTCTTTACTTAAACGCTGAGCTTCTATGTATGATTCATCATAGTTGTCGCCAAATAATATAACCTCAGCTTTTAGTTCTTTAACCGCATTAACCTTTACTATTGGCGTTGTAGTGGGCATTAAGATGGTGGCATTCGTTTTTAGTTTTATTGCACTTAAAGCTACTCCTTGAGCATGATTACCCGCACTTGAGGTTATTACTCCTCTCGATAATTGTTCTTTAGTTAAATTTTGCATCTTGTTATATGCACCCCTAATCTTGAAAGAAAATACTTCTTGCAGATCTTCTCTTTTTAAGTAAATGTTGTTTTTAAACCTTCTACTCAAATTTTTGGCTTTTTCTAAAGGTGTTTTTTTTGCAACCTCATAGACTCTTGCTTGCAAAACTTTTTTTAAATATTCTTTCATATTTTTATTTTTAGCATTATTTATTAAACTAATAAAACATTACATAATCTATTTTATAAAAAACGCTCATTTTGACCCTCAGCGTTTTAGATTATATACTAAATAAATTTAGATAATGCTTTTAAGTGAGTTAAGTCATCCTAATCAGCTTCATGGCTTAACAGTATCACAACTTGAAGAGATTGCTTGTCAAATTAGAGAACGACATTTGCAGGTCGTATCCACTAGTGGCGGCCATCTTGGTCCAGGATTAGGTGTTGTAGAACTGACACTAGCTTTATATCAAACGTTGGATCTTGATAAAGATAAAGTTGTGTGGGATGTTGGTCATCAAGCATATCCTCACAAGTTATTAACAGGACGTTTTAATAATTTTGATACTTTAAGACAAGAAAAGGGGATTGCTGGCTATCTGAAAAGGAGCGAAAGTCCTTTTGATCACTTTGGTGCTGGACACGCTAGCACATCTATTTCAGCAGCACTTGGGATGGCTTTTGCTAGAGATAGAAATGGTGATGATTATAAGTGCGTAGCGGTTATTGGAGATGGTGCATTAACAGGAGGAATGGCTCTTGAAGCAATTAATCATGCTGGAACATTACCAAATACGCCATTTGTTGTTGTTTTAAATGATAACGACATGTCTATTTCTCCTCCAGTTGGAGCTTTATCAACCTATCTAAATAAAGTTAGATTAAGTCCTCCTTTGCAATTTCTCTCTAATAGTGTTCAGGAAAGTGTGAAAAATATACCCATAATTGGAAAAGATATTCCAGAAGAATTAAAGACTATTCAAGGGAGCGTAAGACGTTTAGCAGTACCAAAAGTTGGAGCTGTTTTTGAAGAATTAGGTTTTACATATATGGGACCAATAGATGGTCACGATATTTCTAATCTTATAAATACTTTTAATGCTGCTCATAGATTAAAAAAACCTGTATTAGTACATGTTGTGACGACAAAAGGTAAGGGTTACCCTTATGCAGAGGCTGATCAGGTTGGATATCATGCACAATCTTCCTTTGATTTAACAACAGGAAAATCTATCCCTTCAAGTAAGCCAAAACCAAGTAGTTATAGTAAAGTTTTCGGCCAAACACTATTAAAGATTTGTGAACAAGATAGTAAGGTTATAGGCATTACAGCAGCAATGGCTACAGGTACGGGTCTTGATCTACTGCAAAAGAATATTCCCAGCCAATATATAGATGTTGGAATTGCGGAACAACATGCAGTAACTCTTGCAGCAGGTATGTCCTGTGATGGCCTCAAGCCTGTTGTTGCCATATATAGTACTTTCCTTCAAAGAGCATTTGATCAACTAATTCATGATGTTGGCATACAAAAATTACCAGTCTCTTTTGTTTTAGATAGAGCAGGGATAGTTGGAGCAGATGGTCCAACTCATCAAGGTCAGTACGATATCAGCTATATGAGATCTATTCCTAATTTTGTTTTAATGGCTCCCAAAGACGAAGCTGAATTACAAAGAATGTTGATTACTTCTATAAATCATAATGGCCCAACCGCTTTAAGAATTCCTAGGGGTTCAGGCTTGGGTGTTGCAACAATGGATGAAGGTTGGGAACCACTTGAGATTGGAAAAGGTGAAGTTCTTAATCAAGGAGATGATGTTTTACTCATAGCCTATGGATCTATGGTTGCATCAGCGTTAGAAACAGCAACTCTGTTAAAACAAAAAAATATTAATGCTTGCGTTGTTAATGCAAGATTTGCAAGGCCTCTTGACAATGAATTAATATTGCCATTAGTCAAGAATATTAAAAAAGTAGTGACGATGGAGGAAGGTACATTAATTGGTGGTTTTGGATCAGCCATTGTCGAGCTTATTAACGATAATGATATTATTTATCCGGTACTTAGACTTGGTATCCCCGATGTTCTAGTAGATCATGCGTCACCCGATCAAAGTAAAAGGACGTTGGAATTAACTCCAAGTCAAATGGCTAATAAAATAATTAATAAATATTTTACAAATTAAAAAATTTTAACTTATTTAAAATTCTACAAAACTCCTCTTGCGGCTAAACCAAGAATAGAGCCTATACCAAGTAAGTGTCCTAAGCAATTTGCACCAACAAAGGCTCCGTGACTTAATCCTCCAAAAAATCTAGAATTCGGCATTTCAAAACCTTCATTAGGTTGCCTTATGGTTGCTCTTGCAATTGCATATGCAAGAATATTGCATGAAATCATAACTAAGGCACATTTTGGTGACCACTGATAAGTTGCGGGTCCAGCTGCAGCGAAAATAATATTTAACATAAAAGAAATTTTTTTTATATTCTGCTACATTATTTGCTAATTTATTGAAATTTTGAACATTTATTAAGAGTTTTTTACTTCTAAGGTTTTAAGAATGGATATAAATCCTAAGAGGATTACAAAATCGCTTAAGGTTAAAAAGGATTCAGCTAAACCATGAAAAAGATCAACATCTACAAGTGATCTTCCATAAATTATTTCAGCACTAATAGAAAAAATAATTGTAATAGCAACAAATAAAACTGTAAGTGAGAAGCCTACCTTAACGGTTTTGTTTAATTCTTTTATCTTATAAAGATAGTATAGAAAAATAGCATAAGGAATAATTGAGAAGACAAAAATATATGTGTTTTCAAAAGATGATAATTTGTAAATAAATTCTATAAAAAAATTATTCATATATTTTCGAATTTTTGTAAATATATAAGCTAGCAATAGCTAAAGTTGTATTACCCATTATCGTAAAAATACCTTGTAAAGTGACTAAACCATATAATTCAATAGGATTATCATATATGTGCCATGTTATTGCACACATCGCTCCAATTAAGTTAGGAATCATTGCTAATCCTAACCAATAATATTTTTTAAAATCATTGTATTTACTTATTTTATTAACTATAAATATTGCAAATATCCACTCTAAAACACTTGATATGTGTATTATCCATGTACCTAGTGATAATTCGTGCAAAATTTAAACCTTTTTCTTCAAAATGTTTAGTACTTCTTTAGCATGATTAATTGGAGTTACACTTATCCATCTATAAGCTATTTGTCCCTCTGGAGAAATTAAGAATGTATTACGATCAGAATATGGTGGAATCCATGAACCATATTTTTCACTAACAATTCCATTCGTATCGGATAAAAGGGTATAGTTTATAGATTTTTCATTACAAAAACTATCGTGAGATTCTTCACTGTCAGCACTAATTCCAACTACTTCAGCATTAAGCCTCATAAATTCTTTTTTAAGATTTGAAAAACCTTTTGCTTCAAGAGTACAACCTGCAGTAAAATCCTTAGGATAGAAGTATAACACCAGCCATTTTTTATTAAAGTCTTTAATATTCCATTCAGTCTTTTTTTTAATACTACTATTTATGCCTTTTAAGTTAAATGATGGAGCTTGATCCCCTATTTCTGGAGCAAAATCAAAACTAAAAGATGGTTGACTGTTAAAAAAGATAAGAAATATTAACGTTATAGAAAAAAAAAATTTTTCATATCATTAGAATTTTTTCAAATCTATGCCTTGAGATTTTGCAAATTTCCCTAATCCTACTTTTTGTATTGATTTAAGAGCCTTTGTACTTATCCTTAAATTAATCCATCTATTACCTTCATCCCACCATAATCTTCTTTTTTGAAGATTAACTTGTTGTAATTTTTTAGTTCTTATGTGAGAATGACTAACTGCCATTCCATTATTAGCTTTAGCTCCAGTAAGATCGCATACCCTTGACATATTTTTAAATTTATTTATTTCTTTAATAACTTTATCACATTAATTATTACTTTGAATTCAATAATTCTGTGATTAATGCAGCATTATTAATTTGTAAATTATGAAGATCCTTTTGATCCATACCTCCTACACTTAATTTTGCCATCTCATAAATCTGAGTTACTATTTTTTTACTTAATAGATCCTCCCCGTTTTCTTTTCCTTTTAATAATATTTTTTTGTTAGATAATTTTTTTAAACCTGAAATTAATGGATGTTTTTTATTAATAAGTAATACATGATATTCTGGCAACCCTGGCAACTTTTGCTCCATGAAGGCACCCATATCATTAATTCTTCTCATTTGCTCAGGAAGAAGTATCAGGGCTGGAGGAGCATCATCACTCTTAATGGATTGCAATTTCACGGTAACTTTTTCATTGTCCAGTGCACTAGAAATAATATCTTTTAAATAATCTGCATCAGATTTTCCATCTTTATCAACAATTTCAGGCTGGTCTTC
>CACOIV010000017.1 GCA_902627335.1 uncultured Prochlorococcus sp.
TTAAAGGATCCAGGTTTAACTTCAGAAGATTGTAAGATTCTTTTAGAAAATTATTACAGAAATTTTTCAAATGTTGTTGTTTTGCCAATAGGTACCTATCCATCAACTAAATGGGTTAAGGATACAAATAATATTTATCTCTCTTTAAAAGTTGATAGTAGGAATGGACGAATTATCATCTTGTCAGTTATTGATAATTTATTAAAAGGTCAGGCAGGACAAGCTTACCAGAGTCTTAATTTAATATCAGGCTTGCCAATTAATAATGAATTGGATTTGAAAAACTTTTATCCTTAATTATCTTCTTACAGTAAATCCAGCTTCGGATATTGCAAAGGGTAAGATCAAATGCTCAATTTCATGAATATTATTGGTGAGATTCTGTATATTTTCATCTTTATTTATAGCTAAGGCTCCTTGAATTATTAATTCTCCACTATCTACCTCAGGTACAACATAATGAACAGAACAACCGGTTATTAAAGAACCATTTTCTAAAGCATCTTTTATAGGATTCTTCCCTTTAAATGATGGCAAAAGAGATGGGTGTATATTTATTATTTTTTTTCTAACACTATTTATAAATTTTTCCGTCACAATCTTCATCCAACCAGCCATAATAATTAATTCAATATCACTCTCTATTAACTTATTAATTATTTTTTTTTCAAAATCATCTCTATTTTTACAACTTGATTCATCACAAATAAAATATGGAATTTTCTCTTCAGTAGCTCTTTTAACACAGCCAGCATTTTTGTTATTGCATATTAATATTTTAATATCAATATCAAATAGTTCTTTTTTTGCTAAATCTATTAAGACTTGAAAATTTGAACCCTCTCCAGAAGCGAGAACAGCAATTTTAAGTTTAGGACTGAATCTATTTAATGAATTTAATTCTGGAGAGATGATATATTTCTGTTCTTTTTTCAAAATCATAAATGTAATTTATAAATACTAGTTCAAATTTAAATAATTAATTACTAAATTATTCATATCAAAATACAATATTTTTTTTAATATGTATGTTTTATTTTTGATATTTTTTATTCTTAGAGGATCTTTAGAAGATATAATAGATAAAAAATAAAATATGAGTAATACCTCTGAAGAAGTTAAACACAATAAACTGAAAGATTGGGAAAAATTTTCAAATTACTTGTGGTTTAATGATGAATTACAAATATGGTTAGATATAAGCAAAGTCAATTTTGATTTAAAAGATTTTCATAAAGTCGAGAACAGATTTAATGAAGTTTATTTAGCTTTAGATGAATTAGAGAGAGGAGCAATATCAAATAAAGATGAAAAAAGACAAGTTGGACATTATTGGCTTAGGAATTCTTCGATTTCTCCCAATGATAAAATTAAAAATATTATTGATTCGGAAATATCTAAGATAAATGATTTTAGCAACAAGATTCATAAGGGAGATATTTTAAATAAAAATGGTGAATGTTTTACGGATGTTTTATGGATAGGAATTGGAGGAAGTAGTCTTGGTCCTTTATTAATAATTGAATCTCTCCAAAAAAATCACCAAGGTCTTAACTTTTCATTTATTGATAATGTTGATCCTTTCTTAATAAGTGAAAAATTGATTGAAATTGAAGAAAGGTTATCAAGAACTTTGTTTGTAGTTGTTAGTAAATCAGGTGGTACCCCTGAGCCAAGAATAGCTATGGAAATAATAAGAAAGAATATAGAGGACAAAGGAATAGATTGGTGCTCTAATTCAATAGCAATAACTATGACTGATAGTGAATTATATAAAAAGGCAAATAATGAATATTGGCTAGAGATTTTTAATCTGCCAGATTGGGTAGGGGGAAGAACAAGCATAACAAGTTCTGTTGGACTTCTAGCTTTATCTTTAATAAAAGAAAATATATATGATTTCCTTCAGGGAGCCTCAATTATGGATGAAATAACTAGATCAAAAGATGTTATTTCTAATCCTGCAGCTTTACTAAGTGCTTCCTGGTACTTCAGTGGAGAAGGTTTAGGTAAAAGAGATATGGTTGTATTGCCATATAGAGACAGACTTCAAGTTTTTAGTAAATACCTTCAACAACTCATAATGGAGTCACTCGGTAAGAAACATGATAGAGATGGGAATATAGTTCACCAAGGTATTTCTGTCTTTGGAAATAAAGGTTCAACAGATCAACATGCTTACGTTCAACAGCTTAGAGATGGAATAGATAATTTCTTTTGTCTGTTTATTGAATTGCTAGATTCACCAGAAAATTTAAATATATTTGAATTAGATGATCCTAAATCTTATTTATCCGGTTTTTTACAGGGTACTAGAACAGCTTTAACCAACCAAAATAGACAGTCAATTACAATAACTTTAAGTGAATTTAATGTACGAAATCTTGGAGCAATAATAGCTTTATTTGAGAGAGCTGTTTCTTTTTATGCGGAATTAATAAACATTAACGCATATGATCAACCTGGTGTTGAAGCAGGTAAAAAAGCAGCTTCGGAGGTTATTTTATATCAACAAAAAGTTAGGGATCTTATTAATAAAGGAGATAAGTTAAAATTTTCTGAAATTTGTCAGAAATTAAACGATCCAAATCCTGAAATTATTTTTTTTATACTAAGACAGTTATGTTTTAACAAAGTCAACTACTCTGTTCATGGAAACTGGTCAATTCCTGAATCTCTCAATTTTCAAAAAATAAATTTAAATTAAACTACTAAATTTATAATTTTTCCTTTAATAACAATAAATTTCTTAATTTCTTTATCGGCAATCCATTTTTTTACATTTGCTCTGTTCAGGCTAATTTCTTTGATCTCATCATCTGAGGAGTTGGACTTTATAAAAACTTTGTCTCTAACTTTTCCATTTATTTGTATTACTAATTCATATGATTCTTGAACTAAAGCCTTTTTATCAATTTCAGGCCAATTTTGATTATGCACTGAGTCTTTGTATCCCATTTCTTCCCATATCTCTTCGGTAATATGCGGAGCAAATGGAGCAAGTAGTATGCAGAAAGTTTTTAAAACTTCTCTTCTGAAATTAGAACTTAAATTTTTATTATTTTGAGTAATTGAATTATATAGTTTCATTAATTCTGATATACCAGTATTAAATTGATTATTACTTATATCTTTACTTATTTCCTTAATAGCTATATTCATATTTCTTTTTAGATCTAATTCCTTTTGCTCTATAAAATTTTCTTTATTAAATGATTTGTCTGTATAGTCCTCCTTATAAAGTTTCCATATTCTCGAAAGAAATCTATATTGTCCTTCTACATCAGAATCTCCCCATTCAAGATCTTTTTCAGGTGGAGCTTTAAATAAAATAAACATTCTTGCGGTATCTGCTCCATATTTTTCTATTACTGTTTCAGGATCTATTCCATTATATTTTGATTTTGACATCTTTTCATAACTAATTTCTAGCTTTGTATTATCAGTAGGATCTAAAGGATTTTCTAAATTCTTTATTTCTTTTGGAGAGATATATTTTCCAGTCTTCGGGTTCTTATAAGCTGCAGCTTGAACCATTCCTTGCGTTAATAAATTTTTAAAAGGTTCATCAATATTAAATAAATTTTTATCTCTTAATGCTTTTGTTAGAAATCTTGCATAAAGAAGGTGCAAGATTGCATGCTCTACTCCTCCTACATATTGATCAACAGGAAGCCATTTATTTATTTTTTCTTTTTCAAAAGGCTTGTCTTGTAAATTTGAACATGGATATCTTAAGAAATACCATGAAGAGCACATAAAGGTATCCATTGTATCTGTTTCTCTTTTAGCGTTGGTTCCACATTTTGGACATTTAACATTAAACCATTCTTTATCATCTTTTAATGAATTTATTTTGTTTGGTTCAAAGCTTATGTTATTCGGCAATACTACAGGTAAGTCATTTTGATCTATTGGTACAGAACCACATTTTTCACATGAAATAATAGGTATGGGACAACCCCAATATCTTTGTCTAGATATAAGCCAATCTCTCAATCTATATTCAATTTTCTTCTCCGCCCAAAATTTATTAATCCCAAATTCTATAATTGCATTTTTAGCATCAGTATTTGTTAAACCGTTAAATTCATTAGAATTTATCATATAACCATTTTCTTCAAAAGATTCTGTTAAATTTTCTTCATTGCCATCTTTCGATTTTGAGATTACTTGTTTGATGTTAATTTTATTTTTACTAGCGAACTCAAAATCTCTTTGATCATGAGCTGGAACGCCCATTACAGAGCCAGTTCCATATCCATCTATTACATAAGTTGCTATCCATATAGGGATCTCAGTATTATTAATTGGATTTAAAGCCTTTAAACCAGTATCAAAACCATTTTTTTCTTGATCAAGATATTTTGCTTTATTTAAATCATTCTTAAGAGAATTTAATTTATTTTTTAAATCTTCACTTTTTAGAACTTCCGTTAACTCATGATTAGCTGAAATAGCTATGTAAGTTACACCATAAAGAGTATCTGGCCTTGTAGTAAATACAACTAAATCCTTTTTATTATCTTTTATTTTAAAGGATATATTTGCTCCAATTGACTTACCAACCCAATTTTCTTGCATTGTTTTTACTCTCTCTGGCCAACTTTCTAGAATTTTTAAATCATTGATAAGTTCCTCCGCGTAATGTGTAATTTTTAAATACCATTGTTTTAATTTTTTCTTTTCAACTAATGCTCCAGATCTCCATGACTTTCCTTCTGAATCTACTTGCTCATTTGCCAAAACTGTATTATCTATAGGATCCCAGTTAACTTCTGATTTTTTTTGGTAAACTAATCCTGAATTAAATAAATCAAGAAATAATTTTTGAGTCCAAATATAGTAACTCTTATCACATGTAGCAAATTCTTTTTCCCAGTCAACAGATAAACCAAGTAATTTAAGTTGATTTTTCATATGCTTTATGTTGTCTCTAGTCCATTTATTTGGATCTATTCCTCTCTCAATTGCAGCATTTTCAGCTGGTAAACCAAATGCATCCCAACCCATAGGGTGAAGAACATTTTTACCCTTTAACTTTTGATAACGAGCAACTAAATCAGTAATTACATAGTTTCTAACATGTCCCATATGTAAATTACCTGAAGGATATGGAAACATTGATAATGCATAAAACTTTTCTTTATTACTATTTTCATTGGTTTTATATAAATTATTTACTTTCCATTTTTCTTGCCACTTTTTTTCAATTTGGAGAGGATCATATACTTTATTTGGATAATTATTATTAGAAGATGTATTACTCACTTTAGCTATAATTAAAAGCCTATTTTAATAATCATTTTACAAAATTGAATAAAATGTGAATACCTGTATTTATTTATTAAAATTTATAATGAGTAACTTTTACTATGCCAAGAATTGTCTTCGAAAAATATCAAGGAAATGGTAATGATTTTATTATTATCGATTCTAGAAAATATGATTTTTATAAAGATCTTTTGCTGAATAATATTAATTCTCGTGATTTATGCAATAGAAACTTTGGAATTGGAGCTGATGGTATTATTTTTATATTAAAAGCAGTTGATAAAGATAATGATGTAAGAATGGTTATTTATAATTCTGATAATTCAGAAGCTGAAATGTGTGGGAATGGCATACGTTGTCTAATTAAATTCCTAAAAGATAGGTCTTTTGATAATTTTTCAAAATCTGAATTTAGAATAGAAACTAAAGCTGGATTAAAAGTCTCAACTTATCAAAAAGGAAAAATAACAGTTAATATGGGTAAACCAATTTTTGAAAGTCATCTCATACCAACAATCATTTCTGAAAAAATAAAAGATATACCAACAAAGGTTTTTGAAATAGATAAATTTAATAACAGAGGTTATTCATGCAGTATGGGCAACCCTCATTTAATTTTTTTTGTAGATAATTTAAAGAATATAAATTTATATGAATTAGGGCCTTTACTTGAAAAAAATAAATTTTTTCCTCAAAAGGCAAATGTTCATTTCTGTAAAATTTTAAATAGTGAAAATATCGAAGCTTTGGTATGGGAAAGGGGAGCTGGGGCGACTTTAGCTTGTGGCACAGGTGCGTGTGCAATTCATTCGGTTGCTTTTAGATTGGGTTACTGTGGTAATAAATCAACAATCAAACTTCCTGGTGGAGCATTAAATATTGAGTGGGGTGATAACAATGATGAAGTTTATATGACTGGGGATGCTAAAAAAGTATTTTCTGGAGAATATAGTTATTAAAAGATGAATAAAAAATTTATTTATTTTGATCATGCTTCTACTTCACCATTATCAAAGGACGTTTTAGATACAATTAATTATTCATTTAAAAATTATTGGGGGAACGTTTCCTCTACGTACAAATTTGGTATTGATTGTGCTACCGAGTTAGAGACTATTAGAAAAAAAATTTCAATACTTTTTAATTCAGAACTTGAGGATATAATTTTTACTTCAGGATCTTCTGAGTCTATATCAATTGTTTTTAATCAAATTTCTGATAGTTTTACTCCTTCTTCAATAACTATATCAACCATTGAACATCAAGCTACAAATATTGTTTCTAACAAATTAAAGAAAAGAGGTTGGAATATAAAAAAATGGCCTGTTGATAAGCAAGGTGTTTTAAAAACTAATCTAATTAATGAGTATGTTAATAGAAATATAAAACTTGTTTCTATAATATGGGGTCAAAGTGAAATTGGAAGCTTGCAACCTATTCAATATATTGGAGAAAAATGCTCTAATGATAATATTTTGTTTCATATAGATGGAACACAAGTAATAAGTAATGGAATTTTTAATTGGAATAATTTAAATTGCGATCTTTTGAGTTTATCGGCGCATAAATTTGGCGGTCCAAAAGGTGTCGGAATATTATTTACAAATAAAAAATCTAGAAAGATTTTGTTTAATCAAGATATTTCTTTAACGCAAGAATATTCCATTAGGCAAGGAACTCAACCTTTATCTTTAATAAGTGGTTTACATAAAGCCTTAGAAAATATATCAAGCAGAATATATTTTGAAAATTATAATGTGACTTTTAAAGAAAATAAAACTATCTATTTGAGAAATTATTTTTTAAAAAAAATTGAAAATAATAAATACTTTGAAATTACAGGAAGCGTCGAAAATCGATTGCCAAATCATATTTCTTTTATTTTGTTAAATAAGAATTTAATTCCAGTAAAAGCATATAAAGTAATAAATTATATGTCAGATCATAATATTTCTATTAGTAGTGGAAGTGCATGTTCAAGTGCTTCAAATAAGCCAAGTAAAACATTGGAAAGTATTGGATTTGACAAATTAAAACTTTTTTCAAATATAAGACTAAGCTTTAATGAAGATAATACATATGATGAATTAGACAAGTTTTATAGTTTAATTTTAGATTGTATTAATATTTTTTGATTTTTATGCTTTTATTGCCAAAGGATTTAAATAACGCACTTTTAGATATGGAAAAGTCTTGTATATCAAATTTAAATTCTCAAGATTACAGATTTACTATTGATTTTAGATTTGAGGGACTTAAATTTAATAGAATAGGATTCAGATTATATGATTTTTTATCGAATCATAATAATACTTTTTTAACTTATTCTGATCCTGGAGCCGTCGCTTTAGCTCAAAGAGATTATAAAGAAATTAAAGATAAAATTTATACTTTTAAATCATTCAATGATTCTTCAAATATTAGTAATATCGACTCTATCTTGATTTCTATGCTTCCTCAACCTTATGACTTTGATTCATTTGAACCTATGTGCGAAAATTATAAAGGTAAACATTTTTCTATAAATCCAAAATTTGAAGATGCTAATATTGGCATTGGAAGCGTTATTAGAGAAAGAAGAAAAAGTTTTGTGAAAACTTGGGTAAATTCTTATTATTTACAACCATTAAATGGAGGAGCTCTAATGCATATTTATCCTAATAATTGGATGTTATTTAAAGAAAAAGATAATAAATATATTTTCGTAAAAGACTTTGAAAATAAGCCAGATAACGAAACTATATTTATCAATTTGTGATTATATGATTAAGAAATTTTTTATATTTTTTATTTCATGTTTAATATTACCTCCAGCGTTTCTTTTGACTTTATTACTTAGTGAAAATAATAAGTTCGCAAATAATATATACTTCAATATGCCTTTTATATTTGTTAGAAAAAAGAAATGTTTAGCATATGATTACCTTATCAATAAATCACTTGATGATAGTTTTAGCGTATCTATTATGGATGATAAAGGTTTTATAATCTCAGAATATAATTCAAACAAATTAAGGATACCAGCATCAAATTTAAAACTATTATCAACAGGTTATGTTATTGATAAATATAATCCCTATGATTCTTTAAATACATATTTATTAATAGATAACAAAGAAAATTATTATTTATTAGGTACTGGAGATCCTGATTTGTCATTAAAAGATCTTGATGATCTTATTGATATAAAAGATTCAAATAAAGATATAAATTTATATATCATAGAAGTAAAAGATAGTTCTAAATGGCCTGATGGCTGGACATCTAATGATAAATTATACAATTATGGCGCTCCTATAACTTCCTTAGCAATTAATAGTAATCAAGATATCTATCTAGATAAATATTATTTAAAGAATTATATTTCTAGAATTCTTAAAGCAAAAAACCCGAATTCTAATATTAGTGTTAATTTTTTAAACTATGACAATTCTTTAAAAAATAAATTAATGTTATTTAAAAACTTAAAGTCAAACACAATTTTGGCTTTAATTACCTTAGCTAATGCAGAAAGTCATAATTTTACTTCAGAGTCATTATTTAAAAATGCTTCTAATAGTTGGCAATCTAATGACTATAAGAAATTAAAGAATTGGCTTTACGATAAAGGATTGCCTACTGAAGGCATATCAATCTATGATGCTAGCGGTTTATCTAGAAGTAATAAAATTACTACAAAATTAATTTCGACATTTCTTTATAAAATGAGATTTAACAAAGAATTTAAAACCTATAACTCATCTTTATCAATTCTTGGAGTAAGAGGAACTCTTTCAAATAAATTAAAAAAAAGTAATTTAAGTGGAAAGTTTTTTGGGAAAACTGGAACTTTATCTAATGTATTTTCTCTTTCAGGTTATTTATACAAAAAAAATAAAACTTACATAATAAGTATTATTCAAAATTCAAATAATATTGATGTTAATAAAGCATTTAAATTAATTAAAGATATTTATAGATTAGATAATTGCACCTAGATTCTAGAGAAATATTCCCTTAAATCCTTCTCCACTGGCGGTGGAACCATATGTTTTATTTCTCCATTGAATTTTGCGACCTCTTTTACTAAAGAACTACTCAAAAAACTAAAATTGGTATCAGTTGATAAAAAAATTGTTTCTATTTGTTTGTTTAATGATTTATTTGTGTGAGAAATTTGTAATTCATATTCGAAATCACTCATAGCTCTCAATCCTCTTAATATTAAATCCGCATTTAATTCATTAGCACAATCAACTGTTAAACCATTGTAAGAAATAACATTAGTATTTTTTAAATGATTTGTAGAATCTTTTATTTGCTTTATTCTTTCTTCTAATTTGAATGTAGGCGTTTTATTAGTATTCTCTAATACAGCAACAATTACATTGCCGAATATTTTTTGAGACCTTTCTATTAGATCTAGATGGCCATTAGTTAAAGGATCAAATGTTCCTGGGTAAAGTATTTTCATATAAATATTTTAATAATAAGAAAATTCGGTAAAATGAAAGTATTAGTTTTTTAATTATGGCATTAAATCTTGAAGCAAAAAAAATCTTATTAAGAAAAATACCTCATGGCTTATTTATTTGTGGTGTTAGAGATGAGGAAAGCAATGAAGTAAATGGTTTTACCGCAAGTTGGGTCACCCAAGGATCGTTTAATCCACCCTTAGTTGTAATTGCCGTAAGAGCTGAAGGATCAAGTCATGAAATTATAAAAAAAACTAAAAAGTTTTCAGTAAATGTTTTAAAAAGCGATCAAAAAGACTTAGCGGCTATATTCTTTAAGCCCCAAAAAGCCTTGGGAGGAAGATTTGAGACTATTGAATTTAAAACTGGAGTATTTGGATTACCAATATTAACTGATAGTGTAGGCGGAGTTGAATGTGAGGTAGTGGGAGACCTTATGCATGGTGATCATACTGTTTTTGTAGGTGAAGTATTAAGTGCTTTTCTAAATAATGATGTTGAGGCTTTAAATTTGAGTTCTACAGGCTGGAATTATGGAGGATAAGTTTATTTATGACTGAGGAGATATTAAAAGATGAAAATAATATAATTTTTGAAAATAAATTAATTAAGAATAAATCAATTCTCAAAAAAAGGCTTTCTGAGATACCTAGATCATCAGGTTGTTATCTTTTTAAAGATAATGATGGAACACTTTTATATATAGGTAAATCTAAAAGTCTCAAAAATAGAGTAAGTAGTTATTTTAATAATTACAAGGAACTAAGTCCTCGACTAAGTCTAATGGTGAGGCAAATTACTGAAATTGAGATTATTCTAACCGATAGTGAATTTGAAGCACTTAATTTAGAATCTAACTTAATTAAGACAAATAAACCTTATTTCAATATTTTATTAACTGATGATAAAAAATATCCTTATGTATGTATTACTTGGAGCGAAAAATTTCCAAGGATATTTATTACAAGAAGAAGAAGAAATAGAAATAACCAAGATAGATATTATGGACCATATGTAGATGTTGGTTTGTTAAGAAGTACCTTATTTCTCATTAAAAAGATATTTCCCTTGAGACAAAGTAAGTTATCTAAATCTTTTTATAGAGAAATTACAGGCGTAGATCTTGATAAAATTTCTTCTGAAGAATATAAAAAAATAATTAAACAAGCATCAATGATATTTCAAGGAAGAAATGAAGATTTAGTAAAACTTTTACAAAAAAAAATGCAATTTTTTTCAGATGAACTTCAATTTGAAAAAGCTGCAAAGATTAGAGATCAAATTGACGGATTAAAATTGCTAACTGAGTCTCAAAAAATATCAATTCCTGATTCCTCTATAAATAGAGATATATTTGGGATCATTTCAGAAAACAATATTTCTAGTATTCAAATTTTTCAAATGAGAGCTGGAAAACTTGTTGGGAGAATAGGATACAATCAAGAAATTAAAGATTTTACTGAAGAAGAAATTTTGCAAAAAGTACTTGAAGAGCACTACATTAACGTTGATAATGTTGAAATCCCAAAAGAAATATTAATACAATTTGAATTTTCTAATAAAAAAATACTTGAAGAGTGGTTGAGTGATATAAAAAAAAGTAAAGTCAAGTTATTAACACCTAAGAAGAACAAAAAATTTAAAACTATAGAATTAGTTATTAAAAATGCGAAATTAGAATTAGATAGAATTTTGAATGGTGTAGAAGAGAATCAATTAGCTTTAGATGATTTAACAAAAATATTAGACCTAGGAGTTTCACCAAAAAGAATTGAAGGATATGATATTAGTCATATTCAAGGTAGTGATCCAGTTGCTTCGCAGGTTGTTTTTATTGATGGATTACCATCTAAACAAAACTATAGAAAGTATCTGATTAAGGATAATGATGTATTTCTTGGACATAGTAATGATTACGCATCTATTCAAGAAGTTATTTATAGAAGATTTAGAAAATGGTCTAGATTTAAAAAAGATGGCGGAGATTTTTCAGAAATTTTTAATAATAAAATAAGTGCTTTAGATAATTCATTATTATCAGATTGGCCTGATTTAGTTATGATTGATGGAGGTAAAGGCCAATTAAAATCGGCAATAAATGCACTTGAAAAGCTTGATTTAATTGAAGAAGTAAATATTTGTTCTCTTGCCAAAAGAAATGAAGAGATATTCGTACCAGGCATTTCAAAACCTTTGGATACAGAAATTAATCAGAAAGGTCTACTCTTGTTAAGAAGAGTTCGCGATGAGGCTCACAGATTTGCTGTTTCTTTTCATAGAAACAAAAGATCAATCAGAATGAAAAGATCTCAACTTAATGAAATCCCTGGTATTGGGGCTTCAAGAATAAGAGATTTATTAGAGCATTTTAAATCCATAGAAGCAATCAGAATTGCAAGTATTGAAGATCTTTTGTTAGTAAAAGGATTAGGAAAAAATATGGCAGAAGAAATATTTAAATATTTTCATGAGATATAAAATATCTTCAATTGACATCATTCATTATTTATAGTTAATAATAATTTGAATTTTTATATATTTTACAATTAAAATATTGTTAATTAGTAATAAAAAAGTGTTCTGGAAAAAATCAAAATTGATAATTCTTTATTCAACGGTTGATGGACATACAAAGCATATATGTGAATATATATCCAAAAAATTAAATAATAAAAAAAAGATACAAATTAGTTCAATAGAAGAATCTAAAAAGTTTGACCTAAATAAATATGATGAAATTATTATTGGAGCAAGTGTAAGATATGGTTACCATAGAAAAAATGTATATAGTTTAATAGAAAATAACAAAGAAATATTAGAACAAAAAAAAACTACATTTTTTTCACTAAACTTAACAGCAAGGAAAGAAGAGAAAAATACTCCTGAGACAAATCCTTATGTGTTTAAATTTTTAAAAAAAGTTAATTGGCAGCCAACAATAAAAGATGTTTTTGCTGGCCGTTTGGATTACCCTAAACTTGATTTTCTGAATAAGTTGGCAATACTTTTTATAATGATAATTACTAATGGACCTAAAGATACCAGTAAAACTTATGAATTAACAGATTGGAAGAGAGTTGATGCTTTAATAAATAAACTTTAAAAAAATAATGACAAAAGAAGAATTAATAAATATTTTTAAAAATATTGATAAAAAAAGTTGCCCTGATTTAATGAATTTCCATAGTCATACTATTTTTAGTGATGGCAGTTTGAATCCTGAAGAATTACTGGATGAGGCCTTTAAAAAAAATTTAAAATATATATCAATTACAGATCATCATACTGTTGGCGCTCACAGATACATAAAGGATAAGGATTTATTGAAAAAATATCCCTCAAATGCAATAAATTTAATTCCTGGTATTGAAATAAATTGTCTTTTGAAAGGATGCCTTGTTCATGTCCTAGGTTATGGAATTGATATAAATAGTAAGTTTCTTAATCCTTACATTAATGGAGAGTCACCTATTGGAAATGATTTACAAGCAAATTCTGTTTCAGCTGCGATAAATAAGTCTGGAGGACTTTCATTCCTTGCGCATCCATGTAGGTATAGGATCCCCTTTGATATTTTAATTAAAGAGGCTTTTAATAATAATTTTGATGGTGTTGAGGTTTGGTACGATTATTCTTTAGGTAAAACATGGAATCCTAGTGATTTCATTTGTGAAGAAGTTGAGAAAATTACTGATAAATTTGGAATGCTTAAAAGTTGTGGTACAGATAGTCATGGTTACACACTAATAGGAAGGTAAATTAAAATTTATTTTTTTCTATAAGAGATTCTGTATTATTAATTATTAACTTTAGATTATTAATTTTTTCATCACTAGCATTTAACCACATTTTTCTATTTATAATTTCTAAAAATCTTTCAGCAATATCCTTCAAAGCCCATGGATTATAAACTTCAAAGAATTTCCTTAATTCTTTATCATCTAGCCACGAATTATAAATCTTTTCATAACACCAATTAGAAACAAGATTTGTAGTTGCATCATATGCATATAGATAATCAAGAGTTGCTGAGAATTCAAAACAACCTTTATATCCATTTTTTTTCATTCCATTTATCCACTTTGGATTAAGAACTCTAGAAAGGACAACTTTTTGAATCTCTTTACTCAACTTTGTCACTTTAGAATTACTAAATTTTGATAAATCTCCGTGATAAACCTTTGGATAGGAACCTGATAATTTTTTAATTGCAGATGTAATACCTCCCTGAAATTGATAATAATCATCGGAATCTAAAATATCATGCTCTCTATTATCTTGATTTTGCATAACTAATTGGATTTTTTTTAGAATGCTTTCAAATTCTTCTTTGTTGTATTCGGCTTCAGCATTTTTATCATATTTCCAACAACTCCAATTTAAATATGCTTCCCCTAAATCATCATTATCATTCCAATTGGAATTAGATATATATTCTTGTAGACCAGCACCATATGATCCTGGGGCAGAACCAAAAATTCTATTAACTGAATTTGATTCTTTCTTAGATTTAACTAATGGATTATCCTCTTTTTTTTCATTCAAATTTGAAACCAAATCTACAGCTTTTGTAATTAAATATATCAATTGAGGAAATGAATCTCTAAACATTCCAGATATTCTTAATGTTACATCTACTCTTGGTCTAGATAAGACAGTTAAGGGAATAATCTCTAAATCAGTAATTTTTCTTGTTGGTCCGTCCCAAACAGGTTTTACTCCCATCAGAGATAAAATTTGACATATGTCTTCTCCTCCATTACGCATAGTAGAGGTTGCCCATACTGTAATTGCCATTCTCTTTAAATCTGTTCCATTTTCTTGTTTGTACAATTCTAAAATTTGTTGGGCTGATTTATCACCAACCATCCAAGCTGTTTCTGTTGGTATTCCTCTTGTATCAATGGAATAGAAATTTTTACCTGTGGGTAAAACCTCAAGTTTCCCTCTTGTTGGTGCTCCAGAAGGACCACTTTTAATATATTTACTTTCAAGAGATCTTATAAATGATTTTTTTTCAATCTTTGCAGATTCTCTTAAAGGGTTTATAATTTCATAACCTAATTGATGGAAATATTTCTTATGAATTGGCTTCTCTAAAAAGTCTTTATAAATTGTAAATGTCTCATTACTATCTAAATTAATTAGTGAATAATCATTATTAAAAAAGTAACTAACTAAAAGAAATTCTGCTAATTTCTCTAATAATTCAATTGCTTTTCTAATAGTAAAAATTTTCTTTTTAATTAATTTATAAATAATATTTTGATCATTTATTGATAGTTTTTTATTGTAATCATTAGTCCAGGGATCTAATTCTAACTTTAATGAACCAGCTAAATGTTGAGTTAAACCTTTTCTTGTTGGTGTGGGAACTCTTGCTATACATGAAATTAAGTTAAGCTCATTTAATATTTCAGGTTTTGAACCAAAAGTATGAAGTCCAACTCTAATTTGATTTTCCTTTAATTCACATAAATATGAATCTAATTCCTCAACTAAATCTGATTTATCAATATCAAATATATTTTTTAAATCTTTTAGTGTAATTTGTTCAATTTGTTTTTTTATTAAAAATGATCTTTTATTATCTAATAATTTAGATTCATAATATTCATCTATTAGTAATTCAAGTTCATATAAATAGCCGTATAAGCCTGATCTATCTAGAGGTGGTGTTAAGTGATCGATTATTGTTGCATGAATTCTTCTTTTGGCTTGAGCCCCCTCTCCTGGATCATTTACAATAAAAGGATATATTACGGGAACTGGTGGATTAATAATTCTTGGAAAGCATTCCATACTTAGTCCTACAGATTTGCCTGGAAGCCACTCTAATGTTCCATGTTTTCCTACATGACAAATAGCATTTGTTTTGAATTTATTTTCTATCCAATAATATTGAGCTAAATATCTATGAGGCGGAGGCAAATCAGGCGAATGAATATCCTTCAAACTATTACTATCATATTCTCTTGAAGGTTGAATTAAGATGCAAACGTTCCCAAAATTGATTCCATTAATAGAAAATCCTTCATTTTCAAGATCAATTGAGTCTTTTGGCAGATTCCACCTTTCACTAATTTTTTCTTTAGAGATATTTGGTAAATCATCCCAGAAAAACTGATATTCTTCTAATTTGAGATAATCTAAAGGTTTATTATGTGATGATGTTGGATCATTAGTCCTTCTCTTGATGATCATGGACATCAATTGTTTTGATGTCATTTTTTCATCATATTTACCGGTATTATATCCTTCTTTTTTTAGCCAGTTAAGTATGTTTATTAATGTTTGGGGTGTATTTAAACCTACTCCATTTGCAAGTCTTCCATTCCTTACTGGATAATTTGAAATCACTAAACATATTTTTTTTTGTATATTTTTTAAATTTTTTAATATTAAATAATTTGATATTAATTTTGTTATCCAGATAATGCCATTTTTATCGTATTTGTAGGTTGTAATTTCACTACATAAATTATTATCAAGAGTTTTAATCTCCTTAAAACTACATGGAACAGTTATTATTCTACTATCAAACTCTGGTATTATTATCTGCATTAATAAATCTATTGAATTCATACCAATTGATGATGCGTGCCAATCTTTTCTTGAAATACTTGATGTAAGTAATTGAAGTACAGGAACATTTAAAATTTCTAAAAAACTTAATTCTTTTCCAGTATTTTTATATTTAGCTAATGATGAATCAAATGAAGTTGTAGTTAATATTATTTCGATATTTTCCTTTTTGAATAAATTAATTAATTTATTTTGTATCTCAAAATCTTTTAATGTAGAAATAAAAACTGTTCTAGGTTTAAATCCTTTTGATCTCAAATATTTATTTAAATTTTCTGATAGCTCAATTTCATTAGCTAAAAAAAGAGATTTGTATGAAATTATTGCTACACTTCTACCCTCCTCTTTTTTCCAATCAAATAATATTGGATCATTATATTTTTTACCTATTAAGTAATTATTAGGAATATTAAAATCATCTTTTAATATAAAATTTAATGATTTTAAGAATTTAAGATAATTTGCTTTTCCGCCTTCTCTTAAAAGTAAAGAAAATTTATGAGACAACTTTTCATCAATATTACTTAATTCATTAAGTTCCACATCTTGTTCTTGAGTTCCTGAAAGAATAATAAGTTTATTATTAAGGTTAGTTTTAGACCAAATAGATAATTGCTCAAGTCCATAACTCCATACTCCTTTATCTCCAAAAATTCGAACTACTACAACTTTTGCTTTTGATATGGTATTTAAAATATAGTGATCAATCTGAGATGGATGCTTTAAGAAAGATAAATGTAATGCTCTTATATTATTTTTAACACTTCCAATATCATCCTCTCTTAAGTCATATAGTAATTTAATATCTGCCTTAACTGAAGTTAAAAAAATAATATCTGCTTTTGGTTGTTCTATTAAATCAAAATTATTTTCTTCATTTGAAGCAATATTTAATATCCTGTGCATTTATATATATGAATTAGGTTTACAATAGTTAAGTAAGTTAAAAACAATTTTAACTCATTATTAAAAGTAAATATGCATAAATTTCTTCCATATGCATGGTTTAATGGACAATGTATTCCATTTGCCGAAGCAAAAATTTCAATAGCTACGCACGCTTTACATTATGGAACAGCTGCATTCGGAGGTATGAGAGCCATACCTTGTCCTTCTAATGAAAATCAGTTTTTATTATTTAGAACAGAAAAACATATTAAACGTTTAGTACAAAGTGCTAGGTTCTTATTAACTGAAATTAGTGAGGAATATATATATAGTGCCTTAGAAAAAACTATTAAAAAAAATAAACCTACTAATCCTATTTATATAAGACCTTTCGTATATACAAGTGATTTAGGTATAGCTCCAAGATTGCATAATATTGAAACCGATTTTTTCATTTATTGTATAGAGCTTGGTGATTATTTATCACCTGATGGAGTTACTTGCAGAATGAGTAGTTGGACTAGGCAAGAAGATAGATCCTTGCCTTTGAGGGGTAAAATTAGTGGAGCTTACATTACAAGCTCATTGGCTAAAACAGAGGCAAGTTTATCTGGATTTGATGAAGCCTTGCTTCTAAATTCTAATGGTAAAGTTAGTGAAGCTAGTGGAATGAATCTTTTTATAGTTAGAAATAATGAATTAATTACACCAAGCGTAGATCAAGATATTCTTGAAGGGATCACTAGAGCAAGTGTTATTGAGTTGGCTCAATCAATAGGTATTAAAGTTATTGAAAGGGCTGTTGATAAAACAGAATTATTTATTGCGGAAGAAGTTTTTTTAACTGGAACAGCAGCAAAAATAACTCCAATAAAGAAAATAGAATCGACTATATTAGCTTCAGATAGACCTGTAATGAATAAATTAAAATCTATGCTTACAGAAATAACAGAAGGACGTTCAAAAGACTATGATAATTGGATTACAAGAATTAACTTAAATTAATTAGGTCGTTTATGTCACTCTTTAGAGAATATTTAAAAAGAGACGATAAACCAATTATCATTTTTGATGGAGGGACAGGAACCTCTTTTCAAAATATGAATTTAACTTCATCAGATTTTGGAGGTGAAGATTTAGAGGGTTGTAATGAAAATTTAGTATTATCATCTCCAACCTCTGTAGAAGAGGTTCATAATACATTTCTCGAGGCTGGTTGCGATATTATAGAAACTAATACTTTTGGTGCTTCATCTATAGTCTTAGATGAATATAATATTTCAGGTCAAGCCTACGAAATAAATTACAAAGCCTCAATAATTGCGAAACGATGTGCTAATAAATATAGTTCAACTGATAATCCCAAATTTGTCGCTGGTTCTATTGGCCCAACAACTAAATTACCAACATTAGGACATATAAGTTTTGATGATTTAAAGAATTCTTATAAGGATCAAATTTCTGGATTAATTGATGGAGGATGTGATCTCCTACTCATTGAGACATGCCAAGATGTATTACAGATCAAATCAGCACTTCTCGCAGCCAAGGAAATATTAATTAAAAAAAATGTTGATATTCCTATAATGGTTTCCATAACAATGGAGACCACAGGAACCATGTTAGTCGGATCAGATATAGCTTCAGCTCTAACTATTTTAGAGCCTTTTAATATAGATATTTTAGGCCTTAATTGCGCAACTGGTCCTGTTGAGATGAAGGAACATATTAAATACTTATCAGAAAACTCACCTTTCGCAATTAGTTGTATACCTAATGCAGGTTTACCAGAAAATGTTGGCGGTGTAGCTCATTATAAATTAACTCCAATTGAGCTAAAGATGCAATTAATGAATTTTATCTATGATTATGATGTTCAACTTATTGGCGGTTGTTGTGGAACTACACCTGAACATATCAAGTATTTATCTTCTATGGTCTCGGATATAAAAAAAGATGAAATAAAAAAAACAAATAGTATTTCTAGAAATTTTATACCTTCCTCCTCTTCAATTTATAATTCAGTTCCCTATGAACAAGATAATTCAATATTAATTGTTGGAGAAAGATTAAATGCAAGTGGTTCCAAAAAGGTTAGGGAATTATTAAATAATGAAGATTGGGATGGACTCGTAGCAATTGCTAAACAGCAGCAAAAAGAGAATGCACATGTTTTAGATGTAAATGTCGATTTTGTTGGTCGAAATGGGGTCTCAGATATGAAAGAAATCACTTCAAGATTAGTCACAAATATAAACCTTCCTTTAATGATCGACTCTACAGATGCAGACAAAATGGAAAGCGGATTAAAAGCTGTAGGAGGAAAATGTATTCTTAACTCAACAAACTATGAAGATGGTGATGAAAGATTTAATTCAGTATTAAATTTAGCTGTCAATTATGGTTCTGGTCTTGTAATTGGAACAATTGATGAAGATGGTATGGCTAGGGATTCAGATAAGAAATTTATTATTGCGAATAGAGCCATCAATGACACTAGAAACCAAGGAATAGAAGATTATGAGATATTCTTTGATCCTCTAGCATTGCCAATATCCACGGGTATTGAGGAAGATAGAAAAAATGCTGAAGAGACTATTAAAGCTATAAAAAAAATAAGAAACAATTTAAGTAAATGCCATATAATTTTAGGTATTTCTAATATTAGTTTTGGACTTTCTCCCGCAGCAAGGATTAATTTAAACTCAATTTTTCTAGATGAATGTATAAAAGCTGGATTAGATTCTGCAATTATCGCTCCTAATAAAATACTTCCACTTTCTAAAATTAATGAAAAAACTAAAAAACTTTGTTTAGATTTAATTTACGATAAAAGATTATTTAATAATGAAATTTGTACATATGACCCTTTAGTAGAATTAACAAGAGAGTTTCAAGACTTATCAATAAAGGATTTAAATAAAGTTAATAAGGGAAATGAAAACTTAACACTAGAAGAGCGTCTTAAAAATCATATAGTAGATGGTGAAAAAATTGGTTTAGATGATTTATTAAAAAGAGCATTAGAGAAATACAAACCTCTTGAAATAATAAATACATATTTATTAGATGGTATGAAAGTTGTAGGAGATTTATTTGGATCAGGTCAAATGCAATTACCTTTTGTATTACAATCTGCTGAAACAATGAAATTTGCTGTCTCTATATTGGAACCATTTATGGAGACTGTTGAAGATAAAATTTCTAAAGGTAAGTTTTTAATTGCAACTGTTAAAGGAGATGTTCATGATATTGGCAAAAACTTGGTAGATATTATCTTATCAAATAATGGATATGACGTTATAAATTTGGGTATAAAACAAGATGTTAGTTCTATAATTGAGGCTCAAAAATTACATAATGCAGATTGTATAGCTATGAGTGGTCTATTAGTAAAATCAACAGCTTTTATGAAAGACAACCTTAAAGCTTTTAATGATGCTGATATAAAAGTTCCTGTGATACTTGGTGGAGCGGCTCTAACTCCAAAATTTGTTAACGAAGATTGCAGTAGCTTATACAATGGAAAAATTTTATATGGAAAAGATGCTTTTACAGATCTAAGATTCATGAATGAATATATGGAAAATAAGAGAAAGGGGAATTGGTCGAACACTGTTGGATTTATAAACAATGAAAACATTCAAATTAAATTAGCTAACGCTAAATTTACAAAAAAGGATGATATTGTCAAATTAAATACTATTAAAAAACAAAAAATTGCTGTTGAGCAAATCACTAAAAGATCCGAATATGCTATTGAAGAAAAACCTATAAATCCTCCATTTCTTGGAACTAAAATAATTCAAAAAAATGATTTAGATGTAGAGGATCTTTTATTTTACTTAGATAAAAAAGCTTTATTTAGTGGTCAATGGCAAATTAAAAAAAGTAAATCTCAGAATTCAGAAGAATATGCAGATTATTTAAAATCATATGCCGAACCTTTACTTAAAAAATGGATAAATATCATTCAAGATAATAATTTAGTTAATCCTCAAGCTGTTTATGGATATTTTAGATGTGGGAGAGAGAAAAACGATGTAGTATTGTTTGAAAAAAATGGTGTAGATAAAATAGCTAAATTTAATTTCCCTAGACAAAAATCAGGATCAAAACTATGTATAGCAGATTTTTATTGTGATTTGAGGGAGGGTAAACCAATTGATATTTTTCCTATGCAGGCGGTAACTATGGGTGAAATAGCTAGTGAATATTCCCAAAAACTTTTTAAAGATGATAGGTATAGCGATTATTTAATTTTTCACGGATTGACTGTTCAATTAGCTGAAGCACTTGCTGAATATGTGCATGCAAAAATTAGAATTGAATGTGGTTTTGAAAATTATGAACCCACAAATAACAAAGAGATATTAGCTCAAAAATACCGCGGTTCAAGATTCTCCTTTGGATATCCTGCTTGTCCTAAGGTTCTGGATTCTACAATTCAATTGGAATTACTTGAAGCAAAAAGAATTAATCTCTCTATGGATGAATCTGAGCAACTCCATCCGGAGCAAAGTACTACAGCAATAGTTTCTCTACATTCAAAAGCGAAATATTTTAGTACTTAAATTTAATTTATAATTAAATTAATACTATTTATTTTCTAAGAAATCTATGACCTCTTCTTGAAATTCATCCAGCGTTTCCGCATCACTTAAGTCTATGCCCTCGCCTGCGGCATTTTGCATAAGTTCCAAATAATAGGAAGCTCCATCACTAGCTAAAAATTCCATAGCAGAAGTTTCATCACTTTCTTTAAATGCATCATATAAAGCTTTAAAAGCTGAGTCTTCGATGAATTCCCAATCCATAAAGATAAAAAACCCTTATAGAATTTTTACCTCTTTACCCCCTACATTCGTCAACCTTATTTCACAAGAATGTCGTAGTATTTATTATTTTTTTACCTTTTTACATATTTATGAATCGTAATTTATCATTATCTTCCAAAGATCTAAATGTATTGGGTACTCCTTTACAAACTTGTAGTTGCAACCCCTTAACTGGTTGGTTCAGAGATGGATATTGTCATTTCGATAAAAATGATTCTGGTAATCATTCAATGTGCTGCATAATGGACAATAATTTCCTGAAATACAGTAATTCACAAGGAAATGATTTAATAACTCCAATGCCTCAATATTCTTTTCCAGGACTCAAAGAGGGAGATAAATGGTGTATTTGCCTCAATAGATGGAAACAAGCTAAGGAGGACGGTCTTGCACCTTTAGTAATACTAGAATCAACTAATATTACTGTTTTAAATGACCTTTCTCTTGATGAGTTGAAAAAATATCAATATATTAAAAATATCTAAAAAAAAATAAAAAAATTTCTTAGATTATCAATAATTGCCTAATTAATTTCTAAATGCAAAAAGAAATATATTGGGAAAAAGCTTTAGAGCAATCGGAAATTTCTATTGATAGTGGAAATTTATTCCCTCTTCGAACTATCGACATAACAAAAAAATATTACGATAAAAAAGACTTTATAATAAGAAAATTAGATACTAGTAAATTTAAAAAAGATTTTAAAATTGGTCCAAAAATTAATCCATTTAATCCATGGGATAAACCATTAGAAATTGGAAAAATTGGCAAAAATCATCAATTAATACTAAATAAATACCCTGTTCAAATTGGACATATCTTATTAATTACAAACAAATGGATGCCTCAAAATGGATGGTTAGATATTAATGATTGGAAAGCTATTAAGACTGTCAATAATGATACGTCAGGTCTTTGGTTTTTTAATAGTGGGCCTTTAGCTGGGGCAAGCCAACCTCACAGACATATACAATTATTGAGAAGAGATATTCATGAAAATATATGTCCAAGAGAAAAATGGTTTTTAAATTTTAATAAATGTAAGGTTAGTAATAAACTTTTTAAAAATATTATTGTTAGACCTTTCGATTTTTCTAGTGATATAAATGATATTTATAGAATATATTTAGAGTTATCGATGAATATTGGCCTTGGAGATCCTATTAAAGATAAAATACCAAAGAAACCGTATAATTTATTGATTACAAATAGATGGATAGCTGTTATTAAAAGGTCTAATGATAAAATCTTTGGTTTTAGCATTAATGCACTAGGTTTTGCAGGGTACTTATTAGTTACAGAAAAGTCTGATACTAGATATTTAAAATTAAATGGTCCTGAAATTTTATTAGAAAATTTTGTTTAATTAATCTTCTTTATCTCTCTCAATTTGCCTTTCCAATACTTCAATAGAAGCGTTTACTGAAGCTGACTTCCTTTCTAAGGAGTCTTTTATGTAGTTAAGCATCTCTAATTTCTTTATTTGAAAGAGTTTTTTAGACTCTTTGCTAGATTTTGATGAACAAGAAAATAACACTTTTTGAACAATAGTTAAATTTATTCTAAAAAAAATAATTATCAAACTGTGAATTTCTCAATCTCAATATAGGAATAAAGTTTTACTTTTAATATGTATAAAGAAGTAAAAAGTTTTTAAAATTTTTTAATAAGATTATTTATTAATTTTTGAATTATTTTATATTTTGAGGCGCGTGATAAAAGATGAAAATATGATTTTTTTATAAAAGAAAATTACTAATCAATTATTTATGAAAATTTTTAGAGTAAAAATATTTTAAGGTTTTTCTAATAACAGAAAAAAATTAAAAATTTGTCTCAGTAATATTGTATGAGAATCATTATGGGTCTACTAATAATTCTTATATAAGATATATAAGATAAGTGATTAAGTATATTTTTAGCTAACAAATAAATAATTAAATAATGTCCCGATAATTATTTAAAAACACTTGAAAACAAGTAACATCTCAAGACACTAGCAAAGTGTCTCAATATTCTTACATAAGAATACTTATAAGTCTATTATTAATTCTTATTTAAGACAAAAAAGACAATTAAGTGTTATTGTTTAATGATATTCCAGTAAGTGTTCAAAGCACTTGGAAGCAAGTTACTATTTAAAGACCTGACAGTCTTTATTTGCTTTTAGATAAAAGAAATAAGTAAAGGTGGTCACTTAGTATTAACAAAATTATTAAGTAGCCTGTGAGCAATGAACTAATTAACTTAACCAATTATTACTAGTCTCATCAAAGACTTACTATGAGTCTAGAAATTAATCTAAGATAAGAATAATAATACGGACACTTCTACTTATATTCAATTAAATACGTCCTAGGGCTGTCCAGCGTAACAAGAATAAGCTTTTATTTAGTGTATATATACGTTTTGAGCTATATAGAACTGTCTTAAAGACAGTTCTGCATTCAATTCATTTAAATATCAAGTCAACCTCTATTATCTATTTATAAATTCTTGCAATTCCTTGGACTCTCTGAAGAAAAAAGATATCTTTAATTAGTTATTAATTAATTTTTAAGTTAAACAATAAATTAATAAATTATTACCAGGGCATTCTCAATTTCAGCTAACTTATATTTCAGGAGTTAAATTACAAGAAATAAATCGAGGCGATCGTTCTATTACGTGGAGGCCTTAAAAAAGGATTGTATATATTTTCGTATGTAAGACTCGTTATTGGACTAATTATAAGACTTATATGAAACAAATAAGACTTGCTTTTAGATTTTTTGTTTAGCTAAGAATTTCTTTTCTATATTTTTTATTATTAACTCATTAATTTCTACAACATCATTTTCTACTAACGTTTTCTCTTTATCTCTATAAGAAAGTCTGAATGTGTAACTTATAAATTTATCATCAAAATTATCATCATTATAAATATCTATTAATTTAACCTCCTCTAAGATAGTTTTACCTGATTTTTTAATAGTACTTATAATATCGCTTACTAAATACTCCTTATTAAATATAAAATTAATATCTCTTTCTATTTTGGGAACTATTGGATAATCCTTAAAAATTGGTGTCCATTTATTTGTACGAATAGCTGCCATTAGTAATTTATCAATATCAATACTAAATAAATATAGATTTTTAAGAGATCTCTTTTCCGCAATATATTTTGGATTAATTTGACCAAAATAACCTGCTTCCCTCCCTTCTATAATTAAAGATGAAGTTCTTCCAGGGTGTAAATATTTATATTTATCAGTTGGTTTATCAATTACTGAGACATTTAAATGAGAAATTACTTGTCTAAGTTTACCTCTGGCTTGGTAGTAATTTAATTCAGATGTTTTACCTGAAAATTCCCATTTCTCATCATAATTATTTCCAGATATCGCTCCACTTAATATTTCTATTTGATTATTAGTTGGTGCATTCAAAAATATATTTCCAGTTTCAAATATCCAGCAGGATTCACTTCCGGCTTTAATATTTTGATTACATATCTTTATATGCTCTTGCCAAATATTATTTCTTAAACAACTTGTCTCTTGTAAAAGTGGGTTAGAAATTTTTATTCTAGTTTTATCTTCATCTGAAACCAATGAATAAGTTAAAACTTCGTTAAAACCACTAATAACAAAACTATTTTTTAGTTTTCTTTTTGCTAATTGATAACTATTTAATTTCCCTGGTTTAATAGGTGAAGGTAAATTTTGATCAAACTGATCATAACCAATCAATCTAGCAATCTCTTCTATTAGATCTATTTCTCTTAATAGATCACTTGATCTATTTGAAATAACCTCAACATCCCATCCATAGCTTTGGTTATGAAGTTCACATCCTATTAATTTCAATTTATCTGTAATTTCTCTATCATTTAAATTTCTTTTTACGACTTCTGTCTTTCCCAATTCATCTTTTGAGTTATACACAATTGGTCCTAAAATTTTATAAATCCTTTCTCTTCTTAGTTTGATAAATTTTTTCTCTTTATTTAAAACCTTTGATGAATAGATAGTAGGTTTTGATTCTTTAAAATATTGGTTTAGTAAATAGAAAGCTCTTGAGAGCGAATTTAAAGTATTTCTAAATGAAATCCCTTTTTCAAATCTGCTACTTGATTCGGTTCTTATTCCTACTTCCCTACTTGACTTTCTAATTATTGATGGATTAAAAACTGCTCCCTCTAAAATTATTGAGCTTGTTTGTTCAGTTACTGCCGTTTCAAGTCCTCCTATTACGCCAGCTATTGCAACAGGTTTATCACTGCAAACTACTATACTTATATTTTCATTAAGTTCATATTTAATTCCATCTAAAGCCGTTAAAAATTCTCCATTATTTGCTTTTCTAACTCCAAAATCATCTGGTAAAACTTCTCTCCCTATTAATTGAGATAATTTTTCTAAATCGAAAGCATGCAGTGGTTGTCCTTGTTCAAGAAGTATATAGTTAGTAATATCAACAATAAGATTTTTAGATTTTATATCAGATTTTTCTAATCTTTCTTTTATCCACTTTGGAGATGTTTGTTTACCATTGACATTATCAATATAAGAAATTGTATAGATGCATTCACTATTTATCGTTTCCTGACACAATTTGTCTGATTTAAAAGCATTCAATTTAAAAATTTCATGTTTTGGAGGAAGTGTTAACTTTGTTTGAAGTAATGCTGAAATTTCTCTTGCAATACCAATTACAGACATACCATCAGGCCTATTAGCTGTGATAGCAAGATCAAATATATGATCATTCAATCCTAGTATTTTTGATGCTTCAGTACCTAATTTATAATCTTTTATCGTCAAGGGATCTATGATTTCTATACCATCGCTATTAGAATCTAAGCCTAATTCTTCTAAGGAACAGATCATGCCTTCACTAGATACGCCCCTTATTTCGCTTTTTTTAATAGATAAAGCAATTGATGATAAATAAGAACCAACAGTAGCAACGTATACATAAATATTTGATTTAATGTTTCTTGCCCCACAAACTATTTGAAGAATATTCTTATTTCCAATATCAACTTTGCATACAGATAATTTAGTGGAATTTGGATGTTTCTCAACTGATAAAACATTACCGAGTAAAACGCCTTTAACTTGAAGAGAAGTATCTTTAAGAGACTCAACTTCAAAGCCTCCAATAGAAAGTTTTTCAGCAAGCTCTTCAGGAGTAGAATTTATATTAACTAATTCTTTTAACCAATTTTGTGAGACTTTCATAAATTTTTTAAGTAAGTTCTAAAAAATTAAACAAGTACTTTCAAAATAGTTTGTTTAACCTGTACAATAGAAAATTATACAATAAAGTCCTAATTAAAAATGGCGAAAAAAGGTACAAGAATTGTTGTAACTCTAGAATGCACAGAATGTCGAACAGCTCCTGCGTCTGAGAAACGCTCGCCTGGTGTTTCTAGATATACAACTGAAAAAAATCGCAGAAATACAACTGAAAGGCTTGAACTTAAAAAGTTCTGTCCACAATTAAATAAAATGACCATCCACAAAGAAATTAAGTAATTTTTGATTATGACAAACTCAATTTTTAAAAAACAACTTTCTCCCATAAAACCTGGAGACCCCATTGATTATAAAGATGTTGAATTATTAAAGAAATTTATTACTGAAAGAGGAAAGATTTTACCAAGAAGAATGACAGGTTTAACAGCAAAGCAACAAAGAGATCTTACATTAGCTGTTAAGAGAGCAAGAATAGTTGCTTTACTACCTTTTGTTAACCCTGAAGGTTAATTAAATTGAGTTTTTGAAAGATTTAACAAGTCTTAAAACGTTTATTATTGATTCTAAAAATCCACATGAGATTGATGATGCAATTTCATTGGAATTTATAGAAGACAAACCCAAGTATTTATGGGTACATATTTCTTATCCTGCAAAATTATTAAAACATAATTCAAATATTGATCTTGAGTGTAGAAAGAAAGTTTCAAGTCTTTATCTTGTTGATGACTATAGACCAATGCTTCCAGAGCACATTATCAATATTGCTAATTTAAAAATGAATAAGGTATCTGAAACATTAAGTGCCTGTATAGAATTCAATAAAAATGGTTCAATAAAATCTTATAAGATATTAGAAACAATAATTAAGCCAGATTATGAATTAACATATGAAGATACTAACGAAATTTTAGATCTAGAACCTAAAGAAGAATATGAATTAATTAATATAAAGAAAATTTTAGAAAATAGTTTTAAATACCGGAAAGAATGTGGAGCTATCACTTTTAATGCACCTTTTTCTAAGATATGTTTAGTTGATGATGAAATTTGTTTTGAAAAATATGAATCTACCCCTGCACATGCACTTGTATCTGAATCAATGATCTTAATGGGGTATGTTATTAGTGATTTTTTAATAAAAAATAAAATACCAGCCCCATTCAGATCTCAAAAAATTAATTGTGATGCCAATGAAATCCTTAAAAGAAATAGTTCAAGTTTAATAAAATTTTCCATATTAAAACAATATATAGGTAAAAGTTTTATTTCAAGAAAACCAAATAATCACGAGACATTAGGTCTAGAATCATATACTCAAGTAACTTCTCCTTTACGAAGATATATAGATTTAATTATTCAAAAACAGATA
>CACOIV010000018.1 GCA_902627335.1 uncultured Prochlorococcus sp.
AATTTGTTATCTACCAAAACATATGAAATTTGATCTTATCTTTTTAGATGGATTCTCTCCTCAAAAGTGCCCTGAAATTTGGACACAAGAATTTCTATCAAAAATCAAAAAAACTCTAAACCATAGAGGATACTTAATCACTTATTCATCATCTGCGGCAGTTAGAAAAACATTAATAGATCTTGGGCTAACAATTTATAAGATCAAACCTGAAATTGAAACTCCAGCAAACTGGAGCAATGGAACAATTGCTGTATTAAACCCATATTTTGATGAATATAAAAAAAACTCTTTTCTTAAAGAATTATCGATAATGGAACTTGAACATCTGGAAACAAAAGCATCAATTCCTTATAGAGATCCAAGTTTTGATTGCACCTCTAGAGAAATACTTAAAAATAGAAAAGATGAACAATTAGAATCAAATCTTTTACCCACAGAAGTATGGAGAAAGAAATGGCATATGACGAAAGTTCCCTTTAACAGTTAAATTTATATAAATAAAATAATTTTATGCTAGCTGTTGCAATATTAGCCGCAGGCAGAGGAACTAGGATGAGAAGCACTTTGCCAAAAGTTTTACATAAGCTAAATGGCAAATCAATTCTTTCAAGAGTATTAGATACTTGCTTTGAATTAAATCCTGATAAAGTTTTTATTATTGTTGGTCATAAAAATGACGTTATTCAAAAATCTTTTGAAAATCATAAGTTTGCTAACAAAATAAACTTTGTTTTACAAGATCCTCAAATGGGAACAGGCCATGCGATACAAGTTTTATCAAAAAAATTAAAAACTTTCAAAGGTAAATTACTTGTTCTTAATGGAGATGTACCTTTAATCGAGAGTAAAACTTTAAAAGATTTGATAAAGTTTCACGACAAAAAACAAGCTGAGGCATCCATTATTACTACAACTTTGGAAAATCCTTTTGGTTATGGCAGAGTATTTTTAAAAAATGATCAAATTGACAAAATCATTGAAGAAAAAGATTGTAATAATGATCAGAGAAAAAACAAGGTAATTAATTCTGGTATCTACTGCTTCGACTATAAAAGTCTAAAAAACAAGCTTACTAAACTAACAAATAATAATAGCCAGAAAGAATATTACATAACTGATGCGATTTTTTTATTAGATAAATCAATCTCATATAAAATTAATAATTCTTATGAAATAAAGGGGATTAATAATCGCATTCAACTCTCGGAGTGCGAGGAGATAATTCAGAAAAAATTAACAACGATACATATGCTTAATGGTGTTACTTTTATAAACCCCGCCAGCACGACAATTAGTGAAGATTGCGAAATTGGCAATGATGTTGTTATTGAATGTAATACTCACATTAGAGGAAAAACAAAAATTGAGAATAATTGTATTATTGGACCAAATACATTTATTGAATCTAGTTGTATTAAAGAAAATAGCATTATTTCGAATTCATCAATTTATAATTCTGAAATCATGGAAAACGTGCGTATTGGTCCATATAGCCATATAAGACCAGAAAGCAAGATTTCTAAAAATTGTAAGATAGGTAATTTTGTTGAAACAAAAAATAGCTATTTATCTGAATCAGTTAAGGTAAATCATTTAAGCTATGTTGGAGATTGTAGTGTAGGCAAATTTACAAATATTGGAGCTGGAACAATTACTGCAAATTTCGATGGTCTTAAAAAACATAAATCTATTATTGGAGAAAATTGCTTAATAGGCTCTAATAGTGTCTTAATTGCTCCAATAAAAATTGGAGATTCAGTAACTACCGGTGCAGGATCAATTCTTAATAAAAACGTAGAAAATAATGCTCTTGCAATTTCACGAGTAAAACAGGTAAATATTAAAAACTGGAAAAAATCTAATTTATAAGTGGAATCAATCTCTCTAATTCCCAAGATCTACTACCTTTTATTAATAAACAATCCCCAATATCTACCCATGAATTGATGAGTTTACTAATTTCATCGATATCATTTAAGAATTTTATCTTTTCTGAAAGAATACAATTAGTCTTGATTTGAACCTCCAAATCAAATTCACATAAAAAAATAAGCCCATCTATTCCTTTCTTTTTAATATATTCAAATAATTCACAATGTAATTTTAGAGAATATGCACCTAATTCTCTCATACTACCCAAAACCATATAATGTTTTCCAGGATATTGAACTAGTACATCAATACATGCCTTAATTGATTCAGGGGAAGCATTATAAGTTTCATCCAATAAAGTTATTTTTTTAGTATGAATAATGTTATTCCTTCCTTCTATACTTTCGAAATTAAATTTGGTGTATTTTTCATAATTAATTTTTAATTCTTTTGAGGCAGCATATGCTAAAAGAAAATTAGAAGCATTATGTTTACCTCTTATATTAATTTCAAAATATTTATCCTCTATTTTAATAGAATTTGTAGAGTCATCATAAATCCCAATAATTATTCCTTTAGGCATATTTGTTATTAAATTCTCTTGAGCACTAGTTAATAATCTCACTCTTATTACTTTGCCACTCCAAAAATTTTTAAGATTTGATTCTAAATAATTACATTCACATGGGATTATAAGTGTGCCATTAGGATTCAAATACTTTGTGATTTCAAGTTTTGCTTTAGATATTTCATCTTTAGATCCAAGAAGGCCTATATGAGAAGATCCAATATTTGTAATAACTGCGAGGGTTGGCTCAGAGCATTTTGATAAAATCTCAATTTGCCCTTTCCCTCTCATGCCCATCTCTAAAACCAGAACCTTATCTTCCTCTTGGCATGAATTTATTGTCAATCCAACTCCAATCTCATTATTAAAATTCTTTTCAGAAACTTTTATTTTCCCGTAGCTTTTTAATATTTCTCTCATTATTTCTTTTGTAGTTGTTTTCCCAACGGAACCAGTTATGGCAATTACAGGGATATTTAACTTTCTTCTTCTTAAAAGAACTAATTTATGAAAAGCCACAAGAGTATCTGTTACCGCCCAATAGGCACAATTATTTGGTACAAGATTTATGTACCTCTTAGAAATCACAACTGCTTTAATATTTTTATTGGAAACTTCCTCTAGAAAATTATGTCCGTCAAAATTATTACCTTTAATAGCCACAAATAAATCTTCAGATAATGAAGTTCTACTATCAATACTTACTCCTTTAAAATTTAGTTGATCTTTATCTAAGTTATTCCAATTTATTAGGCCCAAGATTTGATTAACTTCATCAGAGGAAAAAAACATTTAAATAGTTTTTTATATTTTTTTTAAAGATGGGTCAGCAGATTGGCCATAAGAAAATTTTTCAATTTCAAGAATATCTGGGGAAGGTTCCTTAATTCCACAAACATCTTTATACATAATCTCGTATTCTTTTGCAGATCTTTCCCAACTAAATTCCTTTCTCATAGCCCTTTTCTGAAGTTTTTGCCAGCTATCTTTATGCCTAAATGCCTCCCAGGATCTTACTAATGCGGTGTAAAAATCAATTGCTTCAAATCTATCAAAACAGAAACCAGTCCCCTCCTCTTTCTCGGGATCATAAGGAATGACAGTATCAACAAGTCCCCCTACTCTTCTAACTATGGGGATTGATCCATAACGCATAGCTAATAATTGACTAATACCGCAAGGTTCAAATCTACTTGGCATCAAAAAGGCGTCTGAACCTCCGTAAATAAGTCTTGATAAAGCATCATCATAGGTCAAGAAAACCGCAAATCTACCTGGATATTCCACTGCCAATTGCCATAAACCTGATTCAAAAGATCTATCCCCTGTCCCCAAAACAGTTATTTGAGAATCAGTATAAGCCAATAATCGCCTTGCAACCTGCAACAATAAGTCAACACCTTTCTGGTCAACTAATCTTCCAACCATACCTAACAAATATTTATTTTCATCAATTTCAAGTCCCATCGCCTCTTGTAAAACACTTTTATTTTTTTTTCTAATATCTAAATTATTAAAATCAAATTTATGAGGTAAAACCTTATCAATAGCAGGATTCCATTCATCAAGATCAATTCCATTAAGAATACCTCTTAATTTTCCAGAGATATAATTCAATAATCCTTCTAAACTTTCTCCATACTCGTTTGTTTTTATCTCATCTGAGTATGTAGGAGAAACAGCATTAACTCTATCGGCATATAACATTGCTGCTGCCATAGTATGGTCCCCATGCATATACCAAGGGCACCATGTCATTTTTTCGAGCTTCCATCTCCAAGGACCTTGATATTTTAAATTATGGATAGTAAAAACAGTGCTAATCTCAGGGTCTTGATGCATCCAAACAGGGATCATTCCTGTATGCCAATCATGGCAATGAAGAACTTGAGGCTTCCAACAATTCCATGCAAATTCAGAAGTTGCGCTTGCAAAGAAAGTGAAACGCCAATCCTCATCATCCCCTCCATAAATCCTTTCTGAATTGAAAGCTGGATGAGCAACTAAGTAAATTTTATAATTATGAATAGGGTGGGTTGATTGATATATTTCAAAATCAGCCCCCATAGTATGAGCCTTAAAGATAGACTCTTTTGAAACATCTAAGGAACTCCATAATTTTCCGTATCCAGGTATAATCACCCTCACATCATGTCCAAGCTTTAAAAGGGATGGAGGTAAAGAACCAACTACATCTCCCATGCCTCCGACCTTAATCATTGGAGCACATTCAGCAGCAGCAAGAAGAATTCGCATCAATTATTAAAAATTACTTTATTGAAAGATAATAAACGATCAAGGTGTCCATCCATAATCACTAAAATCGGGTTTTCGTTTTTCAAGAAAAGCATCTCTACCTTCTTGTGCTTCTGAAGATCCATAAAATAGCTGTGTTGCATATCCAGATAATTCTTGAATTCCTGCCATTCCATCATTTTCAGCATTAAATGAAGCTTTCAATATTCTAATAGCAGTTGGACTATGAGATAAGATTTCCCTTGCCCAACTAACTCCTTCAGCTTCCAAGTTATCAATTTTTGTTATGGCGTTTATCAATCCCATATTTAAGGCATCTTGAGCATTATATTTTCTGCATAAGAACCATATTTCTCTTGCTTTTTTTTGGCCCACAACGCGCGCAAGATAACTTGACCCAAATCCTCCATCAAAACTTCCTACCTTTGGACCTGTTTGTCCAAAAATTGCATTATCAGAAGCGATACTTAAGTCACAAATTAAATTTAAAACTTGACCTCCACCTATCGCAAATCCTGGGACCAAAGCTATAACAACTTTTGGAAGACTTCTTATTAATCTTTGAAGTTCAAGAACATTTAATTTTTGATTTCCGTTTTTATCAGCATAACCATTTTCACCTCTAATACTTTGATCCCCCCCCGAACAGAATGAAAAAACTCCCTTTTTATCTGGACCAGCACCTGTCATAAGAACAACCCCCATACGTTCCTCCAACCTCACAAAATTAAATGCATCTAAGAGCTCATCTATTGTTTTTGGGCGAAAAGCATTTCTTTTCTCAGGCCTATTTATAGCTATTCTTGCAATTCCATCCTGACTTGAGTGAAATAGAATATCTTCGTATGATTTAACTTCATGCCAATTGACATTGCTTTGTCCAGGAAGAATTTTCATATTATCTTTTTTTTTAATATACAAAGAATTATGAGTCTTGAAAAATTTTATTTAATAAATTCTTTCTTTCATCAATTTCAGAAATATGATTTACCTTTAACCTAAGAATAACTGTTTTAGATTTAAGAAGACTCCATTCAAGCAATTCTTTAAGTTCATTTAAGTATGAAACATCTTTAAAAATTACTTTATTAGCATCTGCAAGTTTTTTAAAATCAACACTTTTAGGCATCACAAATAGTCTTTTGATTTCATCATCTTTTAAATAATTTTCATAAAGTCTATTAAATATATTTCCACCCTTATTATCTATTATTAGTATTGTTAAATTGAGTTTCTCAGAGTTTTCTATAAGCCATCCGTTAATATCATGCAGAAAGGATAAATCTCCTGTAACCAACAGAAGAGGATGCAAAATCCTTGATATTCCTAAAGCCATTGATAATGTTCCATCAATACCTGATGCCCCTCTGAAACTAAAACATCTTCTAGACAATGCATTAACTCCTGAGAATGTTAGCCAATCTCTTATGGGACTACTTGCAGATAACATAATTGGATATTTTTCAGGCCAAATTTTTGGAATAAAATATGCTAATGAACATTCAGTAATATTTTCGTTTTTACAAAATTGCTTTTTAAATATATTATTTATCCTTTCACCCTCCAACAATAATTCTTTAGCTAATTTAGTTAGATTTCTTTTAGATATATTTACAGTATTATTGCTTATTAAAAATTGATCTACAAAATGAGTTAATCCATATTCATACTCAAATGATTTTCTTAAAGGATCAAGTCTTCTAGAATCATTTTCTTTAATAAGAAACTGATCTCCAGAAAATTCTTCTAAAAATTTTTCTAGTGAATTTGACGAGGGCATTGGTCCTAATCTCAATAACTGTTCACAATTAATTTTAAATTTTTTATTTTTAATGATTAATTCCCAATTATCTATAAGGCCTTTTAATTCTATATTTACCCCAGACAATGGGTCTGCAAAGACTGGCCAACCTGTTAAATTTTGAATTTCTTTTAATGAATTATTAAATTTAACTAAATTCTTATTTAATCCTCTGTAAGGACCTACGATGATAATCCCATTTTTTGATGGATCAATATACTTTATTATTTTTAAATCAAAAGATACTTTTTCATTAAAAGTTTTTTGAGATCTATTAATTTTTTTTATTAAGTACTTTTCTGTGAACTGATTAATAATTTTTTTTCTCTCATTTATATTTATAATCAAGGGCTTTTCAATAGAAATATTTAAATGAATAGGTCCAGAATTAAATAAGCAAATCTCTCCTATTTTTTGTCTTAAATTCTTCAATTCAGTCTCAGTTGTTAAATGAAAGCCTTCAAGACAAGTACTTTCAGTAAATCGACAAACTGGACTTAAAAATTTTTCTTGATCAACCGTTTGATTTGCGCCACAATTCTTTAGTCTGAGAGGTCTATCAGCAGAAATATAAATAACACTAATGGATGATTTATCAGCTTCTACCGCAGAAGGAAGTAAATTTGCTACGGCTGTTCCTGAAGTTGTTAATACTACCGTAGGTTTATCAGATGCAATAGAAATTCCAATAGCGTGGAATCCTGACGATCTCTCATCTATAGAAGTATATATTTGAAAAATTCCTTTTTTAGCAAGTTCTCGAGCTGCTATAGCTAAAGGAGCAGATCTGCTTCCAGGCGAAATAATGACATTTTCAACACCGCATTCTGATAAATAATAGAAAAGTTGTAAACTTCTAAGATAGTTTTTATATCCAATAGATAATCTCATGATGTATATAAACTTTCAATTTCTATCATCATAATTGAATAAAAAAATTTAATCATGGCAAATTCACCAAAGAGATTTACTTCCATAGTAAGGGATATAAAGAACCTTATTATTTGGGTTTTAATCGCTTTAATGATACGTTGGCAAGTTATTGAGCCCAGATGGATCCCCTCCGGATCTATGCTTCCAACGCTTCAAATTCAAGACAAAATATTGATAGAAAAATTAACTCCGAAGATAAATAAAAAAATTAATTTTTCAAAATTTAAAGATCAGATTATAGTTTTCAATGCCCCTGATCAACTTTTAGACATAGGATATGAATCTAATACTGCTCTAATAAAAAGAGTAATAGGAATTCCAGGTGACAAGATAGAAGTCAAAGAAGGAAGACTATTTATTAATGATCTAGCACAGAATAAATATCCCGCAGATAGAAATATTAATTATTCAATAGGACCTATTATTGTGCCTGAGCATACTTTATGGGTAATGGGTGATAACAGGAATAATAGTTTAGATTCACATATTTGGGGTGCACTTCCATTTGAAAAAGTAATTGGGAGGGCTATATTTCGTTATTGGCCTTTAAATCATATGGGGCCAATATATTTTCCAAGTTGAAAAATAATAACTTGCGTCATGCTATTGTAGTTTAAATAGTAGGAGGAAAATAGATGTTTAATCCTGAATTCCTGACCACTGAAAATAATGATCCTAATGAAGGTAATGATCTTATTCAATATCTACAGAAACAATCCCCAGAAGTTTTACAGAGGATAGCTAAATCTGCAAGCGAGGACATCCAAGAGATTATTAGACATAATGTTCAAGGTTTATTAGGAATGCTTCCTTCTGAACAATTTGATGTAAAAATAACTTGCTCTAAAGATAATATTGCAAATTTACTATCATCAGCAATGATGACGGGTTATTTCTTAAGGCAAATGGAACAAAGGAAGGAACTTGAACAAAACTTATTAAATGATGAAAATATGTCAGTCGATCTAGATTAAATTTTAATTAAGTTAAATATTTATATTTTCTGGAATTACACCTAAGTCATAAAGTCTTTTATAAAAAGTTGAGAGAAATTTATCATCATCATTTGAAAGCTTCCATTTTTTAGAATTTATTTGTTTAATGAGATTCTCACAATCATTTTTTGAAAACTCTACTGGCGAACAATAGTGAGCAGACACAAAATATTTAAGTCCTTCAATATTTTTGACATCGTTTAACCACTTACATAAAACTTTATCGGATCTTGGAAAAATAAGCTTTTTGAGTACGGGAGCTATTTGTATTTTTGGAGAATCCCAGCCCATAATTCCAATTAAAGATTTCTCCCAATCTTTTTCCCACAAAAAAGGATATATTCCATAATGAAATTTTTTATTTCTAAAACCTTTTCTAAATGAGTATTTGATGATGTGTCTTAAGGATGGAATTTGTAGTTTTCCAGGTCTTAAAAAAGATGCAAATAATACTAGTCTTGCCCATCCTTTTCTTCTTGACTCAATAGTATCCTCTAATATTTCATCGCCTCTATCTCTTGCATGAAAGAGGAGAGGAGTAGGGTCATAATTAAATATATCAGGAGGATTTTTATCTATTGCCACAATTGCATCTGTTACATGAAGGATACCTGTAGATTTATGAAAGCAAGTGACTTCTTGAAATCTACCTAATCCCAAATTGATAGGCCCAAGAGATAACCAAAAACATTCATCTTGATATGGAATACCATCTTCAAAAAGAATCTTTGTTCTTTTGGATGGTATGCCTAAAAAGTCTAAAGGAAGATTTATTGGAAAACTCCATTGTCCAGGACAGAGCCAAATTTCTGCATCTTTAAAAATTCTAGATAAAGCTGGCAATCCAATTTTATGCTCTAAGCCTGAGGCCGTAGGTAAAATAATTGTCTTTATATCCCCGAAGCGGGATATCAATTTATTAAGCTCATTAACTAATTCTTTTGTGGGAGGTAAAGGATTTATTAACATCAAGCCATTTTTGACTCTCATTACTGTCATTCTTATAGGGACAGCTACGTAATAAAGTCCTTGAATTTGTTCAATAGACCAAACCTCATCTGAGACAATTTCCTTACAAATCGTCTTTTTATATCCATAAGGATACAAAGGAAATAATGGCCACCAATTCCATTTCTTTAAAGATAATTCTTCTACCATTTTTTACTCAGAAGATAATAATTTTTTAAATTTAAAAATTCCATACCTTGGAGCGAATAAGAATGCAAAAAGAAAAATAAAAGTTTGTACTAAAACTATTGATCCTCCTGTCTCAATATCAAACCAATAACTTAGATAAATTCCTAATACACTGGAAACTATGCTACTTAATATGGATATTAAAGACAATCTATCAAATTTATCCGTAAGTAAATATGCTGTTGCTCCAGGAGTTATTAGCATTGCTACAACAAGAACAATTCCTACTGTTTGAAGACCCACTACAGCAGCTAAAGATAAGCATGTTAGCAACAGATAATGAAGAAAACCTACGTTTATTCCAACAGTTTTAGCATGTCTGGGATCAAAACAATAAAGCATAAGATCCTTTCTGAATATTGATAATAAAAGTACTACTAATATTGATATAAAAATAGTCTGCTGAATATCAGATAAAGAAATACCCAATGGACTACCAAAAAGAATATGCATTAGGTCTATATTACTTTTAATTTTTGATACTAAAACAATCCCTAAAGCAAAAAAACCTGTAAAAACCAATCCAATGACCGTATCCTCCTTAACTCTAGATTTTTGTTTAATAAATCCTATTAGTGCAACGGATCCGACTCCAAAAATAAAAGCACCCAAAGAAAATGGCACCCCGAGAGCATAAGCTACAACGACTCCAGGCATTACGGCATGAGATACTGCGTCCCCCATCAAAGCCCAACCTTTTAAAGTTAAAAAGCTTGATAGTAGTCCACAAACAGCAGCTACCAATGAACTTATTAAGATTGCCTTTCTCATGAAATCATGAGTCAAGGGTTCACTAACAAAAGAATTAATATTTAATGATATAAAGTATCCATCCATTAAACTAAAAATATTTTAAAAATTAGGATTCAGGACCAAATAAAAAATCAGGTGACATCCCTCCAAATGTACTAGTAATATTTTCAGGAGTGAATACTTCTGATGTATCACCATAAGCTACAACGGTTTTGTTTATTAGAAGAACTAAGTCGCAGAATTCTCTAATATGAATCATGTCATGAGTAGAAATAAGTATTGTTTTGCCTTCTTTCTTAAATTCCAAGAAGAGTTCTGAAATAAGTTTTTCGGTTCTAATATCAACGCCTGAGAAAGGCTCATCTAAGAGCAATATAGAGGCCCTTTGAGCAATAGCCCTAGCTAAAAAAGTTCTTTTTCTTTGTCCCCCAGATAAGTTTCCTATTGGAGTAAAAGTATGTTCTAGGAGATCCACCCTTCCAATAGCATTTTTAACAGCTTGAATATCTGATTCTCTTGGGGATCTGAGTATATTCATTGACCCATATCTTCCCATCATGACAATATCCCAAACATTTATAGGAAAGTCTGAATCTATTCCCTCATTTTGAGGAACATAAGCAACTGACTGATCTTGTTGTGCAGTTTTCAAGGATTCACCATTAATTCTAATTATTCCTTTTGACAAATTCACAAATCCAGTAAGAGCATTAAAGAATGTTGTTTTACCAGCACCATTCATTCCAACCAAGCCACATATTTGTCCTGCTTTTAATCTTAAAGTTGCATCATAAAGAGCGACTTTTCCGTTATAGTCAACGCATATATTTTCAGCTTCGATTCTGTATTTTTCAAATTTCATAGATTCTTTTTAATTTTATTTTGAGCTATAGGCTTTTTTGATGAGATTTAAGTTATGGTTCAATAAATCAATATAGGAGCTTGCAGGGCCATTTTTTTCAGATAAGGAGTCAACAAAGAAATTACCTCCAAATTTAGCTCCAGTTTCTCTAGCTACTGCCAATTGAGATTCTGAACTTACTGTACTTTCGCAAAAAACGGCAGGAATGTCATTAGTTTTTACTAAATTAATGACTTTTGCCATTCTCTTTGGTGTAATTTGACTCTCTGCATTAACTGGCCAAAGATATGCTTCTTTTAAACCATAATCATTTGTTAAATAAGTGAATGCACCTTCACAACTTACTAGATACTTCTGATTTTTCTTTAAAGTATTAAGAAAAAGTGAAAAATCTTCATCTATTTCTAATAATTTATTTTTATAAATTTCCGCATTTTTTTTAAAGACTCTTTTGCTCTGAGGTTGTAATTCTGAGAGTGCTCTTGAGAGAGTATCAACATATATAAGCCCTCTTTTTGGAGAGATCCATGCATGAGGATTTGGTTTGCCTTTATAAGCATCCTCACCAATAAATAAAGGTTTTAAGTTATTTGCGATTGTAATCCTATTAACCTTAAGATTTGATACAAATTTTTCAGCCCATAATTCAAATCCAAAACCATTATCAATAAACACCTCCGCCCTAGATCCTTCTATCAAGTCACTTGGTGTCGTTTGATAGCCATGAACTTCCATTCCAGGTTTAGTAATAGATTTGACATTAAATTCTTCGCCAACAATATTTTTAACAATATCTTCTAAAACTGTAAAACTTACTAATAATAATTTTTTATTAGGTTTATCTACTTCACTAATATTTTTGCAAGAGGTTGTAGTGAAAGCTAATAATGTAAGTATTAAAAAGTAAAAAAAATTTCTTTTCATAATTTAAGTAGTTATTAATAAATAAATTATTGAATAAATTTAAATTTCAAAGGATTATTAATATCAGTTATTAGAGATTTCCAGTTAATTTTCTCATTTAGAAAAGCATTCTCAACTATCTTGGCACTATTACTTTTTATAAAATCCAAATCAGGCTCTAATACACCTTTACTAATAGCCATAAAATCTGCCAAAGATCTTGAGACAACTCTTGTTAAGTAGGCAGCACTAATTGCTTGTAAAGATCCTGCAATTAACCAGTTTGGTCCATGAATTTTTGAGATTCCAATAACAGCTTGTCCACTCCACTCTATTACTCCCTGAGCAATAGCTGTTTTAATTATTTCTTTTGAAACTTTTTCTAAAATTTCAGGAGACCAATTACAGCACCATATTTCCTTAATTTCCTTAAGCATTAAGCTATTCAATACTGTCATGCTTAATACATCAATAGAAGGGATTGGTGATGCAAAAACTGATGCCGCAACTATAAGTTGATTTTTTCGCTGTATTTCCTTTAACTTAATTCTTCTGATACATTCTATTTCTGCTTGCCATTTTGAATGCAAATCTTTTAAAAGTCTTTTTTTTGTATTCTCAATACTTCTTTTTGTATTAAAAGAAAATTTTCTAAAAGAGAGTGGTATTTTAGCGGACTTAATGTTCTCTTTAGTAAAACATATAATATTATTTGAGAAATTATTTGGTAATTCAATCTTTAAAGCTTCTAGCTCAAAATGAAATGAAGAATATTCAGAGACTGAGACAGCTATCCAAGCAGGCATATCATCAGGTATTCTTTTTAACCACAAGAGTCCTTTTGCCGATAATGGAAGACTCAAATTAAAAATAACAGCATCTTGGTTGAAAAAAGAATCAGGTAATATTGAATCCAATGAAGGTAATTCATTGATTAGGGTTAATTCATATTTATCATTTGATAAATAATTTTCAATAAAAAATTTATTATCAAAGATTTTATCTTCAGATACTATTGATATTTTTTGTAGTTCACTTCTGTTAAGAATATTATTAATTTTATTTTTTCTAATAAAATTGTTTTGTTTGATATTATTTTTCTTTTCAAGCTCATCAAAATATTTCAACTCATCATTACATAAATTTACCCATCCATTTAAATCCTTAGGCTCTTTAAAAGTTGGTTTATCATTCTTTAAATAAAAATATCCGCCTGTAAATAGGAGGGCAAAACCTAAAAAACCACCCGAAAAATTAATAACATCACTTATAAACCATTCACTAAATCCAAGAAAAAATAAAATTAAAAGAATATTTTTTTTTGGAAACCTAGTAAAATTGCTAATTAGGTTTTTCTTACTAATATCAAACAAAATTATTTAATGTTCTAAAGATATTTTAGTGTAAATTTGTTTGAAAAAAAAGCAAATTAATAAGTCTTTAAAATTATAAAAAAAATCTTTTTTAACTTAATTCAAGACTTCTTGCTTATTCAGATGCTAAATTTAAGAATCATGTCAATTTTTTAAATAATTTTTAAGATGTCAAATTCAGGTTTTGAACAAAATCAATTTCAAAGGAGTAATAGAAACAATTTTGAAAATAATAGATCTAGCTCTAGCTCTAGAAATAGATTTGGAGGGAACAAGGAACAAAGTGGATTTAGAATCAGATTAAGTGAGAATGAAATGAAAGCAGCTAAAGTTATTCAAGAAAAGTTTCAATTAAAATCTACTGTTGCAGTTCTAGGTTTTGCAGTAAGAACCTTAAGTGATTTAGTTAAAGATGAAGAAATAAAAGATACCATAAATAAATATGTGTCAGAAAATAAAAGATTCTCATCTAACAGCAATTTAAAAGTCTCTGAACCAGAAAAAAAGGCTTCATTACCTAATCCTTTTGAAAGACCAGTAAGAGATCAAGCACCTAAATCCACTCCTAAAGAAAATGAAAGTGGAGATGCAAACTAAAAAAAGGATTCTCTCAGGTGTTCAACCAACTGGAGATTTACATATTGGCAATTGGCTTGGAGCAATTAATAATTGGGTAACACTTCAAGAACAATATGAAACATTTCTCTGTGTAGTTGACTTACATGCAATAACCACAGCATATGATCCCAAAGAATTATCTAAAAATACTCTTTCTACTGCAGCTTTGTATGTAGCTTGTGGAATAGATCCGAAAGAATGTTCTATTTTTGTTCAAAGTCAAATTTCTGCACATTCAGAACTTTGTTGGATATTAAATTGTATGACTCCAATAAATTGGATGGAAAGGATGATTCAATTTAAAGAAAAATCTTTACAACAGGGTAATAACGTTTCTATAGGATTATTTGACTACCCCATCCTAATGGCTGCAGATATTCTTTTATATGATGCTGACTTTGTCCCCGTTGGAGAAGACCAAAAACAACATCTAGAACTTGCAAGAGATATTGCACAACAAAGAATTAATGCCAAATTTAGTAAGAAAAAAAACATATTAAAAATACCTCAGTCAATAATTATGAAGAATGGTTCAAAAATAATGAGCTTAATTGATGGTTCAAAAAAAATGAGTAAAAGTGATCCCAATGAGGGTAGTCGTATTAATTTATTGGATCCTCCTGAAGTAATCACGAAAAAAATAAAAAGAGCAAAAAGTGATAGTTTTAATGGAATAGAATTTCATAATCCAGATAGAGCCGAGTCAAGAAACCTTCTTATGATTTATTCTTTATTATCTGGGAAGGAAATTTCTCAATGTGAAAATGAATTTTCCGATACTGGATGGGGCACATTTAAAAAATTAATTACTGAACAGCTTATTGAATCCCTCAAACCTATTCAAGAAAAATATAAAGTCTTAATTAATGATCCACATCAGCTTAATAACATCCTCCAAGACGGTAAGGAAAAGGCTGAGGATCTTGCAAATAAAACTCTTAAGAGAGTTAAATCGAAACTAGGATTTTTTGAAATGGAGAAATAATTTATGCCAGTAATCACGCTACCTGATGGTTCCAAAAAGGTCTTTAAAGATTCGGTGACAATTTTAGAAATTGCTCAAAGTATTGGGGCAGGATTAGCTAAAGCCACAATTGCTGGGAGAGTAAATGATGTTCTTCTGGATGCAAAACTCCCTATCAAAAATGATTCTAAAGTTGTAATAATTACTTCTAAAGATAAAGAAGGAATTGAAATAATTAGACATTCATTTGCTCATCTTATTGGTCATGCAGTTAAACAAATTTATCCCAATATTAAGATGGCAATAGGCCCTGTAATTGAAGATGGCTTTTACTACGATATTTTTTCAGAATATAGATTTACCCCTGAGGATTTAATCAAAATTGAAGAAAGGATTGATATTTTAATCAAAAAAAATTATGAAGTTGAGATTTCACAAGTTTCCAAAGAAGAGGCTATTAAAACTTTTCAAGAAAGAGATGAGAGTTTTAAATTAAGAATTATTGAGGAAATTACTGATGAAGGTCTTATCAACCTATATAAACACGAAGAATATATTGACATGTGTAGAGGGCCTCACGTTCCCAATACAAGACATCTTAGACATTTTAAATTACTAAAATTATCAGGTTCTTATTGGAGAGGAAATAGTGAAAATGAATCACTACAAAGAATTTATGGTACAGCCTGGGCTAAGGAGAGAGAACTTAATGATTATCTAAAGAGAATAGAAGAAGCAGAGAAAAGAGATCATAGAAAGCTTGGAAAAAAACATTCACTTTTTCATATACAAGAAGAATCTCCAGGTATGATCTTTTGGCATCCCAATGGGTGGATAATCTACCAAGTTCTAGAAAAGTACATAAGAGAAATACTTAAAAAAAATAACTATTTAGAGATAAAGACTCCACAAGCAGTTGATAAATCTTTATGGGAAAAATCTGGTCATTGGGAAAAATTTAGAGAAGACATGTTTACTACCGCTTCTGAAAATAGAACTTATGCAATAAAACCAATGAACTGTCCTTGCCATATTCAAGTCTTTAATCAAGGCCTAAAAAGCTATAAAGATTTACCAATTCGTCTTGCTGAATTTGGATCTTGTCATAGGAATGAACCATCTGGAGCATTACATGGCTTAATGAGGGTTCGAAATTTCACTCAAGATGATGCTCACATATTCTGCACAGAAGATCAAATGCAAGAAGAGGTATCTAATTTTATTGATTTAGTTTTTGAAGTTTATAAAACTTTTGGTTTTGATGAAATTATCATTAAATTATCAACTCGTCCAAAAAAAAGGGTTGGTAGTGAAGAGATTTGGGACAAATCAGAAGAAGCTTTAAAAATGGCTTTAAATAATAAAAATCTCAAATGGGAGCTTCAACCTGGAGAAGGAGCTTTTTATGGACCTAAAATTGAATTTTCATTAAAAGATTGTCTTAATAGAGTCTGGCAATGTGGAACTATACAAGTTGACTTTTCAATGCCTATTAGACTAGAAGCAACTTATGTAGATATAAATAATCAAAAAAGAAATCCTGTTATGCTTCACAGAGCTATCTTGGGATCATTTGAGCGATTTTTAGGAATTCTAATTGAACAATATGAAGCCAAGTTTCCTATTTGGCTTGCTCCCTATCAAATAACTATATTAAGTATCACTGATAGGAATAACGAAAAATGTCAGGAATTTAATCGTTTTTTAAATATAAAAGGATATCGATCAAAAGTTGATATCAGAAATGAAAAGATCGGTTACAAGATTAGAGAAGCAACATTAGGAAGAATTCCATTAATTGCAGTTATTGGAGACAAAGAACAAGAAATTGATTCGGTTTCCTTAAGAGCTTTGGATGGAACAAATTTAGGAATTTTAAATTTGATGAATCTATATAAGTTTATGGATGAATTAATAGAGAAGAGAGGACGAATAGAATAACTTGAATTAAATGAATTTTCTTGCTTGCGATTTAGGTGGTACAAAGGTACTGATAGCTATTTATGAAGAGGTTAATAAAAATTCTTCTCCAAAATTGATTGCAAAAGAAAGATATTTATCTGCAGAGTGGGATTCTATTTATGAAATCACTAGAGATTTTCTTGAGAATAAGTGTAAAAATAAGTATTTTCCAAAAATTGCTTGTTTTGGAATAGCAGGGCCAATAGAAAAAAATAATGCAAAAATTACCAATTTAAACTGGGAAGTAAGCGAATTAAAATTAAGAAATTATTTTCATTTTGAAAAAGTTGAATTAATTAATGATTTTGCAGTTTTAATCTTTGGAATAAAATATTTAGAAAATAACCAATTCAAAACTCTACAAAATAATCCTTCAAACATTAATAAATCCGAAAGTTATCACACTATTGTTGGAGCAGGAACTGGATTAGGAATTTCCAGAGGTATTATTTCTTCAACAAAAGTCATAGTACTGCCGAGCGAAGGAGGCCATATTGAATTTGCTCCTAAAACTCAAGAAGAGTGGGAGCTGAAACAATGGCTGAAGAATGCCCTGAATATTGAGAGAGTCTCCTATGAGAGAATTATTAGTGGTGAGGGTTTATCAAATATTGCAAAATGGAAATTCGCGAAAGATAACATCATAGACCATCCATTTAACTATCTAATCAAAGAAGCAGAAGAATCAAACATTGTAAAAAAAAGCTTAGCAGGGAGAATATGCAAATTAGCGAAAGAGGGTGATCCTTTGATGTCAGAGATAGAAAAATTATGGTTCGACGCTTATTCTTCTTTTATTGGCGATTTAGCATTACATGAATTATGTATGGGGGGTTTGTGGATTGCAGGTGGGACTGCTCCAAAACATTTCAAGAACTTTATTTCAGATTCTTTTTTGAAACAATTTTCAAATAAAGGTAGATTAAAAGATATTGTAAAAACAATACCTATAAGAATAATCTTAGATGAGGAGTTTGGATTACATAGCGCTGCTTGCAGAGCAAAAATGCTTTTAAGTAATCAATAAAAAGAAATTATTTACAATGACTATTCCTGAAGTTGGTAAAAAAGTAAGAGTATCAGTGCCTTCCACGACTGCAAATTTAGGACCTGGATTTGACTGCTTAGGAGCGGCTCTAGATCTTCATAATGAGTTTATTTTTACAAGAATAGATGGCGGGGGAGATCGCTTCGATTTAATTATGGAAAGCACTGATGGAAATCACTTAAGGGGAGGTCCAGAAAATTTAGTTTTCAGAGCAGCTCAAAAAGTTTGGGCAAATGCTAATGTTTCTCCTTTTGCACTAGAAGCAAGAGTCAAATTAGCTGTTCCTCCAGCTCGAGGATTGGGAAGTAGTGCTACCGCGATAGTAGCTGGATTAATAGGAGCTAATGCAATTATGGAATCGCCTTTATCAAAAGAAAAATTATTAGAACTAGCTATAGATATTGAGGGACACCCAGATAATGTGGTTCCCTCTTTATTGGGAGGTCTTTGCCTTACTGCTAGATCAGCTTCCCAAAGGTGGAGAATAATAAGATGTGATTGGGATAGTTCCATAAAGGCAGTCGTTGCGATTCCTGCTATACGCCTAAGTACCAGTGAAGCTAGAAGAGTAATGCCAAAAAATATTCCCATATCTGATGCAGTAACCAATATGGGAGCACTCACATTATTACTTAATGGATTAAAAACTGGAAATTCTGAACTTATAAAAGAAGGAATGTTTGATAAATTACATGAGCCTTATCGTTGGAAACTTATTAAGGGAGGATTAGAGGTTAAACAAGCAGCTTTAGAAGCAGGAGCCTTAGGATGTGCAATTAGCGGCGCAGGTCCAAGTATACTTGCTTTATGCAAGAATCAAAATGGTAAAACAATTAGCCAAGCAATGGTAAAAGCTTGGGAAAAAGCGGGAGTACCAAGCAGGGCCCCCTTCTTAAATATACAAACTGAAGGAAGCAGGTTCTCTTCTGCAACTGATTAAGTAGTTTTACTTAGTACTATAAAGTGTTATAGTCTCAACCTGTAACCATCTTTACTACAATAGGTGAATTGTTAATAACAAAATGAATTCAGAATTTTTTCCTTGGTTATCAGCAATAGTATTACTTCCCTTGATTGGAGCATTGATAATGCCCTTTCTAAAGTCCATCGATGGAGAAGATAATTCGTTACCTAGAAATGTTGCTTTAAGTTTTTTATTTGTAGATTTTTTACTTATAGCAGGAGTCCTTTATCAAAAATATGAACCTAGTAATAGTTCACTCCAGTTAGTTGAGAGAATAACTTGGCTTCCTTCCATTGGATTAGAGTGGTCATTAGGAGTAGATGGACTTTCTGCTCCACTATTAGTATTAAGCGGATTAATAACTTTTTTATCCGCGGCTGCAAGTTGGAAAGTGAAAAAAAAGTCAAATTTATATTTTTCATTACTTCTGATACAGGCATCTGCTCAAGGAATGGTTTTTCTCTCACAAGATTTTTTATTATTCTTTTTAGCCTGGGAGCTAGAACTTGTTCCTGTTTATCTTCTTATTGCAATTTGGGGAGGGAAAAAGAGACTATATGCTGCAACTAAATTCATTCTTTATACTGCTCTTGCATCACTACTAATTTTAATAAGCGGCCTCGCCCTCGCTTTAAGTGGAGATAATTTCACTCTTAATATTACTGAAATAACAAATAAACAGGTTTCTGGAAGCCTCGCGTTATTATCTTATTTTGGATTTTTAATAGGATTTGGTGTTAAACTCCCAATCTTTCCTCTTCATACATGGTTGCCAGATGCACATGGAGAAGCAAATGCACCAGTATCAATGCTTTTAGCAGGAGTCCTATTAAAAATGGGGGGATATGCATTATTAAGATTCAACGTTCAGATTCTGCCAGAGATACATCTTCAATTAGCCCCTGCACTAATTATTCTTGGAATAATCAATATAATTTATGGAGCATTAAATGCTTTTGCCCAAGATAATGTTAAAAGACGTATAGCTTGCAGCTCTGTTAGCCATATGGGTTTTGTACTATTGGGAATAGGTGCAGTTGATGCTTTAGGAATAAGTGGCGCAATGTTGCAAATGATAAGCCATGGTTTGATTGCTGCAGCAATGTTTTTTGTTACAGGTTCCTTTTATGAGAGAACCAATACACTTTCAATTCCAAATATGGGTGGCCTAGCAAAAGTTCTACCAATAACTTTCGCTTTTTTCTTGGCAAGTTCTCTTGCCTCTCTTGCTTTACCAGGCATGAGTGGATTCATTAGTGAAATAACCATATTTTTAGGTATCACAAGTCAAGAGGGATTTACCTCTTTATTTAGATCCATAACCATCCTTATTGCGGCAATAGGCCTTGTTCTTACCCCAATATACTTACTTTCTATGTGTCGAAGAGTGTTTTTTGGTCCAAGGATACCTGCACTTGCAACAGTTACAGAAATGAATGGTAGAGAACTTACTATAGGTTTAAGCTTATTATTACCAACGCTTCTGATAGGATTCTGGCCTAAAGTGGCAATTAATTTATATGAATCTTCAACCAATGCTCTCAGTCAACAGCTAACTTTAGCTAAATTAGTTGGATTAATTTCAACCTTTAATTAAAAAATATGACTGAAGATGTTGTTGATAAAGGCCTCTTTAAATGTGAGGGATTACCTGAATTTCATAAATTTACTCCTCAAAGAATTGAAAAAGAATTTCCATTAATACTTGAGAAATTAAATTCAGACTTTAACAATATAGAAATCGAATTTTCTTCCTTAATAAAAAATGAGAAGTTAGATTGGGAGGATATAATGAAACCTCTTAATAAAATAAATGAAGAGCTGAGATGGAGTTGGGGAGTTATTAGTCATTTAAATTCAGTTAAAAACTCTGAACAGTTAAGAAACGTTTATGCAAAGTTACTTCCGCATGTTATTAATCTTGGGAATAAGTTTGGACAAAGTAAAACAATTTATAAAGCTTTAAAAACACTAAGAAGTAAAAATAATCTTGATGTAACAAAAAATAGAATTTTAGACAAAGAGATTATTGATATGGAACATAGCGGCATTTCTTTAAATGAATCTGATCAAAAAGATTACAATGCAATTTCAGAGAGATTAGGAGAATTATCAACAAAATTCAGTAATAACGTTCTTGATTCTACAAATAAATGGCATATGATCTTAGACAATAAATCTCAAATAAAAGGTCTTCCAGAAAGAGTTCTTGAATTAATGGCGTTATCTGCTCAAAAACATTTAAAAAAAGAAGGTGACGTTGATTCGCAAAATGGCCCTTGGAAATTGAGCTTAGATATACCAACCTATACAGCTTTTATGAGTTATGCAGAAGATAGTTTCTTAAGAGAAAAACTTTATAAGGCTTTTGTAAGTAGAGCTTCTGATGGAGATGAGAGTAATAGTCAAATCATTGAAGAAATTTTAACTCTAAGAACAAAACAAGCAAAACTGCTTGGATATGATAGTTGGGCTGATTTAAGCTTATCAACCAAAATGGCTGGCAAAATAGATAGCGTTGAAAAGCTTTTAGAGGAATTAAGAGAACCTTCATTCAAAGCTGCTGAATTAGAATTAGAAAATTTAAATAACTTTGCTTATAAAAATGGATTTAATGCTAATACTCAGATTAAGCCGTGGGATATAAGTTACTGGTCTGAACTTTTAAGAAAGGAAAAACTTAATTTAGATCAAGAAGCCTTAAGACCATGGTTCCCTCTCGAAGATGTTTTAAAAGGATTATTTGGATTATGCGAGAAACTCTTTGATATTAAAGTTGTTGAAGCGAATGGGGAAGCACCTGTTTGGAATGAAGATGTTCTTTTCTTTAACATTTTTAAAAATTCTAATAATAAAATAGCCTCATTTTATTTAGATCCTTTTTCTCGTCCAGAGTCAAAAAGAGGAGGGGCATGGATGGATGAATGTTTAAATAAAAATATTGATTCAAAGGGGAATCAAATTGTTCCAGTAGCCTATCTCGTATGTAATCAAACTCCTCCCTCCAAAAACAAGCCAAGCCTGATGAGTTTTGATGAGGTGCAGACATTATTTCATGAATTTGGTCATGGCCTCCAACATATGCTTACAACAATAGATTTACCTCAAGCTGCAGGAATAAATAATGTTGAATGGGATGCAGTTGAACTTCCTAGCCAATTTATGGAAAATTGGTGCTTTGATAAAAAAACCTTGCTAAATATCGCTAAACACTACGAAACTGGTGAGAAATTACATGAAGAAGATTATGAGAAACTTTGCGCAAACAGAACTTTTAATTGTGGAATGAATACTTTACGACAACTGCATTTCGCAATAACTGATTTAAGATTACATAGCAATTTATCTTCATATCAGCAATTAAATTCAGATGAGATAAGAAGAGATATCGCAAAAAATACTACTTTAATACCTCCTATTGAAGAGGATAAGTTTCTCTGCTGTTTTAGTCACATTTTTGCGGGAGGCTATTCCGCTGGATATTATTCATACAAGTGGGCAGAGGTTTTAAGTGCAGATGCATTCTCTATGTTTGAAGAAGCTGGTTTGGAAAATGATCAAAAAATAAAAGATATTGGAAAAAATTTTAAGGAAACCATCTTGAGTCTGGGAGGAAGTTTACCTCCATTAGAAATATTTAAATTATTTAGAGGTCGCGAACCCAAAACTGATCCCTTAATAAGACATTTGGGTCTAAAAGCATCTAAGTAATTATTGAATTAACTATTGCATCTATTGCAATTGGATTTCTTACTAGATTTCTATGCTTATATATATTTAACCTGTATTTCTTCCCAACTGGTAGATTAGCTCTCCAACCAGGAAAAACCATAAAGTCCCATTTTGTATAAAAGCTAATGCAATCTATTTTTTTGAGAAAATAATCATATTCTGAAAGTTCTTTTAAAAGAGAACTGTTTATTTTCATTTCAGAAATACCTTTAAAAAGAATCGTTGGTACTAATTGAGCGGTAAGCGTGCCTCGATGAGGTGATCCAATACTTATGAATCTTTTTGTTTTGAGATATCCATATAATTTATTAATCCAATAACGTGCAATTATTCCTCCCATAGAGAATCCTAAGATATCAATTTCTCTCTCATTGCCATACTTTTTAGTTATTAACTCATCTAAAGATTCTGCTAAATCTATTATTGAGATTCGACCAAAATAATGCTCTAATGTTGGAGCATAATATTCGACATCATAATAATCTAGTCTATTTAAAATATTTTTAAAAATTGCAGAAGTATTCCATAATCCATGAATCAAAATAATTGGTCTTTTACGAATACTCAAAATTATTCTCTATTGAAAAATCTTATAATTGAAACCTCTCCTGTAAAACCCGCAATTGGCGGCCTACATTTTGTAAGTTTAATTTTTATGCGCTTTGGATAAAATTTATCATTAATAATTTTTAAAATTTCGTATGAATATGTTTCAATAGTAAAGCAAGAAAAACTTCTAGAATGATCTTTAATATCATTAATCAAAACAGAATAATCTATTGTTAAATTTAAATCATCTGTTTTTGAACATTCACTAAAATCAGACCAAAGGGATACATCCAAAGAAAATAATTGGCCAAATTTTCTCTCCTCCTTTAAGACTCCAACCCTAGCCCAAATTTTTATATCTTTAATTTCTAAAAAAGAGCCTTCCATATCAAATAATTATAAATCTTTATGTGTAAAAGATTTTTTACCTGAATTAAAATCATCAACTATGTGGCCATTACCTTTTAAAAAATATTTATATGTTACGAGGCCTTCTAGCCCAACGGGTCCCCTTGGCGGAAGTGATTGTGTACTAATACCCACCTCAGCACCAAATCCATATCTAAATCCATCTGCAAATCTTGTAGAGCAATTATGAAAAACACCTGCACTATTAACAGTATTCATAAAAATGGAAGCATTATGATTATCTTCAGTAATAATTCCATCGGTATGTCTTGATCCATATCTTTGAATATGCGCAATAGCATCAAACATTGAATCAACAATTTTTATAGATAAAATCAAGTCCAAATATTCAGTCTCCCAGTCTTTATTTGAAGCTGATAATTTAATTCCATATTTACCAGATTTTTCATCACCTCTCAATTCAACTTTATTAGCCTTAAAAACAGGAATTGCTTTGCTTAGAAACTTTGGCGCCACATCTTTATGAATCAATAAAGTTTCTATCGCATTACAAGCTGCTGGATACTGTATTTTACTATCCAAAGAAACTTTAACTGCTAAATCAATATCACAATTATTATCAATAAATAAATGGCAAATACCATCAGCATGACCAAGTACAGGAATTCTTGTATTATTTTGTATGAATTTTACAAGTTCATTACTACCTCGAGGAATTATCAAATTAATATCTTTTTCCAAATTCAACATAGCGATACTATCTTTTCTATTTGTTAATAAGCAAATTGAATCTTTATTAAGAGATGATTCTTCAAGCCCCTCATGCAAAGCCTTTATAATTGAAATATTTGTTTGATTAGATTCCCTACCACCCTTCAAGATAACTCCATTACCAGATCTTATTGCTAAAGAACTTATTTGCATAACAGCATCTGGTCTTGACTCAAAAATTACTCCCAATACGCCTATTGGCACAGTTTTTCTTTGAAGAATAAGACCATTTGATAATTCTTTATTAATTTGTATTTGGCCGATAGGATCTGTTAAATTTCTTACTTTTTTTATCCCTTCAATCCCTAAATAAAGTTTATCTCTAGTTAATTTTAATCTTGCTAATAATGATTGAGAAATCCCATTTTCCTTAGCATGTTCAAAATCGTTATTATTTGCTTCCAATATCCTATCAGCATTTTTAATTAATGAATTAGCCATGAAGCTTAAAGCATTTTTTCTTTCATCATCATCTGCTTGAGATATTTCATTTGAAGCATTTCTCACTTTTAAAGCTTTTTCTCTTAAATCTTTATCAGGAAGCTGCATATTGAAAGTATTTCCCATAATTTATATTATTTTTAAAATGTATAATTTTTAAGTATACTTTAAATGATTAATATCTTAAAAATAATTGCAACTGACTTTTCCAATCTCCATTTGAGTCAAAGGAGCCCAATAATTCTAAATATTGATTGGCTTGTAAAGTTAAAATCCAAAGAGGAGGTATATCTTCTCTATCTGGAGTTGTTTGAATCGCAAAATTCAAACTATCAGTAATGTCAAGACCTAATTCAGCAATCCATGCTTGTGATGATGAACCATCGTTTGAAAAGTCTTCATCATTAGCTTCATTTATATCAATATTCTCATTGGAAAATATATTATTAAATGATTGATTATTTTCTATTAAAGCCGGATAAATAGATAATTGAAATCTTTCATTAAAGCCATTATTTCCACTTAATTGAGAAGTAAAAGCTCTGTTGATTATATTTGCTGAATTACCTCCTATAAGTCCAATAATTTGCGATCTGCTATAGCTAGGGGTGCTACGTAATTTTATTTTTTGATTTTGATCTTCAAAAGATAATTGATCTAAAAATCCTTTATAGGAAGCGTCAATTTTAATAGATCTAGTATTTCCAATTCCAAAAGAACCAAAACTATTATTATTTTCTAGAAATTGATTATCTTCTGAAATATTTATATCTTTCTTATTTTCACTAATTGGTATGATTGAATCTGGAACTTTACTTGTAAGAGCAAAATCAAGATATGGGTTCAATGCATTTCTTGAAGCGAATAGGATATGATTAAAATTATTTTTATCTAATTTAAAAGGGGTAGTATACAGATTTGCTTTACCCTTTTTAATTAGAATCAATCCTCTAGCTTTTAAATCATTTTTAAAATTTCCATTTATATGTATATCACTTTTAGATTCTAAATACGCCTCAAGGATATTTGCATATTCTATTCTAAACTCTGGGCCAAGTTTTAATTTTAAATTATTGAATTTTATATTACTAAGTATTAGAGGGAGATTTTTTTCAAATAAATTTTTATTCAGAATTGACTCATTTGAGATTATTTCAATATCTTTTTTCTTATTCCAATTAAGTTCAGGCCATAATTCAAAAGTTTGATCATTGTTCTTTTTAGCTAAATTTCTAATATCTTTATTCTGATTTGCCTTGAGGTCTAGATAACCATTCTTTAATCCTATTTCTCCTCCTATTATTGGATATAAAAAAGATCCTTCAACGGATATATTCCCATCAAAGAAAAAATTTATATTTTTATCAATCAAATTAAAATCATTAGATATGAATTTTATTGAACTCTTCTCATTACTAAAAGCCTTATAAAAAGGTAAAGCACCTTTGATATTTATATTCCCGGATTCTAATCCTTTGGCTTTGAAATTTACTATTTCTAATTTATCAAAATCAAAAATGAATAAAGCATTTATATCTTTTAAACTATTTCTAAAAATGTCAAAAGCTCCATTATCTATATTTAGATAGCCATTTGCCTGAGGCTTATTCAAAACGCCTGAAAACTTCATCCTAAGATCTATATCTCCATTTTTAAATGCGAAATTTTTACCATAGAGATTTTCTAATAAATCAAAAACCTTCTCATCGGCTCTTAATCTTAAATCTAGTTCTTTATTTTTTTGTAATGGAATTGAGCCTAAAAATGTTATGGGATTTCCAGACTTGTTTAATAATAAAGCCAAATCAATATTAAGTGATGAATCGAGAAGAGATATTGATCCCTTATTGAACGTCACACTAAATTCATTTATTGATGCATTCTCGGAAGAAACAACACTATCAAAACTTTTTTTATTAAGGTCATAATCAAGATCAAATGTTATATCCCCTTTAAAGTTTTTAGATTCATTAAAAAATAAATTTAAGGTGCTGAGTGGTAATGTCTTTATTATTAATTTACCTTTATTTTTTAGTAATCCCCCCGTCAAAAAAACTGAAAAATTATTCTTTAAATTATTCTTAAAATTATTTTTTTCAGTTAAATTACCATCTATTTTTGCTTTTATTGAATAGTTTGAACTATCTGTACCTGAAAGATTAATTTCTCCACTATAACGACCATCGAACTTATCTATAAAATTATTAAGTCTTTTTTTTCTATAAGAAACCTTCTTCTTTTTAATAACATTATTTAAAATTTTTATTCTTTCATTCAAAGTTTTAAAGTTATTTTTTATTTCCAAATCATTAAAAGAACCAAAATTTTCTTGGAATTTTAAATTATTCTTTTTAAAATCAAATAAATCAAAAACTGTAATTGCAGTCCAATTTGTCGAGACATTATTTAACTTTGCTTCAATAAAATCATATTCATCAGATTTATAGATGATTTCTATTTGACCTCCGTCATTTGTCTTGAGTAAAGTTTCGAAATTAAGGCTATCCCCATTTTGTGCAAACTTGATATTAGATTCTGTAAAATTTATATTTCTATATTTGCCATCCTTTAAAGAAATGTTTCCATCAAAATTAGTTAAATCTTTTGAAATAAATCCAGATCCATCAATTTCTCCTTCAACCCATTCGTAATCATTATCCAAAATAGATAATTCTAATTTTTTTAAATTAAATTTATCCGCCCTCCATTGATAATAATTATTATTTTTGAATATATTTAGATTTCCTGTATTTGGATAAAGTGTTCTGCTAAGATTTAATCTATCTAGTTTAAAATTTTGATCAAAATTTATACTCAAAAAAGTTGGTATAACTGATTCTCTTGGAGTGAGCTTTAAAAGATAACCATTTTCCTTATTCTCAATTTTTCCATCAAAAGTTTCTTTAATTCTTACTCCTTTAAATGTTGGATATTCAATATTAAAATTTATCAGCGTATTTAAACTATTTAGATTTCCTGATAAGTTACCTTTTGCAGTTATAAATCCTGAAATACCATTATTTCTAAAAATATTTAAGTTATCTAATTTTGTTCTATTTAAATTAATTTTTGAACTCAGGTCTCCAAATTTAAAGCCCATATTGTTATGCCAATAAGGTATATCTCCTTCATAAGTAATTACAGGTGTAGGATTCTTTTTAAATCCTATATCTCCTTTAAAAGAAATATTATTTTGAAAATTATTTAATGGTACATTTAAATCTAAATTTGAAGTCAATGTCCCATAATTAAGTTGATTCCCTTCTATTGATAATTTATTATCAATACAAGTAAAATTAAATAATTTAGAATTAATATTTTCATTTAATTTATTTGCAAATAAATTAAGATTAGAAATAGAAATATTACCTTTACAATAATTCTTATCAGGCGATTTAAAAAACTTAAAGTTAGATTTTATAGAACCCTTATTAAATTTTAATTCCTGATT
>CACOIV010000019.1 GCA_902627335.1 uncultured Prochlorococcus sp.
TAAAAGCTCCTAGAAAAAAAACGATTACCAATAATATTTCCATGATGATTGCCTAAAATAATCATCGTCTAAGTTAATTTAAAAATATAATATTAATCAACATCAAATATCACAATCAACTGTTACTAAAGATATAAAAGCAATGCAATAACATTAATCATCTATAGGGATAGACTCTGTCTCTATAGCATCTTTATCATTTCCTAAATCATTCAATTTACTATCAATCCAACTATTTACAAAAACAGTTATTGGTTTAGAAGCCCTGTAGATAAAAAAAGTTGAAGGTAAAGCACTTAAAATTCCAATAATAGGAGTTTTAAAAAGTAATCTGCCAGCTTTTATATTGAAAAGTATTATCAAAAAAGATGGAACTACAATATTCGCGACTGTCTTTAAAGATTGTATCCAACCATACTTATAGACCAGCCAAATCAAGGCTATCCCTACTACATATAAAAATAGATATATCATAAGTTTATAATATATAAAATAAATTAAATTAGCTCGGTACATTAAATTGCTTTAATGTTAGAGATAAATTATAAAAATGAGTTTTTCTGAAATAAAAAAATTTTTAAAAATCATGCAATCTAAAGATGATCTTAAAAAGAAGGTTTTATCATGCTCAACAGCTGATGATGTCGCTTTAATAGCTCAATCGATGGGCCTTAACTTTTCTGGAGATGATCTTTTAAGATTTAATGGACAAAAGGTAGGTAAAGTAACCGTAAGGAAAGTAAATCATCCTGGGGAATATCATTAGTTAAATTTAAGATCTTATCCATAATGCCAACCCTCCTCCTTTTCCTCTAGCACACAACCATTTATTATCCTCACCTAAAGCGATTAAAGCGAAAAAAGGTAGCTTTTTAGAATCGGGTTTCTCGATATCTTTTTTTAATACATTTAATTTACTTATACTGATAATCACTTTATTAAAGTAAAAAAATAGTACTGGTCTTTTTCCCTTTAAAAATGCTTCACCTTTGAATACTATTGACAATAATCCAAACCTTATAGAATTTTGAATTGCAAATCTTTGATTTTCATCCGCTGAATCTGATTTTGAGAGTTGCAAACTTGCAGAAAGAATTTGAAGAAAAGAACTAGAGATATTATCAACCTTTTTTGTACTTTTTTTCCAAACATATCTTAAATTCCAGCACCCAATTAATCTCTCATAGCTAATACCACTTCCACTTTTATTAGCAAACTTTTCCAGATCAATAATTTTATTAAATTCAGGAAGTTGGTAAAATTCACTATTCATTTCAAAAAAGAATTTAGATGATGATTAAAAATTATATTTTCAAATACAATAACAATAATATAATGCAATAAAAAATCAGGAGATAACTTTATTAATGAGCTTAAGTCATGATTTATGGGAAAGAAACTTTGATCTTGCCCTTCAAAGCTTAAATACCAAATTTGTTCAGGGAATTAAAACTGGTAAACTTCCTAAAATAAAATTCCAATTATACGTAGCACAAGATTATTATTTTTTAAAAAGCTTTGCTAAGGCTTATGGATTAGCAATTTCTAAATGTGAAGATAATGATTCTATAAAAGTTCTTAGTGAACTTTTATTAGGCGTTTCAGAAGAATTATTATTACATGAAAGTTATTCGAAAAAATGGGATATTAACCTAAAATCAAATTTCATTAGAACTGAGACAAAAAACTATACTGATTTTTTAGAAAATATATCTAAAAATAAGAACTGCATAGAGATACTTTCAGCAATGACACCTTGCATGCGTCTGTATTCTTGGATAGGTCAATCTCTAATAAAATATAAAGAAAATAATCCCTATAAAGATTGGATAGTTACTTATTCAGACAGTACTTTTGATAAACTTGCAAAATCACTTGAGGAACTTATAGATCAGAAGTCTAATCACTCAAAATTCGATGATGTAAATGTTTTTTATGAAAAAGCAATGCAATTAGAACTTGAATTTTTTGATGCTTATTCTGATTTCTAATAGTATAAAAATATATTTACTAGAAATAAAATTATGTATTCAAAGGTTGCTTTATCAATTGGAGGGAGTGATTCAGGAGGGGGAGCTGGAATACAAGCAGACTTAAGAACCTTTATGGCATTGAAGGTTCATGGTTGTACCGCGATTACCTGCGTTACTGCGCAAAATAGTATTTCTGTTAAGAGTGTTGATGCAATTGAGATAAATAATATTAATGATCAAATTGATCAACTTTTTTCTGATTTTCCAATTAAGTCGCTTAAAACCGGCATGCTGCTTAACGAAAATATTATTAAAGAGACTGCAAAAACAATACAAAATCAGGATATATCCAAAATTATTGACCCCGTAATGGTTTCTAGAACAGGAGCTAAACTTCTTGAACAGAATGCAATAGATGCTTATAAAGAATACTTATTTCCCCAAGCAGATTTGATAACACCAAATATTTTTGAAGCAAATTTATTAACTGATATGGATATAAAATGTCAAAAAGATATAGAAGAATCGGGAAAGATACTAAAGGATTATGGAGCTAATGCAGTTCTAATAAAGGGTGGTGGATTAAATGATTTGAAGGGGAAAGACTTTTTTATTGATAAAAATGGCCAACAATTTTGGTTATCGCATGAATTTGTTGACACCAACAATACACATGGAAGCGGATGTACATTAAGTGCAGCTATTTGTGGATACAGAGCTTTAGGTCTTGATTTATTAGAGGCAATAATAAAAGCAAAAGCTTTTATAGAAAAATCAATGGTAAAAGCTTACCAAATTGGTTCAGGTCCAGGTCCCCTTTGTCATTACCAATAATTTAATATATGGATTAATATCGAACAAAAACAAATGAGATATTTTTCTTTATTTCAAAATATTTCAGAAATTAAAGGCTAAAGACACACATATGTGACATTTATCCATTAGTATCTTTACATATAGTTATTTTGAAAATGGATTTTATCTCTAAAAAGCAGCGTTACGTACCTTTAAAAGCTGTTCCTTACATATTTTTTGTAGCTTTCGTACTAAGTATCACTACTTCTTCTAGTACTTTTGTGTAACTTTAGCCTAGACCAAAACGGCTTACATAAAGTTATAAAATGTCTGAATTTGATGTAGTTATAATTGGGAGTGGATTAGGAGGTCTCTGTTGTGGGTCAATATTATCTCTAAAGGGATATAGAGTATTAGTTTGCGAAGCTCACAGTCGACCAGGAGGTGTTGCTCACAGCTTTTCAAGAGATGGTTATACTTTTGAATCTGGTCCTTCTTTATGGAGTGGTATAAACAATCAGAAAATAGATAATCCATTGGGACATATTTTAAGACTACTTAAAGAAGAAGTACCCGTAGCTAAATATAAAGATTGGGAAGTTATCTTTCCCGAATCAAGTTTTAGATTAGAAGTTGGAGAAGTTCCATTTAGAAAAAAAATCAAGGAATTACGAGGTGATATTTCATTAAAAGAATGGGAAGCATTTTTAGCAGAAGTCAAACCAGTAAGCAATTTAGTAAAAAAAATGCCATTGCTAACCTCTTCACCATTAAATTTAAATTTCTTTGATACATTAAAGATCGCAGGCAAACTTCTACCAGATCTCAAACAAATTTCAAAACTAAGAAAAGGTTTTGGATATATTGCCGACAAAAATTTACATGATCAATTTTTAAGAAATTGGGTAGATTTACTTAGTTTCCTCATAAGTGGGATGCCAATGCATGATACGAATACTGCTGCCATGGCAACATTATTTGAGGAATGGTTTAATCCTGAATCTTATCTTGAATATCCTCTGGGGGGTAGTGAAAGTATTGTTAATGCTTTAGTTAGAGGTTTAGAAAAAAACGGTGGGGAATTAATTTGCTCATCTCGGGTGAAAAAGATTTTGTTCAAAAATAAAATAGCTAGTGGCGTCAAATTAGAGAACGGGAAAGAATTTAATGCAAAATTTGTAGTCATGAATTGTGACACCTGGAATATCACTAAATTAATACCTTCAAAATTATTAGCGGATTGGCAAAAAAAGACAAAAAGCATCCCAAAATGCAACTCATTTCTTCATATACATTTAGGATTTGATGCTACTAATTTAATTGACCTGCCAATCCACACAATATGGGTTGATAATTGGGAAAGAGGTATCACAGCTGATAGGAATGTAGCTGTTTTTTCGATTCCTTCTGTATTAGACCCAACAATGGCTCCAAAGAATAAACATGTTCTCCACGGATATACACCAGCCAATGAGCCATGGGAAATTTGGGAAAATATAGATTATAGATCGAAAGAATATAAAGATATTAAAGAGGCGAGATGTTCTATTTTTATTCATGCTTTAAAGAATATAATCCCTGATATTGAAAAAAGAATTGAAGTTAAAATGCTTGGCACTCCTTTAACACATCAATTTTTCACAAACACAGAAAATGGAAGTTATGGTCCTGCCATCTCTGCATCGGATGCTTTATTTCCAGGATGCAAAACTCCAATTAAGAATCTATTTACTTGTGGAGCAAGTACATTTCCTGGAATCGGAGTACCTGCAGTTGCAGCCAGTGGAGCTTACGCAGCTGAAGCAATTTTAGGAAAGAAAGAATACAAAAAATTATTTAAGTAAAACTCTTTATTTAAGTTTCTTAGTTAAGAAATAAGAATATAGAGGAATTTAACTGGAAGTAATGTTAGTCTATGCACAGTTATAAAATTTCCTAATAGGTTCTATATGTTTTTCTTATCAGTTCCTCAAGCTTGGCATTTAGTTGGCACGTGGTCAGAGCAATTACCCAATGATGCAAATTTAATTGGTATGGGAGAGTTAGAACTTATGATGACATTACATTCCATATTTGTTCCATTGATATTAATTATAGGCGCATATTACTTATATAAAGTTTCAAAAGAAGAATCTAAGAAAGCAAAAAACTAAAAACTTATTACTTAGCAGAACTTCTTCTAACGGTTTTTCGACCTGTAGAGGTGTCAATATTAGTTGACTCATTATTGGAAGGTTGAGATTCATTTGGACTATCTGAATCAACACCTTCCATTTCTGCACAAATACCGACAACCATAGCAGCTTCAACATGATCGGGCAAATCTCCAATAGTGATTAATCCTTTCAATACCAACTGCAGTCTGGTCTGTTTATCTAACTCAGGCCTAAGCTTCTTTACTGTACTCCAAAGTTCTTTAGTAACCTCCTTAAGAAGTTCACGATCTACTGACAAATTAACACCTCTATTTATATATAATCTAACAAAAAACGAGTATTTTTAATATGTAAGGATTAAAAATTAGCAAAAGATTGAAATTTATCATACAAGAGAAAGTTGAATAAAATTTGAACTTTTGACATCTTTTTGAAGAACTTTGTTAGATACCAATACCCTAGAACCTTGATAATATAATTTTTTAATTTTCACAGGTAGACTTGTATTTAAAGTCGAGCGTGATCTTGCAGCCTTTTGCCACTCTTTTGGACTAAAAGCTGCATATGGGGAAGAAGATAAGATTTTCATTAGGCTAGTACAACATATTTACATAGTAGTACAAATTTACTATATTGCAATATTTCCTTGTTTTTTATTTTATTGAATTTAAGAATATCTTTTGATTTCTATTTAGTTATTATTTATGAATTCAAAATTAAAGCATAAGTTTTACAAATATCTTTTTGTATCATTTAAGACCTATTTGATTAAACTATCTTGAAATGATAATTTTCTTCTTAGAAAAGCCTTATAAATTCAATTTTTCTTGATATAAATATTGACAAGACAATTATCTAAAAAACTTCTATAAAGTAAAAGCTTGTTTAATATTTTTATGTTTCTTAGTAATCAAAAAAGATTAAAAATTCAAGAAATCGTTAAAAGAATATCTTTAGATAAAGAAGTTTCCTTAAATGAAAGAATATTTGTTGAAAAACATGCAAAATACAGCTCAACCGTTTGGACTTGGTTAAAAAAAGCAAATAGCCTTAGAAGGTATGGCAAACAAGACCAAGAAAGTATTAATGGCTTAATTCAGTCTTTAGGACTGGATGGACTTGACAGGGAAAATCACTTCGATCCTGAGAATGATGATATTGCTGATTGGTTTAGTGGTTCACCTGATTGGGTACGAAGAAGCTAGATAAATATTATATAATCCAAGCATTAACAAATAAATACCCACTAAAAACAATAACTATAAACCAAAATATCCATGGTAAAAATTTAATGGGGAACAAGTAATTACTAGAAAAAGTTTTCATCCTTATATTGCTATGTTCAACAAGGTTAAAAGTATTATTAATCTTCGTGAATAGGTTTATTTGCTCAAAGATACAACTGATTAAACCTTGCTAGTTTCAAGAACTATTGCATCAACTGACTTTTTATCGTGCTTATCCCAATATTTAATTAAAGCCTCTAATTCATTAATCCTTTTTTTTGCATTGGCAATTTTTTCTGAGACTATCATTTTTAAAAAATATCTAACTAAAATATGCATTAATTTCAAAAAATTTCAAGTCCTTTAATTGTTTATGGAGCATTAATATTATGAATATTAAACTTTGATGACTCTTAATTTAAACACTAAAGTTATATAGCAATGTAGACATTATTAGCAAAGCAGTAATAAAACCAATACTCACCATGTACAGAACATAACCATTCTTTCTTGGTAACTTGATAACTGAAAAAATTATTATTAATGCACTAACAATACCTATTACGATAGTAATTCTTTCTGTTAATGAATTTAGGTGGAGCTGCAGATTAAGATTTTCCAAGAAAATCAGATTTGTAGGCAAGTCTAAATTACCTTCCACATGATTACTTAAATAAAAAAGACTCAGCAATATTGAACTTATAATTGAAATTAGGATCAAAAAACTTGCGGGCTTAGTTAACCTATTAATTGTTCTATTAAACAACTTTAGTAAAACAAAGAGAACAAAAGCCATTCCTAAAGGCAGTGCAGGAAGAAATATTGAAAAATTTATGGAATTTTCCATATAGGAATTACAGATAACTTATAAATTTATACTACGAAAAAATATGATCCTCATAAAAAATTTTTCAGCTTAATTAGATAATATACCTATTGCTTTTTTTTACGACGAATAACAAAATCATAATAAATACTTGAATAATGTTAACGATCTCTGAAATCATACTAGGAATTGCTCTTTTCCTAACTGTTATTTACATCGAAGTACGATTTCTATATTCAAGAGCAAAAATCGCTAAGTAAGTATTTAGCTGACTAGAAATAAATTAAAAAAAATTTAATAATTAAACAGATCCAAAAGATGAATAAATGTGAGAGAATAAACACAATTAGTTCTAGCAATCTTATGAGTCAGTCAGGAAGTGATGGTTGCAATGATTCTGCTCAGCATCCACGACAACAGCAGCAGCAAAAAACTACTTCAGATGGCAAAATAAATGCTTCTGAGATAGAAAAACTATATCTAAAAATAAAAGAAGACTGGCTTTAGGGTTTTGAATAATTTTTTTAGTAAGTTGAAATTAGAAATTTAGATTGGAAGTAAAACTCTCCTCTTTTATAAGATTTACTGCAAATTAACTTTACAATTTTACTCTCTAAAGGAAATTAATATTTTTTGAACAAAGCTGACTCCCTCACCGAACCTGATGTAGTATAAACGTACTATAAAGTTATTTTTATGGAATATGGAGGGAGGCCGAATTTTCTTTCCGTAAAGCCTGGAGATTGCGTAGCAATTAAGTCTCAGCCTCATTATTCATTATCTCAAAACATCGAGGATTATTGGATTGGGAGGGTAATTTACTGCATAGGCGGGGCGAGAGATCCTAGTTCTTGGACTCTATTTCAAGTAATCAATATCGATAATGGGGAAGTTAAGATCATAAATGCCGATACAGTAAAAATGATATTAATGCCTAAAAAAGTAGATTTATTGAATAATTAATTACAATTAAGCCTTTCTCCTATTGCTATTAACCTAATTCTAAACATGCAAGCCCATAGACCTGATTCATAGGAAAAGGTGGCTGAATGCCTTTATACATTCTGTAAGTCTTCGAAATTTCAAGGAATCCCAAATTAGCCAAAAGATAATTAGCGTAAGGATTTAGGCTAGGGCAATCAAGCAATATTTCATCATGACAATCCTCGACTAACTCTCTTATCAGCAGCTCTGCCAGAGGAGGGGTATCTGCTAATAAAGGGCCTATCCTAAAACCTCTTTGATTATTTTTTAATATGCAAGGTCTAATTCTGCCAAAACCATGGCACATCCCATTTTTATCTAAAAGAACTTTGACTGTACCATATGAATTATTTAACCAATCATTTAAGAAATGAGGTCTTGGACTAGGCTCTCTTTGAGAATCATAATTCAAAACCGCTTCAGAAGAAATTTGAGTAACTGGAACTACATCAAAATTAGGATAAATGTCTTTATAAAATTTATTTTTTGGCATTCGGTCGTAACCATATAATTTCCATCTATTCGTAATTGAAGATTTTTTAAAACCCCATTTTTGATAATCATCAATTCTATTTGGCGCAGCTTCAAGGCCAATACATTGAATCTCTTTTAAATAGTTCAGTGCATGCTGCCATAATCTAACCCCATATCCTTTATTTCTAAATTCTTTTTTGACAATAAATAACCCGATAAATCCATAAGAAGAATTATATTTAATACAAGCAATGCTTCCTATAGGTTCATTATCGAGACATCCAACCCAGATACCTTGTTTATCCGTACTCTTATATATTGAAATATCGTCAAAACCAGGCGCAAAACCCTCTAACTTTGCCCAATCAGTAACTTTTTGTAGTTCATTATTAGAAATATTTCTAACAGAAAAATTATCATACATGGAATCGATCATAGCCAAATCAAATGCAATTCATTTAATTTTTGAGTAAATCAAATTAGAAAAAATATTCTTAATAATCATTTCTAACTAAAGTTTTACTTAAATAAAAAATTATTAATCCACTAAGTGCTCCGCAAAAATGACCTTGTAAGCTTATCCCTGGCAAAAGAGAATAAATGAATCCAAAACTTAAAATAAAAAGATTTAAACGGAAGATATAAAGATTTCTTTTTAAACTTATAAATTTCATAAAGAATTGATTTGTTCCGAAATATGATGCCATCATCAAATAAGCATTAACTCCAAAAACAATCCCGCTAAAACCAATTAAAAGGTGATCATATTTATTTAATAAAAAATTATCTATTAAGAAAAGCATACAAGTTTGCAAAATCATTATCAACGTTGTTAGATAACAAAATAAATTAATGCTCTTTATTTTTAATTTTTTAAAACAATACCTAATAATAATGATTCCAAAAATATTAGAAAACAGATGATTTAAATCTTTATGAATAAAATTATATAGAAATATCCTATAAGGTTCCTTAATTAAATAAGCTGAAGAATAAGCTAGGTGAGATATTTCTTTTATTCCTAGAATATTTATAAAAAAGAAAGAAATACAGCATAAAATAATTAATAAAAAAAATTGATATTCTGTATTATTAAGAAGTATTTTACTCACAATATATTTCATCTTTTAAAACTAAAATACTCATGATTTATAAAATTATTTATCAGTATTTTTACAATAAATGGTATGTTTTTTTATTTCTATTACTTTTGTTTTGATATATTATTTAATGTATAAACTTTTATCAATATGAAAGATGATAAGTTCTCCATTAGTTCATCTATTAAAACTCTAAAAAAAACAGTCATACATGGTCATACGATTTCTATTGATAGGCGAATTAGAAACATAAATATTATTGAGAATTTAATTGATAAGAATAAGTTAGAAATAATTAATTCTCTTTACTCTGATCTTGGTAAATCAAAAATTGAAGCTCTTTCTGAGATACTTTTAGTTAAACAAGAGATCTCCCTGGTAAAGAATAAACTTAGATTATGGATGAGGCCCAAGAATATTAATCCACCTTTTTATTACTTTCCCTCAAGTTCAAAAATATTATTTGAACCATTAGGTTGTGTTTTAGTAATAGGTCCTTACAATTATCCTTTTTTATATATATTTAAACCTCTAGTAAATATTTTCTCTGCTGGAAATACAGCACTTATTAAACCCTCTGAAAAATGTCCCTCGACATCAAAATTAATAAAAAAGCTTTGCGATAAATATTTTCCAAAAGAAATCTTACTCGCCTTAGAGGGAGGCTATAAAAAAGCTGACGCACTTGTCAAAGAAGATTTTGATCATATCTTTTTTACCGGAAGTAGTAAAACTGGGAAATCAATCATGAAATCTGCTGCAAATAACCTTACTCCGCTTACTCTAGAATTGAGTGGTACTAATCCTGTCGTTATCCTAAAAAATGCAAATTTAAAAATTGCTGCGAAAAGAATTGTTTGGGGTAAATTCTTCAATACTGGACAATCATGTGTGGCTCCTAATCATTTATTTGTAGAAAAATCAATTTTTGAGCAATTAATTATTGAAATAAAAAATTCTATACTGGAATTTTATGGAAATAATCCAATCAATTCTGATAACCTTTCAAAATTAGAAGATTCACAATATACTCGAACACTCCAAATACTGAAAAATTCAAAAAATAATAATAAACTCATTTATGGAGGCAAATTTTCTAAGAAAAAATCAAAAATTTCTCCAACACTTCTTAATGTCAAAAATGAAAAAGATCCGCTGATCACTGGTGAGATATTCGGCTCTTTATTACCGATAATGGCTATAGATAATCATAAAAAGGCTATTGAAATAATTCAAAATACTCCAAAACCACTAGCTATTTATATTTTTGGAGGGAATAGCAATATTCATAAAAAAATAACCAAATTAACTAGTTCTGGAACTATATGTATTAATGATGTTATGTTACCTGTACTGATACCGAATTTGCCGTTTGGAGGCGTAGGTTTAAGTGGTATGGGCAGATTTCATGGTGAAGAGGGTTTTAAAACCTTTTCTAATCAAAAAACAGTCACAAAAAAAAGTAACTTTTTAGATAGTAATTTAAGATATCCCCCCTATGACAACCTTTCACAACTAATTAGCATGATTTTCAAAATATAAAACTTTGATTTTTGTGAGGTTAGATATTTATAAAATAAATATAATTGTTAAAGAAATGGGATACTTTATGAAATTAAATCTTATTTTTACTCTTCTATTAATAAATTTTCCCTGCAAATACGCTCTTGGCGCTGACAATAATAATGAAAAAAATATTATTCCTGAAAGTAATCCTGAAAAAATATTAGATCGAAAAGATTTTAATGATAAAACATTTCATATTGTAAAAAAGGGAGAAACGATATTAAGTATTTCAAGAATGTACTCTTTAGACAAGAAATTTTTAATTAAAGTAAACCAAATCGATAATGATAATTATATTTTTATCGGACAGAAATTAAAATTAACTAATGACGTATCAAATAATTTAAATAATCCCAAAAACAATATTCCTAAATTTCATAAGATTATTGAGGGAGAAAATCTTACTGACATTTCAAATAAATATGGCTTAAAAATAAATGATCTTATTAATTTAAATAACTTAGAGAATCCAGATAATATAGAAGTTGGAATAAATTTACTATTAATTAATCCCTCTGAAAATATTGAACAAACAATACCTACAGTTCCTAAAATATCTAATAACGATCTATTAGATCATAAACAATACGGACCTTTAACTTTAGAATCAACTAAATTAGAAATTGTTGGTGGAAGAAAAACTTTACAAGTAATTAATAAAAATAAAACAAAACTAATACTTTCATTAAAGTGCGATACAAAAAAGATTGATGTCAAAATAAAAGGTAAAAAATGGAAAGGATGGATGCCCGTAAAAGAAAAATTTGAAGAGAGGTTAATGAATGATTTCTGTTGATTTGTTTTTAGTGAATATCTGTAAATAAATTTCTTTAAATTTAATCTCTATAAGTTATCCTTTATAGAGATATAAAAAAAAAGATGGAAATCAAAAGAGGAGATATAGTTCGTATTAAAAGGCCTGAATCATATTGGTATAACGAAAAAGGTAAAGTTGCATCCATTGATAAATCTGGAACAAAATATAATATTACTGTTAAATTTGATAAAACTAACTTTTATGGAATTAGTGGAACAGATGGCGGAAATACCACAGCTAATTATGCTGAAAGTGAATTAGAGTTATATTAAAGCATTGCCTGAATTACCAGAAGTTGAGACAGTAAGAAAAGGTCTAGAAAAAAAACTTAAAAATTTTATCATTAGTGAAATTGAAATAATTCGTCCGTCTACTATTGCTTTCCCTGATAATAAAGATGAATTTCTAAAAGGATTAAATAATTCTTTGATTGATAAATGGAGTCGCCGGGGAAAGTACTTAATAGCTAACCTTAAAAAATACTCAGATAATAATACTTTAGATAGTAATGGATATCTTATCATTCACCTTCGAATGACTGGACATTTTAATTGGTTAAAAAGAACTAATTCTCCATGCAAACATACAAGAGTTAGATTTTTTGACAGTAAGGAAAATGAACTAAGATTTATTGATGTAAGAAGTTTCGGTCAGATTTGGTGGATTAAAGAAGGATTAGATCCAAAAAAGATAATCAAAGGTCTTGGTTCTTTGGGACCTGAACCTTTTTCAAAAGACTTTAACTATGTATATCTAAAAAAAGAGTTTTCTAAAAGAACAAAATCAATTAAAGCAGTATTATTGGATCAAAGGATTATTGCTGGTATCGGTAATATATATGCAGATGAAAGTCTTTTTGAAGCAGGCATTTCTCCCTTTCGCGAAGCTAAAACAATAAAAAAAAGAGAATTAATTAAATTAAGAATTTCAATTATGGATGTATTAGAAAAAAGTATAGGGTCAGGAGGAACTACTTTTAGTGATTTTAGAAATATTGAAGGTCTAAATGGAAATTACTCTATGCAAGCTAATGTTTATAAAAGAACTGGCGAAAAATGCAAGAGATGTTCGAATCTTATTCAGAGAAAAAAAATTACTGGAAGAAGTACACATTGGTGTAGTAATTGTCAGAAATAAAAAAGGACCTACAAAGTAAGTCCTTTAAATATTTTTACCTGGCATTGAGCTATTTTCTCAAGGGGCTACCCCCTAAATATCTTCGCCGCTTATGCATTTCACAACCGAGTTCGAGATGGATCGGAGTGGTTCTACATCGCCATGAACACCAGGATAGTGTGAACCTTGAAAACTGCATAGAAAATAATATCAATTCAATAAAAAGAGTTTATTTGGTCAAGCCCTCGATCTATTAGTACTCCTCCGCTGCACTTGTTACCAAGCTTCTACGTAGAGCCTATTAACGGGTGTTCTTCCCGTGATCTTACTGGCTTATGCCATGGGAATACTCATCTTGAGGTGGGCTTCCCACTTAGATGCTTTCAGCGGTTATCCGCTCCGCACATGGCTACCCAGCGTTTACCGTTGGCACGATAACTGGCACACCAGAGGTGCGTTCCTCCCGGTCCTCTCGTACTAGGGAGAAATCCTCTCAATATTCCTGCGCGTACACCGGATATGGACCGAACTGTCTCACGACGTTCTGAACCCAGCTCGCGTACCGCTTTAATGGGCGAACAGCCCAACCCTTGGGACCGACTTCAGCCCCAGGTTGCGATGAGCCGACATCGAGGTGCCAAACCTCCCCGTCGATGTGAACTCTTGGGGGAGATCAGCCTGTTATCCCTAGAGTAACTTTTATCCGTTGAGCGACGGCCCTTCCACGCAGAACCGTCGGATCACTAAAACCGACTTTCGTCCCTGTTCGACTTGTAGGTCTCACAGTCAAGCTCCCTTCTGCTTTTGCACTCAATGACTGATTTCCAACCAGCCTGAGGGAACCTTTGTGCGCCTCCGTTACCTTTTAGGAGGCGACCGCCCCAGTCAAACTGCCCACCAGATACTGTCCGCTTCCCGGATAACGGGTAAGCGTTAGAACCCTAGCTCTAAAAGAGTGGTATCTCACCGTTGACTCAATAGTACCCACAAGCACTATTTCAATGTCTCCCACCTATTCTGCGCATTCAGAGCCCGAGCACAATATCAAGCTACAGTAAAGCTTCATAGGGTCTTTCTGTCCGGGTGTACGTAGTCCGCATCTTCACAGACAATTCTATTTCGCCGAGCCTCTCTCCGAGACAGCGCGCAAATCGTTACACCTTTCGTGCGGGTCGGAACTTACCCGACAAGGAATTTCGCTACCTTAGGACCGTTATAGTTACGGCCGCCGTTCACCGGGGCTTCAGTCGCCAGCTTTACTAAAAGCTAACCAGCTTCCTTAACCTTCCGGCACTGGGCAGGTGTCAGCCCCCATACATCGTCTTGCGACTTAGCGGAGACCTGTGTTTTTGGTAAACAGTCGCTTGCGCCTCTTCACTGCGACCAGCTCTCGCTGGCACCCCTTCTCCCGAAGTTACGGGGCCATTTTGCCGAGTTCCTTAGAGAGAGTTATCTCGCGCCCCTCGGTATTCTCTACCACCCCACCTGTGTCGGTTTCGGGTACTGGCATACATGTTTTAACGGGTATAGGGCTTTTCTTGGAAGCATGACATCACCAACTTCGCTGCCGTAGCAGCTCGTACTCACGCCTCAGCTCAAGGTGTTTTCTCCACCTCTCATAGCCTTGAACGCTTGAACCAGTAACCAACATCTGGATTGGCTAGCCTTCTCCGTCCCCCTTCCCAAAACATATCTGGTACAGGAATATTGACCTGTTATCCATCGACTACGCCTTTCGGCCTGACCTTAGGTCCAGACTAACCCTCCGCGGACGAGCCTGCCGGAGGAACCCTTAGGGTTTCGGGGCATGGGATTCTCACCCATGTTTTCGCTACTCAAGCCGACATTCTCACTTCTATGCCGTCCACGCCCGCTTCCGCTAACGCTTCACCCAACATAGAACGCTCCCCTACCATAAATAAATTTATCCGCAGCTTCGGTATAACGCTTAGCCCCGTTCATTTTCGGCGCAGGATCGCTCGACCAGTGAGCTATTACGCACTCCTTTGAGGATGGCTGCTTCTAGGCAAACCTCCTGGTTGTCTGGGCAATCCCACCTCCTTTATCACTTAGCGTTAATTTTGGGACCTTAGCTGGCGGTCTGGGCTGTTTCCCTCTTGACTATGGAGCTTATCCCCCACAGTCTGACTGCCTAGTTACACACAGGGTATTCAGAGTTCATATCGATTTGGTACCGCTCTCGCAGCCCGCACCGAAATGGTGGCTTTACCCCCCTGCTGGAGCACTAGACGCTACGCCTAAACGTATTTCGGGGAGAACCAGCTAGCTCCTGGTTCGATTGGCATTTCACCGCTAACCACAGCTCATCCGATGAATTTTCAACTTCATTCGGTTGGGACCTCCACTTGGTATCACCCAAGCTTCATCCTGGCCATGGTTAGATCACCAGGGTTCGGGTCTATAAACACTGACAAACGCCCTATTAAGACTCGCTTTCGCTGTGGCTCCGCCATTTTCGGCTTAACCCGCCAGTGCCTATAAGTCGCCGGCTCATTCTTCAACAGGCACACGGTCACCCGATTAGTCGGGCTCCCATTGCTTGTAGGCTCATGGTTTCATGTTCTATTTCACTCCCCTCCCGGGGTTCTTTTCACCTTTCCCTCACGGTACTGTTTCACTATCGGTCACATAGTAGTACTTAGCCTTACGAGGTGGTCCTCGCAGATTCACACGGAATTCCACGTGCTCCGTGCTACTCGGGATACAGCTAGGTCAACTCATCTTTCGATTACGGGGCTTTCACCCTCTGTGGCGCGCCATTCAAACGCTTCTTCTAGAATTGTTGATCCATATTGCTGTCCCACAACCCCGATAGTCAAGACTATCGGTTTGGGCTATTCCCCGTTCGCTCGCCGCTACTGAGGGAGTCGTTATTTACTTTCTCTTCCTCCAGCTACTAAGATGTTTCAGTTCGCTGGGTTAGCTCGCGCCAACCTATATATTCAGTTGGCCGTTCAAGGGGTTGCCCCATTCGGAAATTCCCGGATCAAAGTGTGCTTCCAACTCCCCGAGACTTATCGCAGGTAACCACGTCCTTCATCGCCTCTATGTGCCTAGGTATCCTCCATGAGCCCTTTGTAGCTTGACCAATAACTTCAAAAATATTTGAAGCATCAGCTCAATAGAATTGTTATTAATGCATTAGCACCAATAATAAATCTGCATCTTAAAAGATGCTTATTGTCTTGAAAATTAAATCTATGCAGTTGTCAAGGTTCTCTGGAATCATTGAATTTTGCGAAACTCAGTGAATCCAGCATCTTATTAATTAAATTAACAGGAAGCTAGATTCTCCCAGATATGATCATACCCAAATAAATTTCCTTTAAATGAATTAGGTGGTATTCAGTGGAGGTAAGCGGACTCGAACCGCTGACATCCTGCTTGCAAAGCAGGCGCTCTACCAACTGAGCTATACCCCCAATAGAGATATGGGCCATCCTGGACTTGAACCAGGGACCTCACCCTTATCAGGGGTGCGCTCTAACCACCTGAGCTAATGGCCCAGGAAAAAATGGGTGTGACCTAGAAAAAACTTAGGAATTTGAAATTTTCGAGATTTTCAAAAATCAGAGGTTCCGATCGACCTAAGGTGACAAAATTTATTACAAACATTTTGTTGTCTCCCTGTTAGGAGGTGATCCAGCCGCACCTTCCGGTACGGCTACCTTGTTACGACTTCACCCCAGTCATTAGCCCCACCTTCGGCGTCCTCCTCCACAAGGGTTGGAGTAACGACTTCGGGCATGGCCAACTTCCATGGTGTGACGGGCGGTGTGTACAAGGCCCGGGAACGTATTCACCGCAGTATGCTGACCTGCGATTACTAGCGATTCCTACTTCACGTAGGCGAGTTGCAGCCTACGATCTGAACTGAGCCACGGTTTATGGGATTTGCTAGCTCTCGCGAGTTTGCTGCCCTTTGTCCGTAGCATTGTAGTACGTGTGTAGCCCAGGGTGTAAGGGGCATGATGACTTGACGTCATCCACACCTTCCTCCGGTTTATCACCGGCGGTCTTTCTAGAGTGCCCAACTAAATGCTGGCAACTAAAAACGTGGGTTGCGCTCGTTGCGGGACTTAACCCAACATCTCACGACACGAGCTGACGACAGCCATGCACCACCTGTCACTGCATTCCCGAAGGCACCCTCAAATTTCTAAGAGGTTCGCAGGATGTCAAACCCTGGTAAGGTTCTTCGCGTTGCATCGAATTAAACCACATACTCCACCGCTTGTGCGGGCCCCCGTCAATTCCTTTGAGTTTCACACTTGCGTGCGTACTCCCCAGGCGGAACACTTAACGCGTTAGCTACGACACCGAAGGGGTCGATTCCCCCGACACCTAGTGTTCATCGTTTACGGCCAGGACTACAGGGGTATCTAATCCCTTTCGCTCCCCTGGCTTTCGTCCATGAGCGTCAGTAATGGCCCAGCAGAGCGCCTTCGCCACTGGTGTTCTTCCCGATATCTACGCATTTCACCGCTACACCGGGAATTCCCTCTGCCCCTACCATACTCAAGCCTTACAGTTTCCACTGCCATAATGGAGTTAAGCTCCACGCTTTAACAGCAGACTTGGAAAGCCGCCTGCGGACGCTTTACGCCCAATAATTCCGGATAACGCTTGCCACTCCCGTATTACCGCGGCTGCTGGCACGGAATTAGCCGTGGCTTATTCCTCAAGTACCGTCATATCTTCTTCCTTGAGAAAAGAGGTTTACAGCCCAGAGGCCTTCGTCCCTCACGCGGCGTTGCTCCGTCAGGCTTTCGCCCATTGCGGAAAATTCCCCACTGCTGCCTCCCGTAGGAGTCTGGGCCGTGTCTCAGTCCCAGTGTGGCTGATCATCCTCTCAGACCAGCTACTGATCGAAGCCTTGGTAGGCCATTACCCTACCAACTAGCTAATCAGACGCGGGCTCATCCTCAGGCGAAATTCATTTCACCTTTCGGCATATGGGGTATTAGCGGTCGTTTCCAACCGTTATCCCCCTCCTGAGGGTAGATTCCCACGCGTTACTCACCCGTCCGCCACTAACCCGAAGGTTCGTTCGACTTGCATGTGTTAAGCACGCCGCCAGCGTTCATCCTGAGCCAGGATCAAACTCTCCGTTGTGATTCAAATCCTCTTGTAAAAAAATTTACTCAATTTGATTGGCTTTACCCAAATATGTAAGCGAGCTTACTAGATTTAGTTTCAGCATCCTTAGATAATTAAGGATTAAGAGTGCACTATATTTCAAGTGACTTTCCAGATCTCAGATCCGTCGCCACAAATAGCTAAATGTAAAAGTTAGCGATTCATGACATTTTTATATATTTTGACGGGACCTCACACTTTTATCACATTTACATCACAACCTTCGGGAATAAATCCCCTTAGGCTGAGACGCGATAAAAGCATCAGTTCCTAAGTTTTTAAATTTTCTAGGTGCAATGTTTAATTAAGATTTAATCAAACAATTTTGAGGGGAACCCCTCTCCTGGCTGAAAATAAAGAATGAATCCAAATCTTCAAACGACTCAATATTTTTCTAAGAATAATTTTCTAGATTAAATTATGAGTAGTGCAAAAAAATTAATTTCTGCCCAGATAAAAATCTTAGACCATTAATCTATGTTTGTGCAACCATTTAATAAATATTTTTTATTAATTTTTTTGAACTGCTCATTTTTGATTACCGAACTAGGCTGTAAATAGTAGGAAATCTAGTAAAAATGGCAGAAAGATTTAGTCAAAAAAATTTAAGAGTTCGTCCAAGTTCAGATGAAGATAAAATTGTAACAAAAGCAAAAGAGCACTTTGAGAAAACTTTAGTAGAGATTTCTGGAGAACTTGTTGGCAGCGTAGCAGCCTTAGAGCATCCTACGAAGAATAAAAAATTAAACTACGGAGAAATATTTTTAAGAGATAATGTTCCAGTAATGATCTACCTGATTACTCAAAAGAGATATGAAATTGTAAAAAAATTTCTAAGTGTTTGTTTAGAACTGCAAAGCACTAGCTATCAAACAAGGGGAGTTTTTCCTACCAGTTTTATTGAAGAGAATGGAGAATTAATTGGCGATTATGGCCAGAGGTCCATAGGAAGAATAACTTCAGCAGATGCTAGCTTGTGGTGGCCGATATTATGTTGGTTTTACGTAAAAAAAAGTGGAGATCATTCATTTGGTAAAAGTCAAAGTGTACAGAGAGGCATACAACTACTTTTAGATTTAGTCTTGCATCCTACGTTAGAAGGCACTCCTGTATTATTTGTCCCCGATTGTGCATTTATGATTGATAGGCCAATGGATGTCTGGGGTGCACCTCTTGAAGTAGAGGTTCTTCTTCATGGCTGTTTAAAAAGTTGTATTAATCTCATGGAGCTAAGCAGGGAGGATCATGTAAGCAGATTACTTGATCAAAGATTAATCCTAACTAAGCAATGGGTTCAAGATTTACGAAATTTCCTTTTAAAGCATTATTGGGTTACCAGTAAAACAATGCAAACTTTAAGAAGAAGGCCTACTGAGCAATATGGAGATGATCAACATTTTAATGAATTTAATGTTCAACCTCAGGTAGTTCCATCTTGGTTACAAGATTGGTTAGAAAACAGAGGTGGTTATTTAATTGGAAATATAAGAACCGGAAGACCTGATTTTAGATTTTATAGCTTAGGTAATTCTCTGGCATGCTTATTTGGTGTATTGCCTGCACCAGAGCAGAGGGCCCTATTCAGATTAGTTTTACACAATAGACAACATCTCATGGCTCAGATGCCGATGCGAATATGCCACCCACATATGGACGTTGAGGAGTGGCAAAATAAAACCGGTTCAGATCCAAAGAATTGGCCCTGGAGCTATCATAATGGAGGTCATTGGCCAAGTTTACTATGGTTTTTTGGTGCTTCTGTTCTCTTGCATAAAGAAAACTTTCCTACAGAGGATGTAATCCTAATGGAAGAGATGAGTTCACTTATTGAAGAATGTTATTGGTGCCAATTAAATCAACTCCCCAAGCAAGAATGGGCAGAATATTTTGATGGGCCAACTGGAACATGGGTTGGTCAACAATCAAGGACTTATCAAACTTGGACAATCGTTGGTTTTTTATTAATGCATCACTTTCTAAGAGATCATAATAAAGATATAACAATGCTAAGTTTATGAATTAAAATAGACCTAAAGTTAGAGATTTATCTATTGGTAAGCAAGCTCCTATTCCAAGATAAATTGTTAAAAATGTACCAAAAAGAAAAACTGTCATCGCAACGGGTCTTCTAAATGGATTTGAAAACTTATTTACATTCTCTATAAAGGGTAAAATCATTAATCCAAGAGGAATTAAAGTCTGAAGTGCAATTCCTAATAATTTATTAGGTACAACTCTTAAAATTTGAAAAACAGGGTATAAATACCACTCAGGTAAAATTTCTAAAGGGGTAGCAAAAGGATTTGCTTTGTCACCAAGCATAGCAGGATCTAAAACTGCTAAGCCGACTACACAAGCGATAGTTCCAAGAATTACTACGGGGAAAATATAAAGGAGATCATTAGGCCATGCAGGCTCACCATAATAATTATGGCCCATCCCCTTAGCAAGTTTTGCTCTAAGCTTTGGATCAGATAAATCAGGTTTTTTTAATGTTGACATATTAAAATTTTCGAGAAATATATTGTAATTATATGGTTTTATAGAGGACCTGAAATACCTTGTTTACGAATCATTAGAAAGTGCATCAACATAAAAACAGCTAATGACCATGGCAAAACAAATGTATGTAAACTGTAGAATCTTGTTAAAGTTGATTGTCCTACACTTTCTCCTCCTCGAAGAAGTTCAACCATAAAATCTCCAATTATTGGTATCGCAGCGGGGACACCCGAAACAATTTTTACAGCCCAGTAACCGACTTGATCCCAAGGTAATGAATACCCAGTAACTCCAAATGCAACTGTTATTACAGCCATAACTACTCCCGTAACCCAAGTCAATTCTCTGGGCCTTTTAAAACCTCCTGTTAAGTAAACACGGAAAACGTGCAATATTAACATCAGCACCATCATGGATGCACTCCATCTGTGAACAGATCTAATCAACCAACCAAAACTAACATCTGTCATTAAATAACTCACAGAATTATAAGCCTGCGTTACAGTGGGTTTATAATAAAAAGTCATTGCAAAACCCGTCGCAAATTGAATTAAGAAGCATACTAAAGTTATGCCTCCCAAACAATAAAAAATGTTCACATGCGGGGGAACATACTTTGAAGTCACGTCGTCAGTTATGTCTTGAATTTCAAGTCTCTCTTGAAACCAATCATAAACGGATGAAGAATTCGCCATCCCAAAAAAAAAGCTTTGATACTAGGAGCTTACTTAAAAATCACTAATTTGGTGTTAACACTTAACCCAATGCCATCAACTTTTAACAAATTTTTATTTTTTAAAAAACAAATTATGGTCATTATGATCATAATTTCAACTGTATTTTTGCCTTTTTATCCTTACACAGAGGCGCTCAGCGATAGTAAGCAAATAGTTTTAGAAGCATGGACATTAGTTAATGAAGGTTATTATGATCCTGAAATTTTTAACGATATTCAATGGAAAAAAATCAGACAGAAAACATTACAAAAACAAATTGATACAACAGAAGATGCTTACACTGCGATAGAAGAAATGCTTAAGCCTTTAGAAGATCCATACACTCGAGTATTAAGACCAAAAGATTATGAATTACTTAAGTCAAGTAATCTTGGTAGCGAAATTAACGGCGTTGGACTTCAGTTAGGGAAAGATGATGAAAATGGCAAAATCAAAGTCATTTCAACGATGGCAGGTTCACCCGCAGAGGACGCGGGTATAGTTTCAGGAAATTATATTGAATCAGTAGATGGAAAATCAGCTTCGGATTTGGGTTTAGCTAATACAGCATCAAAATTAAGAGGAGAAAAAGGTACAAAGGTTTTAGTTCAAATTTCATCATTAGATGGCGAATCAAAAGAAATTGATCTTGAGAGAAGATCAGTAGACCTTAGACCTGTAAGAACTAAAAGATTGCGTGATGGATCTCATACGATAGGTTATCTGAGAATTACGCAATTTAGTGAAAGCGTTCCAAAAAAAATCGAAGAGGCTTTGGAAGAACTTAATGAGAAAGAAGTTGAAGGGATTATTCTTGACTTAAGAAATAATTCTGGTGGCTTAGTAAGTTCGGGAATTGCTGTTGCTGATTCTTTTCTTAAAGAAAAAATTATTGTTGAAACGAAAAATAGAGAAGGAATTAAAGATTCCATAGTAGCTCAAAAAAGTACCTATTTCGATGGACCAATGGTTACTCTCGTGAACAAAGGCACCGCTAGTGCAAGTGAAATACTTGCTGGAGCTTTACAAGACAATAAACGGTCAAAATTAATTGGTGAGCGAACCTATGGTAAAGGGCTAATACAATCACTTAAAAGTTTAAGTGAAGATAGCGGCATAGCAATAACAGTAGCAAGCTATCTCACTCCAAATGGCAATAATATTCAGGGTAGAGGTATTGTTCCCGATAGAGTTTTAGACTTTGCTGAAGCAAGGGAATATGGCAGTTCAGATGACAAGTGGGTTAAAGATTCAGAGATATATTTAAGCTCCCTATTAGATAAAAATGCAGTTGGTCAAAATAAAGAAAAAAACTTAGAGGAAATTCAAGAATAATACAAAAGTTATGAATAATAGACTTAAAAATAAATTCAGCTGAGGGCATTTTTCATGGATAATATAAGAGTTTTTCATGATCCAATTCACAAGGAAATAATCATTAATAGCTCTAAAGATGAAGAATTAATGATTATGGAGCTCATTGAAACAGAAGCATTTCAAAGACTTAGAAGAATTAAACAACTTGGCCCAGCCTCACTAATTTTCCATGGTGCCGAATCCAGTAGATTCACCCACTCCATAGGTGTATTTTGTGTCGCAAGACAAATATTTAATAAATTAGTCGAAATAGATCCTAATTTTGAAAAAAATAGATTTGTAGTTTATGGGGCAGCTCTCCTACATGATCTTGGGCATGGTCCTCTCAGTCATACTAGTGAGGAAATATTTGATCACAATCATGAAAAGTGGTCAAAATCATTAATAAAAGATTACTCACCAATTAATTCAATTTTAAAAAAGTTCGGCAATGACATACCAAAAAAAATTGCAGAATTATTTTCCTCTAAAAATTTGATATCCAATCCCATGAAAACATTAATAAGTAGTGAAATTGATTGTGACAGACTAGATTATCTCTTGAGAGATAGCTACAATACAGGAACAAGATATGGTTTAGTTGACTTAGAAAGGATAATTTCAGCCTTAACATTTTCACCTGATGGAGGAATAGCAATAAAACCAAAGGGTGTTATTGCTATTGAACATTTCCTTGTCCTTAGAAATATTATGTATAGAACAATTTATAACCATAGAATAAATGAAATATCCAGTTGGATTTTAGAAAACATAATCAAATCAATTAAAAAAGGGTTACAAGATAAAATTTGGATTAATCAGAGCCTCTTTAATTGGATTTTTTCAATAAAAGATTTAAGCTTTGAAGATTTCTTAGCAAATGACGATGTAATGCTTGGTTATCATTTAATGCATTGGAAAAAACAAGCGCCTGAACCATTGTCAACTCTTTGTAAAATGTTTATCGACAGGCAATTACTTAAAGCAACTAATATAAATTTTTTAACTAATATACAGAAACTTGAGTTACTGGCATTTACTAAAAAAAAGTGCGAGGAATTAGATTTAAATTCGAGTTTATTCTGTGGCATTAAAGAAAAAAAATTTCGAGGTTTTGAATCCAATAATTCATTAAAAGTATGGGACGAGAATTACTTAATAAATTTAGATAAAGCATCCTCATTAGTCAAAACATTAATGAAAGGAGAAGATAGCTCTCTTATGATTTATCCAGAAGAGATAAAAGATGACATCAAAAAAAGAATATTACTAATGAAAAATAATTAAATGATAATAATTCTCGAAGAGGCTAATAATTTCAAAAAAACTTACCATTCAAAATCTTTTGAAGAACTAGAGAAATTTATTATCAATGTTAATCCTAAAAATTATTTACTACTTGCAACTATATATTCATTCGAAACAAACCTAACATGTAATGAACTAGTAGAAATGAAAAATATTTTTTCAAATTCAAATATTCGAATTAAAGCATTTTTAACAAATTCTCGAGAATCTCTTGTTAGTGCAAAATTTCTGCACATTAATGCTTTTTTTAGTTGGAAAGAGCCTATCTTCCCTGAAAATAAAGAACAATCAAATAGAGAAGTTAATAACTTTACCCATATAGGAATGGTTAGATCGGGGGACAAAATATCTTCAAATGGTAATCTGATTATTATTGGAGATGTAAATCCTGGGGCTCAAATTTCAGCTAAAAAGAACATTTATGTTTGGGGAAAGCTCTGTGGCGTAGCAATGGCGGGTATTAACGGTGATGATAATTGTGAAATCGCATCTCTTTACTTAAATCCACTCCAATTAAGAATTAATGCAATTGTAGCTATAGGCCCAAAAGAAAAACCAATAAATCACTATCCAGAAATTGCCTTATTGGAATTTGGAAGAATAGTTATTAAGCCTCTAATAGTTAATATTTAGAATAAATCAAGCATTTGAAAAATAAATTAATTGATTTTTTTTTTTTAGATTTCCTTAACTTTTCAGTAAATTTCTACTATGAAATTAACTTATTATCAATTCATAAACTAAGTCTTAAACGTGCCGAAAAATACTCGCACTATTTTAATTTGTTCTGGTAAGGGGGGTGTTGGAAAAACAACCCTCACAGCAAATCTTGGAATTGCTCTAGCAAATAGCGGTTCATCCACTGCAGTGCTTGATGCAGATTTTGGCTTGAGAAATTTAGATTTACTTCTTGGGCTAGAAAATCGTATCATTTATACCGCACAAGATGTTCTAGACAAAAACTGTAGATTAGATCAAGCCTTAGTAAGGCATAAACAAGAACCGAACCTAGCCTTGTTGCCGGCTGGTGATCCAAGAATGCTTGATTGGATGAAACCTGATGATATGAAAAGAATTAGTGCTTTGCTCAGTGAGAAGTTTGATTATGTTCTTGTAGATTGCCCCGCAGGAGTAGAGGATGGTTTTAAAAATGCTCTTGCTGCATGTAATGAAGCAATTGTGGTCACAAACCCTGAATTATCTGCAGTTAGAGATGCGGACAGGGTTGTTGGTATTTTAAATACTTGCGACATTAAACCAATACAATTAGTCGTTAATAGGGTGAGACCAAAAATGATGGCTAATCAGGAAATGCTTACGATAGACGATGTTACAAGTATTCTCTCATTAACTCTTCTTGGGATTGTTTTAGAAGATGAACAAGTAATTATTAGCACAAACAGAGGCGAGCCACTAACTTTATCTGGGAAGAAATCACCTGCTTCAAAATGTTACTTAAATATATCTCAAAGACTTGCAGGTGCGGATGTCCCAATAATAGATCCCAACAAAGAGAGTAAAAGTATTAAAGATAAATTTATGAATTTAATGCAAACTAAGATTTTCTAAAAATGACCTTAAGAGATCTCATTAACAAATTATTAGGTAGAGAGACTGCCAGCGCCAATACTGCTAGAGAAAGACTTCAACTTGTTCTAGCTCATGACAGAGTTGATATGAGCACTTTAACAACAGACCTATTAGATAAAATGAGAAGAGAAATACTTGACGTAGTTGCTAAATATGTAGAAATTGATTTTGATGAAGTCGCAGTTAGTTTAGAAACTGAGGATAGAATGACTGCATTAGTTGCAAATTTACCAATTAAACGAACGATCTCAGGCGAAATAAAATTAAAAGATAATAATAAAAAAACAAGTAAATAAAATTTTTTTAATATATATAAATTCAAACTTCCTCATTTATATGTAAAATAGAATCTATGCCGGCTTAGCTCAGCGGTAGAGCAGCGCTTTTGTAAAGCGAAGGTCATCAGTTCAAATCTGTTAGCCGGCATCATTAATGACATAACTATTCACAAGATTTATTTGAAAAAATAAATAAAAAGATAATAATTAAAAAAAAAGGTAGGGTTCTTACTTCAAATATAGAACCAACGGCTTGTACTATACTTTTAAAAATATAATAAGAAAATAATTGGATTAGGAAAACAAAAAAGGTTACTATACCCATCACCTTAAACTAGATAAAACAACATTTCCTTGCCTAATAAGTTTCCACTCTCCTTCACCGATCCACTGTATTATTGTACTTGCTTTCCCACTACACTTTTGCCAAGGAACTGGTCCAAGAAGATTTAAATTTGGTAAATCTAATGCGACTTGATGAGCAGTTAATGAGGTAGAAATCCCAGAAATATTTGCACTTGATGTTGCCAAGGGACCTGAATCAGAAATTAGTAATCTTGCTATTGCGGAGTCTGGAATCCTTATTCCAATAAAATTTTTGGGAATAAAACTAAAATTTTTTTCTGCAGGCATCGGTACGATAAGAGTAAGTGCTCCAGGCCAAAATTTATCAGCCAATTTCCTGAAGTCATACAATGCTGATGTATGGACATATTCTAAGACCTGAGATATTTCAGCTCCCATTAAGATTAAAGCTTTTTTTTTCTCTCTTTTTTTTACCTTATAAATAATTTCTGAATGAGCGGGAAGACATCCAATAGCTGGAACAGTATCAGTTTGAAATCCCAAAGGGAACCCGTCTTTTAATAAATTCAAAGCTTCTTTTTGATTTCTTACTTTCATTAAAAAAAATATACTTACATTTATTTATATCTTCCAATTGTAAATCTTCCAATACCGTACAGATCTTTTATAATCTCTACCCTTTCAAAGCCAGAATGCAACATTAAAGTTTTAACTTTTTGGGCCTGATCAAAATGATTTTCAAGTAATAGCCAACCATCTTTCTTAAGATATTTTGGAGCTTCTTTAATAATTTCTCTTATGTGCAACAAACCATCAACTCCTCCATTTAAAGCTATTTGTGGCTCATGATTTTTAACTGAAATAGCCAAGTTTTCATATACTTTTAAAGGAATATAAGGTGGATTTGAGATTGCGATATCAATCTTGCCAGCATATTTCTTTAAGGGTTGCCACCAACTACCATAAAATAATTGTAAGTTGTCTTTATTTGAGTATTTTTTAAAATTTTTGCGTGCTAAATCAATTGCATTTTGCTCAATATCGGTTGCTAAAACTTTCCAAAGAGAACATTCTAAAGCTAAAGAAATTGCAATAGCTCCGGAACCTGTCCCAAGATCCGTAATTAATAATTCTTTTGTAGAACTACTAATTAAGCTTAAAACTATATCAGTAATCTGCTGAGTTTCAACACGTGGTATCAAAACATGCCTATTAACCTCAAGATTTAAATCTCGCCAATAACAACAACCACTTAAGTATTGTATTGGTTTTTTATTTTGGATAAATTCTGTCCAATTCTTACTTAAAGAATCTAAACTAACCTTCATATTGATTATTTTTTGAGGATTTATTTTCAAGGAGTTAATTTCAGCTCTTGAAATTCCGGCTAATAAATCAATAAGCAGGTATAGAGAATCTCTATCTTCCTCTTTATTAACATTTTGAATCCATAAAAGTAGTTCCTCTGAGGAAACTTCAACCATTTTTTGATATTTTTAATTCTTAGGTTTAGGTCCAAGTCTTCCTTTACTAGAATCAGAGTAAAAACTTGATTTTTCTCCATCACTGGTAGAGATAAAGAGACCTATTAAAAAGATAGTGGGTACACCTACAAAGAGTAAGCTTGCAATGAATCCAAAATTTGTTGTTTCCATTAATTTAATACTAATTATTTTTAAACTATAAACAGTAAAATATGGATTAAGTGGAAAAATCAATAAAGAACTTATACTC